>DASYHC010000133.1:0-28241 GCA_035998995.1 Allobosea sp.
CTGCCAACCTGAAGAAGCTGAAGGACAAGGAAGGCTTCGGCGCGACCAGCACCAAGAAGCTGTTCGAGGCAATCGACGACCGGCGCAAGCCCCCGCTCAACCGCTTCATCTTCGGGCTCGGCATCCGCCATATCGGCGAGACCAATGCGCGCCTGCTGGCGCGCCATTACGGCTCGTTCGAGGCTTTGCAGACGGCCTGCCTCGCCGCCGAGAACCCGGAGAGCGAGGAGCGCACGGCGCTCGACGCGATCGACGGCGTCGGCCCGACCGTGGTCGAGGCGCTGCTGCAGTTCTTCGCCGAGGAGCACAACCAGCAGATGCTCGCCCGGCTGCTTGCCGAGGTGACGCCGCAGCCGCTCGAGGCGGTGGCGTCATCCAGCCCGGTGGCCGGCCAGATCGTCGTCTTCACCGGCGCGCTCGAACGCATGACCCGCGACGAGGCCAAGGCGATGGCCGAGCGGCTTGGCGCCAAGGTCGCCGGCTCGGTCTCATCGAAGACCGATTTGCTGGTCGCAGGGCCGGGTGCCGGCTCCAAGCTCAAGGACGCGGCCAAGCACGGCGTCAAGGTGATCGACGAGGCCGGCTGGTTCGAGCTGGTCGGCGGGTAGACGGGCCGTCCGGCTCAGGCTGGAGCGGGTGCGGCGAGGATGAAGCGCTCGATCCCGTCGAAGAGGACCGGCCAGGCCGGCTCCTCGGGCACGATGACGTGGTTGCGGCTCTCCAGCAGCAGGAATTCGGCGCCGGGAATCTGCGCAGCGAGCTCGCGGCCCTGGTCGAGCGGCTGGACGCCGTCGTCATTGGCATGGATCACCAGGGTCGGAACCGCGACCACGGCGAGGAGGTCGGAGACGTCGAAATGGTCGATGGCCCAGCGAAGCGCGGCCGCATTGTCGGCCGAAGTGGTCAGCCGCTGCAGATCGGCCAGGGATTCGATCTGCTCGCGGCTGCCATCGGGGATGAACAAGGTGGCGAAGGCCTTGAGGAACGGGCTGTTCGCCTTGCCCCAGCCGTGCCGGATCAAGGTGAGCAGCGCCAGCCCCTGCTCCCTGTCGGCGCCTGATCTCACCAGGCGACCCTTGACGAAGCCGCCATGCAGCACGAGGTGGCTCAACCTGTCCGGATGCCGCCGGGCATAGGCGAGCGCGATCGGGACGCCCTGCGATGTGCCATAGAGGACGAAGCGTGCGAGGCCGGCGGCGTCGACGGCGGCTTCAAGATCCTCGACGAAGCGCTCCAGTGAGAAATCCGCCACTGACCAGTCCGAGAGCCCGTTGCCGCGCTGGTCATAGCGCATCAGCGAAAAGCGTTGACCGAGCTGGCACAGCAGAGGCTGCCAGAGCGGGCTGTGCCAATCATGTTCGAGATGGGTCAGCCAGTGGCCGGCCTTGACCATCGGATAGCCCGCCCCGCTGGTCGCGTAGGCGATGCGGGTGCCGTCGCGGGAGCGGCAGAAGGCGACACGCTGGTGCGGCATTTCCGGAGAAGGGGCAGGCTTGGCAACCTGCTGTGCGGCATCCACCTGCTCGACTTGGCCGATGAAACGGAAGCCGCGGCGCGCTACTGTCCGGATCCAGTCCTGGCGCTTGCCACCATCGTCGATGGCGGCGCGAGCGGCGCTGATCCGGGCACTGATCGCCGAATCCGAGACGATCCGGCCATGCCAGACCGCAGCGATCAGATCGTCCTGCGAAACGACGCGCTCGCGCTCGCAAACCAGGTAATGCAGCAGGTCGAAGACCTGCGGCTCGATCGCGCGTGGTTGTCCAGCCGCGAGGAGCTCCCGCGTTTCCGGAACCAACTCGAACGCTCCGAAGCGATAGCGCATGCACGAGCTTACCATGGGAGAGGCGCGCGGAGATATCGCGGCTGGGTGCGCGAACGGAAAAACAGGGAAAAGACAAGGAAAGCGCAAGCATCTCGCCAAGCGCGGCCATCCACATCACGCCACGTTGGCCATGACGAGCAAGGGAGCAAGTCATGGCGCGAGAGCTCGACGACACGATCGTTCGTCGGTCGAATGGATCGATCGATATCGATTTCTATGCCCGCAGAAGCGCGCGGCTGCGTCGGGAGGCTATTGCTGCGACGCCAGGCGTTCTCAGAGGCTGGCTCGGCGGGCTCGTCGCTCGATCGGCGGCAGGCCTGCGCAGGCTCGGCCCGTCGAGCGCCGGCCGGAACCTCACCACCCGCTGAGCTGCCGGATCAAGCTCGCCCCGCCGCCAGCGTGCAGATCATGCGCGCGACCTCGTAGGATTTCTCGAAGGCCGGCACCGGCAGGAACTCGTGGCGCGAGTGGAAATTATAGGCGCCGGTGAAGAAGTTTGGCGTCGGCAGGCCGCGGGCCGAGAGCGCCGCGCCATCGGTGCCGCCGCGCATCGGGATCTGCTTCTTCCGGATCTGCAGCGCCTCCAACGCGCCGAAGAGCAGCTCGACCGGGCGCCGGTCGTCGCCGAGGCTGTCATGGATGTTGCCATAGGTATCGCTGATCACGCATTCGACGCGGCCGGTCGGATAGAGCGCGGCGATCTCTGCGGCGACCTCCTCGATGCGGCGCTTGCGCGCTTCGAAGCTCTGTCTGTCGAAGTCGCGGATCAGGGCGCCGAGCTTCGCCTCGCTGGCATTGGCGGTGATGGCGTTGAACCAGACATAGCCTTCGCGGCCCTCGGTGTTCTCCGGCGTCTGCGCCCGATCGAAGCGGCTGATGAAATCCTGCGCCATCAGCACCGGGTTCACCAGCACGCCCTTGGCCGACATGGGATGGGTGCTGACGCCGGTGAGCGTGATCTCGGCGCTCCCGGCATTGAAGTTCTCGATCACGACTTCGCCGAGCTCGCAGCAGTCGATCGTATAGGCGAATTCGCAAGGGAAGCGGGCGAGGTCGAGGACCTTGGCGCCGCGCAGGCCGATCTCCTCATCCGGCACGAAGGCGACCGCGATGTCGCCATGCTTGTCCTGCGAACCGAGATTGGCGAGCAGGGTCATGATCACCGTGATCGCGGCCTTGTTGTCGGCGCCGAGCACGCTGGTGCCGTCGCTGGCGATGATCTCGGCACCCTGCCAGTCGCTGAGTTGCGGATGCTCGGCGACGCGCAGCCAGATGTCCTGCTCGCGATTGAGGCAAAGGTCCTCGCCCTCGAAGCGCAGGAGCTGTGGGCGGATATCGGGCGAGAGGCCAGCGTCGAAGGTGTCGAGATGAGCGATGAAGCCGATCCTGGGCGCGGAGGCGACAGTGCCGCGCTTCAGCGCCGTGACGGTGGCGCGATCGTCGATGACGACATCGTCGAGGCCGAGCGCGCGCAATTCATCGGCCAGCAATTCGGCGAGGCGCTGCTGGCCCGGCGTACTGGGCAGTGTCGTCGCGCGGATGTCGCTCTGGCTGGTGACCGCAAGATAGCGGAAAAAGCGCTCGATCAGTTGCTGGCGGATGCTCATCGCGACGTCGTCCGGCTGGCGGGAGAATCGCCGAACGATAGAGCGCTTCGCCTTAGGCCGCGACCGCCGACTCGCCGATCGTGACGGTGAGCGAGCCGAGCGTCTCGATGCTGCCGACGAGGACGTTGCCTGGCAGCACCGCCCCGACGCCATGGGGCGTGCCGGTCATGATCACGTCGCCCGGTTCCAGCGAATAGTAGTTCGAGAGGGTGGCGATGATCTCCGGCGTGCGCCAGATCATCAGCGACAGGTCGGAATCCTGGCGGGCGACGCCATCGACCTCGAGCCTGATGCCGCCAGAGGCGGGGTGGCCGACCTGCTCGACCGGGTAGACCGGCCCACAGGGCGCGGAATGGTCGAAGGACTTTTTCAATTCCCAGGGGATGCGCGGGCCGTCGGGCGTGTTGAGCAGGCGGCGGCGGGTCATGTCAAGGCAAATGCCGTAGCCGAAGACGTGGGACAGCGCCTCGGCCTGCGGGATGTTGTAGCCGCCGGACTTCATCGCGACCATGAGCTCGAGCTCGAAATGGAAGTCGTCGGTCATCGGCGGGTAGGGGATCGTGCCGCCATCCTGCACGACCGCATCCATCGGCTTCTGGAAGATCAGCGGGAAATCGCGCGTCTCGTCGCCGCCCATCTCGCGGACATGGGCGACATAGTTGCGGCCGACGCAATAGATCCGCCTGACCGGAAAACGGGCCGAGGAGCCGATGATCGGCAGGGTCGGCAGGGTCGGAGCGGGGACAGCGAGATCTGCGAGCGTGGTCATCGAGCGGCCATGGCTGGTTGGCGAACGAAGCCAGCATAGGGCGCGCCAATCGGGAGTCTACATAAATCTGCATATTTTCTGTTTGAGATAAAAAATCTGAATTTAATTTGACATGCGCCCATGATGATGCATCGTTCTCCAGTTCGCGTTTAGAAATCCAAGGGGAACGGGATGGAACGTAGGCAGTTCATGGCGGCGGCCGCGGGGCTGCCTTTCGCATTTGCGGCGCCCAAGGCGCTGTCGCAGGCGCTGGACGAGTTGACGATCGTTTATCCGAGCCCGGGCGGGCTGGGCTATTTCGCGCTCTATTCCGCGATCGGCGAGGGCTACTTCGCCGAAGAGAAGCTCAAGATCACGCCGCGCAGCGTCAACGGCTCGGCTGCCGCGATCCAGGCGTTGCTCGCCGGCCAGGCTCAGCTCGCCCATCCCGGTCCGGGGCCGCTGATGGCGGCGCGCGAGCGCGGTCAGGACCTCGTCTACATCTACAATTACTTCACCCGCAGCCAGTTCAATCTCGTGGTTCCGGAGACCTCCGCCTTCCAGAAGCCGACCGACCTCAAGGGCAAGGTCATCGGTGTCGGCACGGCCGATGGCGCCGAGGTCGCCTTCGTCCGCTCGATCTTCGATGCCGAGGGCATGAAGGAGGGCGCCGACTACAAGTTCATCACGGTGGGCGAGGGCGGCATGGCGGTCGCCGGCTTCATGCAGAAGGCGATCGATGCCTATGCCTCCGACACCGCCGGTGCAGCCACGCTGAGCCTGCGCGGGATCAAGCTGCGCTCGCTGACACCGCCGCGCTTCCAGTCCTATTTCGGCAATGGCTATGTCGTCACCCGCAAATATCTCGACGAGAACCGTGGCATGCTGGAGCGCTTCGGCCGGGCGCTGGTGCGTGGCACCAAGTTCGGGCTCGACCCTGCCAACAAGGCGGCGGTGCTGAAGCATGCGCGCATGGGAAATCCGCAGCAGCTGGAGAACATGCCCTTCGCCGAGGCGCTGATGGAGGTTTATTACCGCCTGACGGCGCCGCTCGATGCCACCAAGGGCTTCGGTTACAACAATCCGGAAGCTTGGGAGATGTGGCAGAAGACGTTGCTCGCCTCGGGCGATCTCAAGAAGCCGCTCGACGATCTCAGCAAGGCCTATTCCAACGATCTGATCGCCGCCTGGAACGCGCCGAAATGACATTGGCGACGGCCGAAGCGGCCGGGCAGCTCGCCCGGCCGGTCTATGAGCTCAGCAGGGTCTCGAAAGTCTATGGTGAAAGCGTCGTCGCGCTGGAGAGCGTCGACCTGACCTTGCGCCAGGGCGAATTCCACGCGGTGATCGGGTCGAGCGGCTGCGGCAAGTCGACTCTGCTCAAGATCATGGCCGGCCTGACGCCGCCTTCGAAAGGGCGGGTCATGCTGGCTGGGACGCCGGTGCTGGGGGCGCGCGCCGATATCGGCATGATGTTCCAGCAGGCGACGCTGTTCCCGTGGCGGACGACCCTGCAGAATATCCTGCTGCCGATCGAGGTGCGCGAGGGGCGCGCCGCGGCCGAGGCCGCTGCGCCGCGTGCCAGGAGCCTGCTCGAACTCGTCGGCCTCAAGGGCTTCGAGGCGACTTATCCTTCGCAGCTCTCCGGCGGCATGGCGCAGCGCGCCGCGATCTGTCGGATGCTGATTTCCGAGCCGAACGTGCTGCTGCTCGACGAACCTTTCAGCGCGCTCGACGAGATCACGCGCGACTTCATGAACATGGAGCTGCAGCGCATCTGCCGCGAGCGCAACGCCTCGGCCTTCCTGGTGACGCACTCGATCGCGGAAGCCGTCATCCTCTCCGACATCGTGCATGTGATGTCGGCCCGGCCGGGCCGGGTCGTGCGCAGCATCGCCATCGACCTGCCACGGCCGCGCACGCTCGAGATGACGACGCTGCCGCTATTCGGCGCCTATGTCGGCGAGATCCGCGGCCTGCTCGACAAGGGAGCCTTCCTGTGAGCGACGTCGTCGACAAACAGGCTGCGGCGGTGCCCGCCGACACGGTCTGGGCCGAGAAAGTCTCGTTCGCCTCGAAAGTGCCGCGCTGGATCTCGATGCTCGGCCTGCTCGCGCTTTTCCTCGGCCTCTGGCAGGGCGTGACCGCATCGGGGATCGTCTCTCCGCTGATCCTGCCAACGCCGGCCGACACGATCCGCGACATCGGCTTCGTCGGCCGCAACCTCTCCTCCGGCGACTATATGCTGCCGGCCTTCTGGGTCACGGCGAGCGAGGTGGTCTGGGGTTTCGTCGTCGCGCTGACCATCGGCGTCACGCTTGGCATCCTGGTCGGCGAGACCAGCTTCGGCGAGCGGGCGGTGATGCCCTACATCGTCGCGATCGACACCATGCCGAAGCTCGCCTTCGCGCCGCTCTTCGTCGCCTGGCTCGGCTTCGGCATCATGTCGAAAGTGGCGCTCGCCGCCTTTATCTCGGTCTTCCCCATCATTGTCGGCACGGCGGCGGGCTTGCACGCGGCCGATGAGAACGCACGGATGCTGTTCAAGAGCATCGGCGCCTCGCGTTTGCAGACCCTGGTCAAGCTCAAGATCCCGACCGGGCTGCCGCAATTCTTCACGGGACTGAAGATCGCGGCGATCAGCGTGGTCTCGGGTGCGATCGCCGGCGAGTTTCTTGGCGGCGGCGCGGGCTTTGGCGAACTGATCCGCGTCGCGGCCTCGCAGCTCGACACGCCGCGGGTGTTCTCGCTGATCATCTATCTCAGCCTGCTCGGGCTCGCCATGTTCGGGCTGGTATCGTGGCTGCAATACCGATTCGTGTTCTGGCAGCGTTCGAGTAACAGCATCACCACGAAGACGCCGCGCCCGGCGGCCTGAAACCGAGAACGCGCATGGCCAAGGCGAGCGAAAAGACCACGCTGTCGACGACGGTCTACCAGAAGCTGCGCAGCGACATCATCCAGGGCGAGTTCCGCCCCGGCGAGAAGCTGCGGATAGAGCCGATCGCTGCGACCTATGGCGTCGGCAGCAATGCGGTGCGCGAGGCGCTGTCACGCCTGTCGGCGGAGCGCCTGGTCGAGCGCTACGAGCAGCGCGGTTTCGCCGTGCCCGCGATCGCACTCGACGACTGGCGCGTCCTGGTGCGTACGCGCTGCTGGCTCGAGACCAAGGCACTCGAAGAGGCGATCGCCAATCGCGACGAGCACTGGGAGGAGGGTATCGTGCTCGCCTTGCACCGCCTGTCGCGCTTCCGGTCCGACAAGCCGGAAGAGCGGGCCGGCTGGGAGGATGCGCATCGCAATTTCCATCGGGCGTTGCTCGCCAATTGCGGCTCGCCCTGGCTCATCGAATTCTGCGACATCCTCGCCGACCATGCGGCGCGCTACATCTCGATCTCGCACGCCTACGGCAACACACCGCGCAACGGCCAGAGCGAGCACGAGGCGCTGATGAAGGTTGTCCTGAACGGCACCGCCGCGGACGCCTGTGCGTTGCTGGTGGCGCACTACACGAAGACGCTGCAGACCATCGAGGAACTGTTCGCGCAGGGGCGCTTCGCATCGCTCACCGAGCCTCCAAGCGGCCTGGCCGAAGCGCTGGCTGACTGAGCTTCCTCGGCTAGCGGCTATTCGGCTGGGCTTCGTGGCGAGGCGTCGACCGGCCGCGTCGCGCGGATCGGCGGCTCAGTATTGCGGAAATGGCTTGGCGGCTTGCCGATCACCCGCTTGAAGGCACGGCTGAACGAGGCCTCCGAATCGTAGCCGAGACGGCGGGCCACCGCCGAGATGCGCATCCGGTCGCGCACCAGCCATTGCCTGGCCTGGTGCATCTGGACCTGCGCGACATAGCGCGCGGGCGTCTCGCCGACGACGCTGGCGAAGCGCTCGGCGAAAGCCGAGCGCGAGGCGTGCATCACCTTGGCGAGCGCATCGACCGTCCAGTCCTCGCTCGGACTGAGATGGATCGCGGCGAGGACGCGGCCGATATCGGGATCGCGGGCGGCGGCGACCCAGCCGGTCGCACTGCCGCAACCGCGCTCGACCCAGGAGCGGATCAGGGCGGCCGCGACCACATCCGCCAGACGGGTCAGGATGCCGCCGGCGCCGACGCGATCGAGCGTCAGCTCGCAAGCCATTGTGGTTAGCAAAGCGGGGATGGCCGGCTCGTGCACCGCCATCTCATGGACCCACATCAGCTCCGGCATCATCCGCAGCATCGGATGCTGGGCGTCGACGTTGAAGCAGAGGCTCGCGCTGAAGAACAAGGTCGCTTCGCCACTGCCTTCTCCGGCGCCGCCGCCGCGTGCCTCGGCGATCTCGCCGCAGCAGTGCTGGAAGGCGCAATGCCCGTTCGGCGTCGCCGAGAGGCCGGGCTCGCTGGCGAGCGCATGCTCGGCGCCGCGCGGCATCAGCACGGCGTCGCCCTGCTCGAGCCGGCACCACTCGCCCTCGGGCGTGCGCAGCCAGCAGCCTTGCTCGGCCATGAAGTGCAGGCGTGCCGCCGGCTGGGCCGGGAACAGCAGGCACCACGGCGTCGTCATCTGGTAGCGGGCGTAATCTACGCCTTCGAGCCGGAGGCCGCGCAGCATCTCCGTCAGCGGATCCGGTCCCGATCTTCTGGACGATTGGTCAAGCATAGCGGGTTTTCTAGCATGGAACCTCCAGCTGGTCACGCCTAGTTCTCTGGCAACCATGCATTCCTCAGCCCTCATCCTGAGGAGCCGTTCCGTCAGGAGCGGCGTCTCGAAGGATGCTCCAGATGTCTCCGGAGCCTCCTGAAACATCCTTCGAGACGGCCCTTCGGGCCTCCTCAGGATGAGGGCTCAACTGTTCGTTGGAGCATCCGATGTCGGATTCCTTGTCAGCCACAGCCGATGCCGAACTCGTCGGCATCGTCCCCGAAGAGCGCACGGCCGCCTGGCCTGCGGTCTTCGCTCTCTCCACGGGCGTGTTCGCACTGGTCAGCGCCGAATTCCTGCCCGCCAGCGTCCTGACCTCGATCGCCGCCGATCTCTCGATCAGCGTCGGCGCGGCCGGGCAGACCGTCACCGTGACCTCGCTGGTCGGCGTCGCCGCTGCCATCTTCACGCCGATCGTCACCAGCCGCTTCGACAGGCGGCTGGTGCTCTGGTCGCTGCTCTCGCTTCTCGCCTTGTCGAGCCTGGTCACGGCGCTGGCCAACGGCTTCGTCATGCTGCTGGCGGCGCGTTTCCTGCTCGGCCTTGCGCTCGGCGGCTTCTGGTCGATGGCGCCGGCGCTGACGCTGCGGCTGGTACCGGCGCAGTCCGTGCCACGGGCGCTGGCGCTAATCTCGGCCGGCGTCTCGGCCGCCTTCATCGGCGGCGGGCCGCTCGGTGCCTATCTCGATTCCCTGATTGGCTGGCGGATGGTCTTCGGATTGTCGGCCGCGCTGGCCGGCGTCGCCCTGCTGGCGCTGCTGACGACGATGCCGCCGCTGCCGCCACAGGCGGCGCCGCGGCTGGGCACGCTGGGAGTGCTGCTCTCGCGGTCGAGCGTGCGCCTGATGCTGATCTCGGTGCTCGTCATCATCTCCGGGCAGTTCACCGGCTTCACCTATATTCGGCCCTTCCTGGAGCATGCCCCGCAGCTTGGGGTCACCGCGATCACCATCGTACTGCTCGGCTATGGCCTGGGTAACGTCATCGGCAATTTTGCTGGAGGCGTCGTCGCGGGGCGTGGCGTCAAGCTGGCGATCGTCTCCTTCGCGCTGGTGATCGGCGTGCTGGCGCTGGTCATGCTCCAGTTCGGCGCGTCGCCGATCGTGGCCGGGGCCACTGTCGCGCTCTGGGGCTTCGCCTTCGGCTTCGCGCCGGTCGGCTTCCAGACCTGGATGGTGCGCGTCGCGGCCGACCATGCCGAATCGGCGAGCGGCTTGGTGACGGCGGCCTTCCTGGTCGCGATCGCGGGCGGCGCGGTGCTCGGCGGCCTGCTGGTCAACCATGTCGGAGGCCTCGGCCCGATCGGCTACATGGCGGTGGCGACGCTCGCCGGCGCACTCTTGGTGCTCGTCGCCGGCAAGGAGCCGCCGCGCCCCTGAGGTCGAGAATTGGCGACGGTCGCGTGATCGTCGCCATCACTTTTCTTCAAGACATGACGGCGCGGTTCCGCTCTATCTTGCGCCATGGATCTGATCAGCCAAGGCGAAGCATTGCTGGAGATGCCGCTCCAAGCGGGCGAGCACGCCCGCCTGTTCACGGCGGCGCGTTTCTCCGGGCTGGAATGCCTGTCGGCACGGTTCTCGACCCATACCTATTCGCCGCACGCCCACGAGACCTATGCGGTCGGCACGATCCTCTCCGGCTGCGAGCTCTGGCATGCGCGAGGCCGCACGCTTTTCGCTCGCACCGGCGATCTCGTCTTCAACCACCCGCTCGACGTCCATGATGGCGCGCCGAGCGAGGGCGGCTATCGCTACCGGATGACCTATCCGACGATCGAGCTGATGCGCGAGGTCGCGATCTCGCTGACCGGCGACGAGACGATCGGAACCCCTTTCTTCCCCGAGCCGACCGTGCAGGACCCGGAGGGGTCCGCTTTGTTCTCCGAAGCGCATCGCGCGCTGGAGGAGGGCGGGGACGGTCTCGCCGGCGAGGAGGGCCTGCTGCGTGCCTATGCCTGGTGCCTGTCGCGCCATGCCGATCTCTCCATCCGCGAGATCGGGCGCGAGCGCGGGCCGATCGCGCAGGCCAGGGACCTGCTCGAGCAGCGCTATGACGAGGACCTGTCGCTGGCCGATCTCACTCAGCGCTCGGGCCTGCCGCGGCATCACCTGATCCGGGCTTTCCGGCGCGAGACCGGGCTGACGCCGCATGCCTATCTCGTCGATGTCCGCGTCCGCCGCGCCAGAGAGCGGCTGCGGCGCGGCGAATCCCCCGGCGCGGTCGCGGCCGCCACCGGGTTCTGCGACCAGGCGCATCTGACCCGCGCCTTCAAGGCGAGGCTCGGCGTGACGCCGGGCGTCTTCCGCGCCGCCCATCACGGCTGATGGACAAGAGATGAGCTGGAAAGACGAAGCCCGCGCAGGGCTCAACGACATCTGGCCGGCTGCGCTCGCAGCCGTGCCGATCGGCCTGCTCTTCGGCGCGCTTGCCGCCGGCAAGGGGCTCTCGCCGTTCGAGGTCTTCCTGATGAGCGTGCTCGTCTTCGCCGGCGGCGCGCAATTCGCTGCGGTCGAGCTCTGGACGCACCCGGCGCCGATCTTCGCGCTGGTGTTCTCGACGGCGCTGATCAATGCCCGCCACATCCTGATGAGCGCCTCGATCGCGCCGAGGCTCAAGGGCTTCTCGACGCCGCAGCTTTTCGGCGGGCTCTACTATATGGCCGACGAGAACTGGGCGCTGGCAGAGAAGCGGGCGCGCAGCCACCCGGTCACGCCGGCCTACTGGTTCGCCATGATCGTGCCCTTCGTGCTCGGCTGGCTGACGACCTCGACCACCGGCGCGATCATCGGCGCCGCGCTCGGCGATCCCAAGCGCTATGGCGCCGACTTCGCCTTCACTGCGCTGTTCATCGCGCTGACCGCTGCCTTCTGGAAGGGACGCGTCACCGCCTGGACGGTGGTGGCCGCCGGCATCGCCTCGGCGCTCGCCTACAGGCTTGCCGGGCCACCCTGGCATGTGCTGGCAGGCGCGCTCTGCGGCCTCGCCGCCGCCTGGATCGCTGCCGGCGAGGTCACCGCCAAACCTGTCGAAAGCCCGGCCGAATGAGCCTAGACCCGATCAATCTCGCCGCCTTCCTCGGCATGGCGCTGGTGACCTATCTCACCCGCATCGCCGGGCTGGCGCTCGTCGGCCGGCTCAACCTGTCGCCGCGGGCGCAGGCGGCCTTCGACGCGATCCCGCCGGCCGTGCTGATCGCGGTTATCGCGCCGAGCGCGCTGGCGACCGGCTGGCCGGAGACTGCTGCCGCACTGGTCTGCGGCCTGGCGGCGATGCGCCTGCCGCTGCTCGGCGTGGTTGCCGTCGGCGTCGCGACCGTGGTTGCCTTGCGCATGGTGGTGGCGTGAGGCTAGCCGGGAGGATGCGCATGCGCTCTGTGATGGATTCCGTGGTCGAGGCGATCGGCGATACGCCGCTGGTCCGCCTCGACCGGCTGACGCGGCATCTCGGCGTCAGCGGGACCATCCTCGCCAAGCTCGATTATCTCAATCCCGGCTTCTCGAAGAAGGACCGGGCGGCGCTCGGCATCATCGAGGAGGCGGAAGCGTCGGGAGCGCTGAAGCCGGGCCAGACCGTGGTCGAGCTCACCTCCGGCAATATGGGCACCGGGTTTGCGATCGTCTGCGGGATCAGGGGCTATCCCTTCATCGCCGTGATGTCGAAGGGCAATTCGGAGGAGCGCGCCCGGATGATGCGGGCGCTCGGGGCCGAGGTCGTGCTGGTCGAGCAACTGCCGGGCTCGGTGCCGGGACAGGTCTCGGGCGGCGATCTCGAGCTCGTCGACCGTGAGGCGAAGCGGATCACGAGGGAACGCGGCGCCTTCCGGGCCGACCAGTTCCACCGCGACGGCAACTGGCTGGCGCATTACCGCACCACCGGGCCGGAACTCTGGGAGCAGAGCGGCGGCGCGATCGACGCGTTCGTCGACTTCGTCGGCTCGGGCGGCAGCTATGCCGGCGTGACTAGGGCGCTGAAGGAGCGCAGCCCGGCGCTGCGCTGCTATGTCGTCGAGCCGGCCGGCGCCGCTGCGGCCGCGGGCGAGGCGGTCACCAGGCCCGACCACCCGATCCAGGGCGGTGGTTACTCGATGGCCGAGCTCGCCTTTTTGAGGGACGTGCCGGTCGACGGCTATCTGCAGGTCACCGGCGAGGAGGCGCGCGAGACGACGCGGCTGCTGGCGCGGTATGAGGGCATTTTCGGCGGCTTCTCGGCCGGGGCGAATGTCGCCGCGGCGCTTCAGCTGCTTCGCGGCGCTGAGGTTGGGAAGACGGTCGCAGTGATCGTTTGCGACTCCGGGCTGAAGTATCTGTCGACGGATTTGTGGGGGTGACGCGCGCCTTTCCTTCTCCCCTCGGGGGAGAAGGTGGCAGCGCGAAGCGCTGACGGATGAGGGAAGGGAAGCGCTGCGCTCAACCGCGGCTCACCCGGTCGTACTTCCCTCGTCCCCTGCCGGACCTTCCCCCCGAGGGGAGAAGGGGCCCTCACAACGGCAAGCACGCCTGCTCCAGCCAGGCCTTCGCTTCGCCCTCGACCAGCGGGGCGAGATTGCTCCAGACCTGTGCGTGATAGGCGTTGATCCAGGCGAGCTCGCCTTCGTCGAGCAGCGAGAGGTCGATCAGCGCGCGCTCATAGGGGCACCAGGTCACCGTCTCGAAGCCGTACATGGTGCGCTCGGCGCCGGGGATCTGGCGCTCCTCGACCACGATCAGGTTCTCGATGCGGATGCCGTAGGCGCCTTCCTTGTAGTAGCCGGGCTCGTTCGAGAGGATCATGCCCGGCTCGAGCGGGGTGGTGCCAAGCTTCGAAAGCCGCTGCGGCCCTTCATGCACCGAGAGATAGCTGCCGACGCCATGGCCGGTGCCATGGTCGAAGTCGAGCCCGGCCTGCCAGAGCGGGGCACGGGCGAAGGCGTCGAGCTGAGCGCCTGACGTCCCCTTCGGGAAGACTGCGCGCGAGATGGCGAGGTGGCCCTTGAGCACGCGGGTATAGCGGTCGCGCATCTCGGCCGTGGGCGCGCCGACCGCCATGGTGCGGGTGATGTCGGTGGTGCCGTCCTCGTATTGCCCGCCGGAATCGACGAGGAAGATGCCGGGCTCGATCTTGCGGTTGCTCGCCTCGGTGACACGGTAATGCGGCAGCGCCGCGTTCGGGCCGGCGCCGGCGATGGTGGTGAAGGAGACGTCGCGGAGTTCGCCGGTCTTGAGCCGCTCGGCCTCCAGCGCCGCGACGGCGTCGATCTCGGTCAGGCCGCCCCTGGGCGCCTCGCGCGCCAGCCAGGACAGGAAGCGGACGATCGCCGCGCCATCACGCAGATGCGCCCGGCGGCTGCCAGCGAGCTCGGCCTCGTTCTTCCTGGCCTTCATCAGTGCGATCGGATCGGTGCCAGCGTCCGGCGTGCCGCCGGCATCCCGTATCAGCGTGGCGAGCGCCGAGGCCGCGGTCGACGAATCGAGCCGGACCTTGGCCTTGGCCGCGCCGAGGACCTTAAGCTGCTGCTCCAGAGCTTGCGGCGGGGAGATCTCGCCGAGAGCGCCGATCGCGTCGCCTGCCTCGTTGGTGATCTTTTCCGGCGCGAGGAAGACGGTCGGCCGACCCTCGCGCGGCACGATGGCGTAGCCGAGCGGCAGCGGCGTGTGCTCAACATCGCCGCCGCGGATGTTGAAGACCCAGGCCAAAGCGTGCGGATCGGACAGGACGAGCGCGTCGACCTTGGCCTTGGCGAGCTCCTGCTGGATGCGGGCGAGCTTGTCGGCGCTGCTTTCGCCGGCATAGGCGGCGGGATGCGCCTTGACCGGGGCGGTCGGCGGCGCCGGGCGGTCGCTCCAGAGCGCGTCGATCGGGTTCGGGGTCACCGGGACGAGCATGCCGCCGGCTGCCGAGACCGCCTTCTCCAGCTTGGCGACGCCGTCGACGGTATGGAGCCAGGGATCGTAGCCGAGCTTGCCGCCGGCTGGCAGATTGGCCTCGACCCATTTGTCGAGTGGCGTTTCCTCCATCTTGGTTGGCGTGACCACCGCGGTGTCGGTCTGCGCGGCCGACTGGATGGTGTAGCGGCCATCGACGATCAGCGCGGCTCTGTCGGCCAGCACGACGGCATTGCCGGCGGAGCCGGTGAAGCCGGTCAGCCAGGCGAGGCGCGCCATATGTGCGGGGACGTACTCGCCCTGGTGCTCATCGGCGCGGGGCACGACGAAGCCGTCGAGCCCCTGCTTGGCCAGGGCGGCGCGCAAGGCGGCGACGCGCGGCGCGACCTGCGAGGGGTCGCTCGGTTCGGAGAAGGACTGGAAGCGGCAGGCGGGACGGGAATCTGTCATGTCGGGCTCGGCAAGGCTGGATTTGCCGCATGCTCGCCTCCGCGCGCGCGAAAGGCCAGTGCAAAACTGCCGCTTCGCCCCAGCTTCCGCAGCAGGCGAGCGATGGCGCGCATTTGAGCGGACTGCCTTTTGGCTATGCGACATGCGCACTCGTTAACGGATTTCTTTTTCCGTTATGCGTTCTGTGCATATTGCGCATATGCGAACATATCTTCTCGCAGGTGCGAAGACGGCCCACTTTAGTCGCATAAGAGAACGAGGAAGCGACCGGGACTGTCCTTCGTGATCTGAGGAGAGACCCTATGACCTATGTATTGAATTCCACCGACGTCCTGCCGGCCGCCACCCGCGCCGCTGCGATGGAGACGAAGACCGCCGGCCAGGGCTTCTGGCAGCGCCTCTATGCCGCGATGATCGAGAGCCGTCGCCGTTCGGCCCTGCGCGAGCTGCGCGCCCACAGCTACCTGGTTCGCGAGAGCGAGCTGGTGCTCGGCGGCTTCCCGCAGACGACGCTGAAACGCGACGCTGAGCTGCCGTTCAACCGCTGACCGCAACCACTGACTTCAATCGCCGCAGGCCGCGACCCGCGCCGCGCGCTCCAAACAAAGGAACCACGACCATGATCGCCATCGTCAAGCATGCCTATGATGCCGTCGTCGACGCCGCCAAGTTTGCTGCGGCCGTCTGGCACGATGCCCGCACCATGCAGGCGCAGGCCGAAGAGAAGTACGGCCACCTGGGTTTTTGAGCGCTACGGCGGCGCCGGTCGCCGCCGGTCGCTCGAAGCGTAGGGCCTAGTAGAGGCGGCGCGGCCTGGCGGCTGCGCCGCCTCTTTTCATGACCAGGGTCGCCCAGCCCTCGCGCGAGGAGCGCTTGGCTAGCGCCAGCCCCTGATGGCGATAGGCCGAGACCACGCCGGCGACGTCCATCTCCAGCAGTCCCGAGAGGATCACCGTGCCGTCGTCGGAGAGGGCGCGGGCGATGGCGGGCGCGAGCTTGCGCAGCGGGCCGGCAAGGATATTGGCGAAGATCAGGTCGAAATGGCGCGGCCGGTTCGCCTTGGCATGGCGCAGGCCGGGCGCGACATAGAGGTCGAGCGCCTGCGGGGCGTGGTTGATCCTGGCATTGTGGGCGGAGACCTCGATCGCGATCGCGTCGATATCGCCGGCGACGACCTTGCGCTTGACCTGCTTGGCGAGCGCCAGCGCGAGGATGCCGGTGCCGGTGCCGACATCGATGGCGTTGCGCGGCCGGCGCTTCTTCAATTCGGCGTCGAGTGCGAGCAGGCAGCCGGCTGTCGTGCCGTGATGGCCGGTGCCGAAAGCGAGGGCGGCCGCGATCTCGATGGCGACGTCGTTGACCTTCACCGCCTCGCGATCATGCGCGCCATGGACGAGCACCCGGCCCGCACGCACCGGCTGCAGGCCCTCCAGGCTGGCGGCGACCCAGTCCTTCTGGTTGACCGTGGTGAAGGGCGTCGCATCGATGCTGTCGCCGACGATGGGCCTGAGCATGTCGCGCACGGCCTCCTCGTCGGGATGCGTCGCGAAATAGATCTCGACCTTCCAGGGCGCGTTCAGCGACAGCGTGGTGATGCCGGTCTCGACCTCGAAGGCCGAGACGGCGGTCTCGGTCGGGTCGAAGACCTCACCCAAAAGCTCGGTCAAGGCGCGCGCCTTGTCGCCGCTGGTTTCGAGTTCGAGGACGGTCGCGACCGTCGATGGCAGGAGGCCTTCGCGCATGGCGGGGGCTTAGCAAAGGCGGGGCGGCTTTACCACTGCGCGCGACGGCTTATGTCAAATGCTATTGACCGTCAGCGGCTTTCCGTATCGACGAGGTCTCGCAGTGCTCATGCGCTGTCTTGACTGGCCTTGAGGAGAAGGTGCCGCAGATGAAGCATGCCTGGATCGCTGCAATTCCGTTGGCGCTGTCGGTTTCAAGTGTCGCTGCCCCTGCGCAAGCGCAGGATTATCGCAAGCTCTCGACACAGTGGCAGGGCAAGGAGAGGCCGCTCGATATCGTCAATGGCGGCCGCCACAACAACATGGCCCACCTTGCCGACGATGACGACGTCTCCGGCCAGAGCTGGCGCCTGCGCAAGGATGGCAACTCCTACCGTTTGACCACGGCATTCCGCGGCGACGGCATGTGCCTTGACGTCAACAATGGCGGCTCGCTCAACAATTTCGTCAGCCTGCAGCCTTGCGGGAACTATTCCGGCCAGTTCTGGCGGATGCACAAGGAGGGGCAGTGGTTCCGGCTGACGACCGAGTTCCGCGGCCGGAACATGTGCCTCGACATCGTCAATGGCGGCGCGCAGGACGGCATGGCGCAATTGACGCCCTGCGGCAATTTCTCCGGGCAGCTCTGGCGGCTGGATTAAAAAGCGGGCGCTTCGCGCCCGCTTTTCTTATCAGGAATGCTGCGCGGCGAGCTGGGCGAAGATTGCGCCGAGCTGGCCGTTCTCGGCGGCAAAGCGCAACGGCTTGCAGCGCTCGACGATGATCTCGCCCGAAGCCGGCTGGCTTTCGAGCAGCGACATGACTTCGCTGATGAACTCGGCCAGCGGCATCGCCGCGGGATCGACCGCCTGTTGCGGGCCGAGCAATTCGGTCTGGACGTAAGGCGGGGCGATCTCGATCACCTCGACCGAGCTATTCTTCAGTTGCTCGCGCAGCGCCATCGACCATGAGTGGATCGCGGCCTTGGTCGCGCTGTAGGTCGGTGTGCCGGCCAGCGGCACGAAGGCGAGGCCGGAGGAGACCGTCACGAGCGCCGCGCGCTTCTGCTTGAGCAGATGCGGCAGCAGGGCAGCCGTGAGCCGGATCGGGCCGAGCAGGTTGGTCGCGATCGTGTCCTCGGCGGTACCAAGGAAATCGCCGGCCGCGACCGCCTCGCTGCGCATGATGCCGGCATTGTGGATGACGGCGTTGAGCGCCGGGAAGCTCTCGACCGCCTGCCTGGCGAAAGCCGCGACGTCATCCTTGTCCTGGATGTCGAGCAGGAGCGCTTCCATGCCCGGATTGGTCGAGGTCACCTCGTGCAGCAGCTGCTCGCGCCGGCCGGCGATGACGACCTGGTTGCCGGCCTTGTGGAAGGCCTCCGCCAGCGCCCGGCCGATGCCGGAGCCGCCGCCGGTGATGAGGATGGTGTTGCCAGTGATGTTCATCGCAAATCCCTTTCTTAGGTTGCGAGACATCAGCTGGCGTCGCTACTCTCTAGCGGAAAGAAGGCGCCCAAAGGTTCGATACGCACCAAAAGGAGAGTGTCGGTATGCATGCGATCCGCGAGGCGATGGCGGCGATGCACAAGCGCAGCGAGGAGATCCCGCCCGTCTCGAAAGCTGTGGAGTCGCTGGTGCGGCAGGTGATCGCGCAGGTCGCCGACAAGTGGACGATGCTGGTGCTGGAGGCGCTGGAGGAGCACGGCACGCTGCGCTTCACCGAATGCGGGCGGATCGTCGGCGGCATCAGCCAGAAGATGCTGACCAAGACGCTGCGCGAGATGGAGCGCGACGGGCTCGTCGTCCGCACCGTCCACCCGGTCATTCCGCCGCATGTCGACTACACGCTGACCGAGCTCGGCCGCGAGCTCAGCGCGGCGTTCTGCGGGGTCTGGACCTGGGCGGAGACCTATCATGCCGAGGTCTCGGCGGCACGGCGGGCCTTTAGAGAGCGGGAGGAGGGATAGGGCGGCTTCTACCCCGCCTTCTGCACGAAACTGTCCAGCACCATCTTCCTGCCGGCCTTGTCGAAATCGACGGTCAGCTTGTTGCCGTCGACGCTGGCGACCGAGCCGGGGCCGAACTTGACGTGGAAGACGCGGGCGCCGGGATCGAACGCCGAGGTGCCCGTCGACTTTGCCGTCAGCTCGCCCTCGATCAGCATCGGGCCGCGCTGGCGGCCGCCGCCCGAACCAAAGCCCCGCTGGCCGGCGTCGGAGAAGCCGGAGCCGCCCGAATTGAACTTGGCCTTGTTCTCCTGCGCGCGCTGCCAGCCCGGCGTCTGGTAGGAGGAGCCGAAGCTCTCCATGCGCTCGAAGCGCGAGGCGCCGTAGCCGCCCTGGCTGTAGGCGGTTGGCGCCTGGACGACCTCGACATGGTCCTCCGGCAATTCGTCGATGAAGCGCGAGGGCAGGCTCGACTGCCAGAGGCCGTGGATGCGGCGGTTCGAGGCGAAGAAGAGCTTCAGCCGCTTGCGGGCTCGTGTCAGGCCGACATGGGCGAGGCGGCGCTCCTCTTCGAGCCCGGCGCGGCCGTTCTCGTCGAGAGCGCGCTGGCTCGGGAACAGCCCTTCCTCCCAGCCGGGCAGGAAAACAGTGTCGAACTCCAGCCCTTTGGCGGCGTGCAGCGTCATGATCGAGACGCGGGCGCCGCCATCGCCGCTGTCGGCATCCATCACCAGCGAGACGTGCTCGAGGAAGGAAGGCAGATCGGGGAACTCGTCGAGCGAGCGGACCAGCTCCTTCAGGTTCTCGAGGCGCCCGGCGGCGTCGGCGGAGCGGTCCTTCTGCCACATCTCGGTGTAGCCGCTCTCTTCCAGCACGAGCTCGGCGAGCTCGCCCTGCGGCATGCTCTCGGCGCGTCCGGACCAGCGGGCGAAGGCCTCGACCAGCTCGCGCAAGGTCGTGCGGGCCTTGGGCTTGAGCTCGTCGCTCTCGACCACGACGCGCGCCGCCTGCAGCAGCGAGATCTGGGCGGCGCGGGCGTAGTTGTGCAGGATCTGGATGGTTGCGTCGCCGAGCCCGCGCTTGGGCACGTTGACGATGCGCTCGAAGGCGAGATCGTCGGTCGGGCTCACCACGCAGCGCAGATAGGCCATGGCGTCGCGGATCTCGGCGCGCTCATAGAAGCGCGGGCCGCCAATGACGCGATAGGGCACGCCGACATGGACGAAGCGTTCCTCGATCTCGCGCATCTGCGCGGAGATGCGGACGAGGATTGCCACTTCGGAGAGGTTCTCGCCCTTGGACTGCATCGCCTCGACCTCATCCGAGATCAGGCGGGCTTCTTCCTGGCTGTCCCAGGCGCCGGTGATGGTGACCTTCTCGCCGGCCTCGTCCTCGGTGCGCAGGGTCTTGCCGAGGCGGCCCTCATTGCGGGCGATCAGCTTGGCCGCGGTGGCGAGGATATGGCCGGTCGAGCGATAATTGCGCTCCAGCCGGACCACGGTCGCGCCCGGGAAATCGTGCTCGAAGCGCAGGATGTTATCGACCTCGGCGCCGCGCCAGCCATAGATAGACTGATCGTCGTCGCCGACGCAGGCGATGTTGCGCCGGCCCTGCGCCAGTAGCCGCAGCCAGAGATATTGGGCGACGTTGGTGTCCTGGTACTCGTCGACGAGGATGTAACGGAAGCGCTCGTGATAAGTCGCGAGCACGTCCGGATGCTCGCGGAACAGCGTCAGGCAGTGCAGCAGCAGATCGCCGAAATCGACGGCGTTTAGCGTCTTCAGCCGGTCCTGATAGGCGGCGTAGAGCTTGCCGCCCTTGCCATTGGCGAAGACGCCGGATTCGCCAGGCGGCACGTCCTTGGGCGCGAGGCCGCGGTTCTTCCAGCTATCGATGAAACCCGCCAGCATCCGGCCGGGCCAGCGCTTCTCGTCGATCCCCTCGGCCTGGATCACCTGCTTCATCAGGCGGATCTGGTCGTCGGTGTCGAGGATGGTGAAGTCGGAGCGCAGGTCGAGCAGCTCGGCATGGCGGCGCAGCAGCTTGGCCGAGATCGAGTGGAAGGTGCCGAGCCAGGGCATGCCCTCGGCGACCGGGCCGACGAGATGGGCGACGCGCTCCTTCATCTCGCGCGCTGCCTTGTTGGTGAAGGTCACCGAGAGGATCTGCGAAGGAAAGGCGCGGCCCGTCGCGATCAGATGGGCGATACGGGTGGTGAGGACGCGGGTCTTGCCGGTGCCGGCGCCGGCCAGCACCAGCACGGGACCGTCGGTCGCCTCGACCGCCAGGCGCTGCTCCGGATTGAGCCCCTGCAGATAGCCGGCCGCGGGCTGCGCCGCCGCGCGCGATGCGAGGCCGCCGGGGCGGGGCAGGGGGGCGGAGGTGGTGTGGTCTGACAAGTTGACGCTGCTCGATCGTGATTCGTTCTACGGTCAATATAGGGTGTCGCGCGCGCGATTGCTGGATCAGGATGCAGCCGCGAACAGGATAAGCCGCAGGAGCGACCGATGCCGTCAGCAGGATCAGCGCCGGGGCACGCCCACCACGTCACCAACCAGGTGCCGCCGCTGGCCGACTACGACGCCTATGCCGCTGATCCGGTGCTGAAGGCGGCGATCGCGGCTTTCGACGCCGGCTGGGCCGATGAGCGGCTGCACGATGCCGGGCGGACAGTCGGCGCCGCCGAGACGATCGAGATGGCGCGGCTCGCCAACCGGCACGGGCCGGAACTGCGCAGCCATGACCGCTTCGGCAACCGGATCGACCAGATCGAATTCCACCCGGCCTGGCACGCGTTGATGGCCCGCGCCATCGGCCAGGAGACGCATGCGCTCGCCTGGAACCGGCCGGGGCCGGGTGCGCAGGTGGCGCGGGCCGCCCTGCAATATCTCTGGTATGGCTGCGAGAGCGGCATCTGCTGCCCGATCTCGATGACCTATTCGGCAATTCCCGTGCTGAAGCAGGACCGGGCGCTCTGGGCGCAATGGGGCACGCTGATCTCGTCGAAGAGCTACGACAAGACTCAGGGGCCCGCTCAGGCCAAAGCAGGCGCGACCGTCGGCATGGCGATGACCGAGACGCAAGGCGGCTCGGATCTGCGCCAGACCCAGACCATCGCCTATGACAATCGCGATGGCACCTATTCGCTGCATGGACAGAAATGGTTTTTCTCGGTGCCGCATTCCGACGTCTTCCTGACATTGGCGCGCAATGAGGAGGGCATCTCCTGTTTCGTCGTGCCGGGCTGGCGGCCGGATGGGACACGCAACGGCATCGCGATCCAGCGCCTCAAGGACAAATGCGGCAACCGCTCGAACGCCTCGTCAGAGGTCGAGTTTCGCGGCGCGATCGGCCATATGCTCGGCGATCCCGGCCGCGGACTGCGCACCGGCCTGTCGATGAACCACAATACGCGGCTCGACATCGCCGCGGCCTCCGCCGGCCTGATGCGGCAGGCGGTGATGCTCGCCGGCCATCACGCCCAGCACCGCACGGCCTTCCAGCGCCTCTTGATCGACCAGCCGATCATGCAGAACGTCCTCGCCGATCTTGCCATCGAGGCGGAGGCGGCCGCCTGGCTTGCTTTCCGGCTCTTCGCTGCGGTCGACCGGCAAGAGGGTTCGGAGAGCGAGAAGCTGCTGGCGCGGATCGGCGCGCCATTGGCGAAGTACTGGGTGGCGAAACGCACCCCGGCTGTGGTGGTCGAGGCGCTTGAATGCCATGGCGGCAACGGCTTCATCGAGGAGAACCCGATGGCGCGGCATTATCGCGAGGCGCCGCTGAACTCGGTCTGGGAGGGATCGGGCAACGTCATCTGCCTGGACGTGCTGCGCTCGCTCGAACGCGAGCCGGGTTCCTTGCAGGCGCTGCGCGCCGAGCTGCACGCCGTCTCCGGCCAGGACCGGCGCTATGATGCGGCGCTGCAGGCCTTGGATACGGACCTGCATGAGATGATCCGACATGAAGGCCAGGCGCGGCGGCTGACCGAGCGGCTTGCGCTGATGCTGCAGGGTGCGCTGCTGATCCGCCATGCGCCGCATGCGGTAGCGGACGCCTTCGTCGCGACGCGGCTCGGCGGGCACTGGTCCGGCCATTTCGGCGACCTGCCGCTGGCTGTCGATGTCGCGACACTGGCGCGACGGGCGGTGCCGGAGGTCTGACGACGGCCGCACAAAGCCATCTTTTCTCGCTTGCGCCCGTATGCGAAGGAACCAGCTGCCGCCGCCGCGCATTCTGTCGTGTCGGAGCATCCCTGCCCCGACATTTGCGGAACGATCGACGTGCAAAGCGACGCCGGCCTCATCGCCCCCATCCTGACGCAGATGTTCGAGCAGGCGCCGACCTTCATGGCGCTGCTGCGCGGGCCGGAACACCGCTTCGATCTCGCCAATCCGAGCTATCTCAGATTGATCGGAGATCGTCAGGTCGTCGGCCGCACACTGGCGGAGGCGCTGCCGGACGCCGTGGCGCAGGGAGTCGTGGGCATCCTCGACGACGTCTATCGCACCGGCGTGCCTTATACCGCGAACGGCGCGCGCTTCGTGATCCAGGCCGAGCCCGGCGGGCCGACGCAGGAGCGCTTCCTCGATTTCGTCTACCAGCCGCTCCGCGACAGCGATGGCAAGGTCAACGCGATCTTCATCGAGGGGGCCGATGTCACCGAGCGGACGCTGGCGGAACGGGCGCAGCGCGAGAGCGAGGCGCTGTACAAGGGCTTGTTCGATGCCATCGATGAAGGCTTCTGCATCATCGAGTTCTTTGACGGGCCGCACGGTCCCGACAGCGACTACGTCCATATCCAGGCCAATGACGCTTATGAGCGCCATGCCGGCATCTCCAATGTCGTCGGCCAGAAACTGCGCGAAATGGTGCCGGACGAGGCGGACGCCTGGGTCGCGCGCTATGGCGCCGTGCTGCGCACCGGCGAAGCGATCCGCTTCCAGCAGGAGCTGGTCGCGACCGGCCGTTATCTCGAGCTGGCTGCGGTCCGCATCGAGCCGCCGAGCCGCAAGCAGGTCGCCGTCATCTTTCAGGACATCACGGCCCGCCGCCGCGCCGAGACCGCTCTCGCGGAGCTCAACGCGACGCTGGAGCAGGAAGTCGAAAAGCGCTCGGCGGAGCTGATGAAGACCGAGGAGGCCTTGCGCCAGAGCCAGAAGATGGAGGCCGTCGGCCAGCTCACCGGGGGCATCGCCCACGACTTCAACAACATTCTCGCCGGCATCGGCGGCAGCCTGGAAATGGCCCAGGCGCGGATCGCGCAGGGCCGGATCGCCGACACCGAGCGTTTCCTGACGGGCGCGAAGAGCGCCGTGCGCCGCGCCGCCAGCCTGACCGAGCGCCTGCTCGCCTTCTCGCGGCGCCAGACGCTGGACCCGAAGCCGGTCGATGTGAATGGGCTGGTCAACGGCATGCTCGACCTGATCGCACGCAGCGTCGGCCCGACGATCGCGATCGAGGCCGTGGGCGCCGCGGGCCTCTGGACGGTCTTCGCCGATGCCGGCCAGCTCGAAAATGCGCTGCTCAATCTGAGCATCAATTCGCGCGACGCCATGCCGGATGGTGGCAAGCTGACGATCGAGACCTCCAACCGCTGGATGGACGAGCGGGCAGCAAAGGCGCGCGACCTGAAGCCGGGGCAATATGTCTCGCTCTGCGTCTCCGATACCGGAACAGGCATGACGCCGGACGTGGTCGAACGGGCCTTCGACCCGTTCTTCACGACCAAGCCGATCGGCCAGGGCACCGGACTCGGCCTGTCGATGGTCTACGGCTTCGCCGGCCAATCCGGCGGCGCGGCGCGAATCTATTCGGAGCCCGGCAAAGGCACGATGATCTGCATCTATCTCCCGCGCCATATGGGCGAGGTCGTCGAAGCCGGCGAAGCCGCGTCGGATTTCGCTGATCCCGCGCCGGTCGCCGGCGGCGAGACCGTGCTCGTCGTCGATGACGAGCCGTTGGTGAGGATGCTCTGCGTCGAGCAGTTGGAAGAGCTGGGATATGCCGTGATCGAAGCGGGCGACGGTCCCTCGGCGCTGAAGATCCTGGAGACCAAGCAGCCGATCGACCTGCTCGTCACCGATGTCGGGCTGCCTCGCGGCATGAACGGGCGCCAGCTCGCCGACGCGGCGCGCGTGCACCGCCCGGATCTCGAGGTGCTGTTCGTCACCGGCTATGCCGAGAACGCCGTGCTCAACCACGGCCATCTCGAACCGGGCATGCACATCATGACCAAGCCGTTCGAGATGGAGGTCTTCGCACGCCGCGTCCGCGACCTGATCGACGGGCGCGGGCCGACGAAAGCCTGAGCCGCCGTCGGCAGTCCGTCAGACTTCCGGCGCAAAATCCATCGCCACGCCGTTGATGCAGTAGCGCAGGCCGGTCGGCGGGGGGCCGTCGGGGAAGACATGGCCGAGATGGCCGCCGCAATTGGCGCAGTGCACCTCGACCCGGTGCATGCCGAAGCTGTAGTCCTCGCTCTCCTCGACGGCGCCTTCGAGCGGCTGGTCGAAGCTCGGCCAGCCGGTGCCGCTCTCGAACTTCTTGTGCGACTTGAACAGAGGCTGGCCGCAGCCGACGCAGGAGAAGGTGCCGGCGCGCTTCTCGAAGTTCAGCGCACAGGAGCCGGCCCGCTCGGTCCCGTGGCCGCGCAGGACCCGGTACTGCTCCGGCGTCAGCTTCGCGCGCCATTCCGCATCGGTGAGCTGGAAGGGGTAGTCGCGCTCCGCCGGCTTCCCCGTCTTGGCGAACATGTCCATCAGGCCCATGCGAGGCTCCTTTCTCCGTGCTCTTGCTTGATTGTCGCGCGAGATATGGGGATTTGTCTTCCTGTTTTCATGGGGGCGCAACGCGGCCTGTTTCACGTTCGCGTTCGGCGGCGATCGATCTCTTCTTCGCCGCCGCCCCGCGTCACCCAACCGTCACGCGACTCCTCTAGTCGGCTCGCCATCGCAATGGGCGGAAACGAGGGGCCTCGTGACGCAGACGATCCGCGCGGTAAAGCGCACCACGAACCTCGGCCTGACAACCGCCGTCCACCGCAGCAAGCCCCTGTCGCGGGCCGGCATGCTGGAGCGGATGTTCACGCTCGCCTTCTCCGGCCTGGTCTATCCGCAGATCTGGGAAGACCCGGTCGTCGACATGGAGGCGCTGGCGCTGCAGCCTGACGACCACCTTGTTGCTATCGCCTCGGGCTCCTGCAACATCCTGTCCTATCTTACAGCCGACCCGGCGAAGATCAGCGCGATCGACTTGAATGGCGCCCATATCGCGCTCGGCCATCTCAAGCTCGCGGCGTTGGCCGAGATCGACGATCACGCGGTCTTCCGGCGCTTCTTCGGGCAGGCGCAGTCCAAGGCCAATGTCGAGACCTATGACCGGCTGATCGCGCCGCGCCTCGATAAAGTCAGCCGGGCCTATTGGGAGGGGCGCAATCTCGCCGGCCGGCGCCGGATCGAGGTCTTCGCCCGCAATTTCTATCGCTACGGTCTGCTCGGCCGCTTCATCGGCGCCGGGCATTTCCTCGCCCGCCGGCTCGGCTGCGACCCCCGGGTGATGCTGCAGGCGAAGACGATGGAGGAGCAGCGGGCGCTGTTCGACCGGCACCTGGCACCAGTCTTCGACAAAAAGCTGGTGCGTTGGCTGGTGCGCCAACCCGCCTCGCTCTACGGGCTCGGCATCCCGCCGGCACAGTACAAGGCGCTCGCCGCCGATGGTGATGCCGGCATCCGCGCAGTGTTGCGTCACCGGCTGGAGCGGCTCGCCTGCGGTTTCGACCTGAAGACCAACTATTTCGCCTGGCAGGCCTTCGGACGCGGCTACGGGCCTGAGCCGGATGCGGCGGTGCCGCCCTATCTGGAGCGCGGCAACTTCGAGACGGTGCGCGAGCGTGCCGGGCGCGTCTCCTATCATCAGAGCGCGATCACCGCATTCCTCGAGAAGCAGCCGGCCGAGAGCTGCAACGGCTTCGTGCTGCTCGATGCGCAGGACTGGATGAACGACGCCGATCTGACGGCGCTGTGGACGCAGATCACCCGCAGCGCCGCGCCCGGCGCCAGGGTGATCTTCCGGACGGCTGCCGACGAGCGCCTGTTGCCGGGCCGGGTGCCGGAGGCGATCCTGTCGCAATGGCAGTATCAGGAGGAGCGCAGCCGCGAACTCGGCGCGCTTGACCGCTCCTCGATCTACGGCGCCTTCCATCTCTATGTCCGCGGAGCGGCCGCGTGAGCGCGGCCGAGGGCAGGGCGGATGCCGCCGGCCTGATGGACCGGATGTACCGCTTCCAGCGGCACATCTATGACGCGACCCGCAAGTTCTACCTGCTCGGCCGCGACGGGCTGATCGCCGATCTGAAGCCGCCGCCGGGTGGCGCGGTGCTGGAGATCGGCTGCGGCACCGGGCGCAACCTGATCAAGATCGCGCAGCGCTATCCTCGCGCGCGCTGCTACGGGCTCGACGTTTCCGAGGAGATGCTGCGCACCGCCCGCCAGCAGGTGGCAAAGGCCGGCCTCTCGGAGCGGATCGTGCTGGCGCAGGCCGATGCGACCAACTTTGACCCGCAAGCGCTGTTCGGCCTAGCCGGTTTTGAGCGTGTGGTGATCTCCTATGCGCTCTCGATGATCCCGCCCTGGCGCGAAGCGCTGGCACAGGGGTTGCGCGTCGTCGCGCCGGGCGGGGCGCTGCACATCGTCGATTTCGGTGATCAGGCGCATCTGCCCGGCCCGTTCAGGGCGGTGCTGAACCGCTGGCTGGCGCTTTTCCATGTCACGCCGCGCCGGGATCTCGATGCGATCGTGACCGATCTCTGCGTGGAGACCGGGACGATCGGCAGCACCACGCGACTGTTCGGCGGCTATTCTGTGCAGGCGGTGGCGATTAGGCCGGCTTGAGCACTGGGACTGGACGCCGCTGCTGCAGCGCTGCTACGCCGATGGCATGAGCGCAGCCGCCGACCCTGACGACAGCAGCAGTGGACAATCCGGGCTGCGTGACCGGCTGCGGCAGCTGTATCATGGCCGCACGCCGGCGGCACTGCGCTTCCAGTTCGCGACGCTGATCGTCGACCTGCTGATCATCGGCTTCTTCATCGCGACGCCGGTTCTACGTGACCGGCCGGAGTTCCTCTGGCTCGACTATGCCGTCGCGATCATCGTCGTCGCCGAGATCGCGGCGCGCTTCCTCGCCTCCTCGAACATGCTGCGGCTGCTGCGCCAGCCGACCATGCTGCTCGACCTCTTCATCCTGGCGACGCTGCTGGCGCCGCAATGGCTGGAGAATTTCGGCTTCCTGCGCATCCTCCGCCTCTGGTCGCTGTCGCAGCGCGGCCAGCTCTGGACGTATCTGCGCCAGACGCGCTATCGCGACTGGGAGGATGTGGCGCGGGCTCTGATCAATCTCGCG
>DASYHC010000134.1:0-8286 GCA_035998995.1 Allobosea sp.
GCTTCCAGAGGAAGTCGGTGAAGGGGCCCTTTTCGCTCAGCCTGAGATAGGCCTGCGCATTGCGGATCGTGCCTTCGATCTTGCCGCGATGGCGCACGATGCCGGCATCGGCCAGCAAGCGCTGGACATCGGCCTCGCCGAAGCGGGCGACGGTCTCGGGCTCGAAACCGGAAAAGCCGGCGCGAAAGGCGTCGCGCTTCCTCAGGATCGTGATCCAGGACAGGCCGGCCTGGAAGCCGTCGAGCATCAGCTTTTCCCAGAGCGTGCGGGAATCATATTCCGGCACGCCCCATTCGGTGTCGTGATAGGCAAGATAGAGCGGGTCGCTCCCCGGCCAGATGCAGCGATATTTGCCGTCGGGGCCCTCAACCGCTGCGCGCCCCCCGGTAACGTCACTCATGCCGCTGCTCCGAATTCTGGCTCGCCCGGGAAAGGAAAGCGGATGAAGGACGGTTTTACCGCCAGCTTGAAGTCGAGGCCGCCGGCATCGAGCTTGTGGCTGGCGGCGAGCGCATCCGCCACCCGGTCGAGCCGGAGCAGGGCCAGGCCGCGGCCATTGGCGCAGGAGCCGACGCGGCCGAGCGTCTTGCCGCCGGCGCTGGCCTCGACGCCGTCATCCGGGTTGATGCCCTCGCTGAAGACGATCGGCACGACACGTGAGCGGGCGGTGCCGCGGTGCTGCATGCGCGAGACGACCTCCTGGCCGATATAGCAGCCCTTCCTGAAGGAGACGCCGCCGAGCTGGTCGAACAGCGCCTCGTGCGGAAAGGTGTCTCCATAGAGGAAGTCGCGCCCGCCATCGGGGATGCCGAGGCCGATGCGGTGGGCGTGATAGTCATCCATGGAGGCATCGACGAGCTCGTCGGCGCCGTCCCGGTCGACGATGGCGCGCTCGCCGAGTTCGGGGAGGCGCGGATCGTCATAGACCAGTCCGGCATCGGCCGGCAGCTTGCCGCCATCGGTCGTGGCGATCACCGCCGCTGTCTCGCTGAGATCGGCGAGCGTTACCTTGGCGCGCAGCTTGTAGAGCTTCAGCTTCTTCATCAGGTCGGCGGTCTGGAGCAGGGGCGTGTCGAGCAGGAAGCCGCCGCCTTCGTCAGCAGGCACGGCGACGATGAGAAAATCGCCGATGATCTTGCCTTGCGGTGTCAGCAGCCCGCCATATCCGGCGCGCTCGGGCGTGACGGTCTCCATCGCGTTGGTGACGATATTGTCTAGGAAGTCGCGGGCGTCGTCGCCGCTGACGCGGATGACGCCGCGGTCGACCAATCTGGTTGCCGGCATGACGGGGCTCTCTGAGCGATCGTTGTTTCGGCATGGGGCGCCGTTCGCCCCGATAGTTAGGGTGCTTCGGCCGCAGGCTCAACTGACGCTCCGGCCGAAGCAGGAAACGGGTGCCGTACGCTGCGCGAAAGGCCCGCCCGAAAATTTTTTCGAAGAGCTGTCGATCCGGCGCTTCTCCGTTCGACGTGTCAGCAAGAAGCAGCGGAAGGCCGCAGATCGTTGCGGCGCCCGCCCGAGCTTCGAGAGACGCGATGCGGGACGAGTTCCCGCGAATTCGGGAGAGATCAGATGAGACAAGTCGTTGCTGCCACCTTCGTGTCGCTCGATGGCGTCATGCAGGCGCCGGGCGGCCCGCATGAGGATCCGCAGGGCGGCTTCAGCCATGGCGGCTGGACCTTCCACTACTGGGACGAGGCGATGGGCAAGGTCATGGACAAGGCCTTCGTCGAGCAGTTCGATCTGCTGCTCGGCCGGCGGACCTACGACATCTTCGCGGCGCATTGGCCCTATGCCGGCGACGATCCGATCGCGGTCAAGTTCAACGCCATCACCAAATATGTCGCGACCTCGGAGCCGCAGACGCTGAGCTGGCAGAACAGCGTCGCGCTGCGTGGCGATCCCGCAGCGGAAGTCGCGGCGCTGAAGCGCCAGGATGGCCCGAAGCTCCTGCTGCAGGGCTCGAGCGAACTAATCCAGGCGCTGCTGGCCAGGGATCTGATCGACGAGATCACGCTGTTCACCTTCCCGGTCGTGCTCGGCAAGGGCAAGCGGCTGTTCGGCAGCGGCGCCATGCCCGCTGGGTTCAAGCTGATCGAGAGCAGCGCCTCCAGCACCGGGGTGTTGATGGCGACCTATCGCCGTGAAGGCGAGGTCACGACCGGCTCGTTCGAATTCGCCGAGCCGAGCGCCGACGAAATCGCGCGTCGCGAAAAATATTCGGCCAAAGGCTGAAAAAATTTTGGACGCCTGTCGATCGGGGCCTGCCTCGTTCGACGTGACAACAGAGGGCGGGAATTCTCCCGCCCCATACCGAAGCGAAACCAACCCGGACAGACAGGAGAAGACCGATGCGTGTGATGGTTCTGGTCAAGGCAGACAAGGACAGCGAAGCCGGCGTGATGCCGAGCGAAGCCCTGCTCACACAGATGGGCGCCTACAATGAGGAGCTGGTGAAGGCTGGCGTGATGCTGGCTGGCGATGGGCTCCACCCGAGCTCCAAGGGGTTGCGCATGCGCTTCCAGGGCTCGCAGCGGACGATCATCGACGGCCCCTTCGCCGAGACCAAGGAGCTGCTCGCCGGCTTCTGGATCTGGCAGGTTCGCTCCTTCGAGGAGGCGGTCGAATGGCTGAAGCGCGCTCCGTTCGACGGTGGCACCGAGATCGAGCTGCGCCCGATCTTCGAGATGGAGGATTTCGGTGAGGCGCTGACGCCCGAGCTGCGCGAGCAGGAAGAACGGCTGCGCGCCGAGTCGGCGAAGCGCGCCGGCTGATCGAACGAAAGCTTCAAACCCCTATTCAACCCGGAGGGTGGCAGGCGAGACCTGCACCGCTCCAGACAACGGAGAAGACCGATGCGTTTCATGGTGATGGTCAAGGCGACCAAGGATAGCGAAGCCGGCGCACCGCCGACCAAGGAACTGGTCGATGCGATGATGGCCTACAATGAAGAGCTGGTGAAAGCCGGCATCATGAAAGGCGGCGATGGCCTGCAGCCGAGTGCGAAAGGCGCGCGCGTGCAGTTCGACGGCGAGAAGCGCGCGGTCGTCGACGGTCCCTTCGCCGAGACCAAGGAGCTGGTCGCCGGCTACTGGCTCTGGGAGTGCAAGTCGCTCGACGAGGCGATCGCCTGGGTCAAGCGCTGCCCCAATCCGATGCCCGGCCCGTCCGAGATCGAAATTCGCCCGGTCGTCGACCTCGCCGATTTCGGCGATGCGGTCTCGCCCGAGGCCGATGCGGCCTGGAAGCGTCTCAAGAAGGAAGTCGGCGACAACGGCTGAGCCGCTTGCCAGCCGCCACGATGATGGTGTGTATCGCAGGCCATGACGGCAAGCGATGCACACCGCGCCATCGAGGCGGTCTTCCGGATCGAGGCCCCGAGATTGATCGCGGGCCTTGCCCGCGTCACCCGCGATGTCGGCCGGGCCGAGGAACTGGCGCAGGACGCGCTCGTCGCCGCGCTGCAGCAATGGCCCGATGAGGGCGTACCGCGCAATCCCGGCGCCTGGCTGATGCAGGCCGCCAAGCATCGCGCACTCGACGGCCTCCGGCGCGCCAAGATGCTGAAGCGCAAGCATGAGGAGATCGGCCGCGACCTCGACGAGGAAGCCGATCCGATCGCTGAGATCGAGGACGCGCTCGACGACGAACTCGGCGACGACCTGCTGCGCCTGATCTTCACCGCCTGCCATCCAGTGCTGGCGGTCGAAGCGCGACTCGCGCTGACGCTCCGGCTGATCGGCGGCCTCACCACCGAGGAGATCGCCCGCGCCTTCCTGGTGCCGGAACCGACCATGGCGCAGCGCCTGGTCCGGGCGAAGAAGGCGCTGGCCGAGGCCAAGGTGCCTTATGAGGTGCCGCATGGCACTGAGCTCGGCGAGCGCTTGGACTCGGTGCTGGAGGTGGTCTATCTGATCTTCAACGAGGGCTATGCCGCGACCGGTGGTGAGGACTGGGTGCGCCCGGCGCTCTGCCAGGAGGCGATGCGGCTCGGGCGCATCCTTGCCGGGCTTGCGCCACAGGAGCCGGAGGTCCACGGCCTCGTCGCGTTGATGGAGTTGCAGGCCTCGCGCCTGCGCGCTCGCATCGGCGCCGATGGCGCGCCGGTGCTGCTGCTCGACCAGAACCGGGCGCGCTGGGACCGGCTGCTGATCAATCATGGCCTCAAGGCGCTGGAGACGGCGCGCAGGCTTTCCGTCGCGCCGAGCCCCTATGTCCTGCAAGCCGAACTCGCCGCCTGCCATGCCCGCGCCAATGTCGCCGACGAGACCGATTGGCGCAGGATCGCCTCGCTTTATGGCGCGCTCGGTGCGCTGACGCCTTCGCCGGTGATCGAGCTCAATCGCGCCGTTGCTGTCTCGATGGCGGATGGGCCGGCGGCAGGGCTGGTGCTGGTCGATGCGCTCGCCTCAGCACCGGCTCTGAAGAACTACCACCTGCTGCCGAGCGTGCGCGCCGACTTCCTGCTCAAGCTCGGCCGGCACGACGAGGCAGAAGCCGAGTTCATCCGCGCCGCCGGCATGACCAGGAACCGGCGCGAGCGCGATTTGCTGCTCGGCCGGGCGCAGACGGCGCGGCAGGCGGCTGGCTGAAGCCTCGGCTCAGCCGCCTCATGCCAGTTCCTCAGCGCAGGAACTGGGCGATCGCCGCGAAATCGTCCTGGCGATGGCCGGCGGCGATCGCCTTGCGGAAGAGGTCGTCCTGCGCCTTCGAGCCGAGATCGGCTAGGTCGCGCTCGGCGCAGAGTTGTAGGAACAGGCTGAATGCGCCGTAATGGACGTCGAGCGAGGCAAGAGTCTCCGCATCGGCGGCAAAGCGGCGATCGCGGATGCGGACGATCAGATCGACCGTTGCACCCTCGACGACAGGCAGGAAGGCCTGCCGGTGTTCTTCGAACAGGTCGAGCGCGATGGCCTCGGCTTGGCAGATCGCCGCTGCCTGCAATTGGCCGAAAAGCGCGCCCCACATCTGGGCGAGCAGGGAAAGGTCCAGAGCCGAGGCGTGGCCGACATCCTCGCCGACGAACTGCGGATTGCCGCCGAGCGCGGTGAAGACTGGCCGGTTCGCCTCGAACAGGGCCCGCGGTCCGGAATAGAGGATCGTGCCGCCGGGCTCGCCGATGAAGTTCGGGGTCGCCATGATCGCACCGTCGAGATAGCTGGTGCCATTGTCGGCGGCCCATTTCGCCTGCTCGCGCGCCTGGTTCGGCGAGCCGGACGAGACTTGGACGATCAGCCTGCCGCGCAGGGCGGCCGCAGCTTCGGGTGAGCGAAGCAGCCTGTCGGAATCGGCATAGGTGCTGACGCAGACGACGACGATGTCGGCTGCCGCGGCGGCGGCGACCGATGGCGCGACGCTCGCGCCCTGGTCGGCGAGTGCCACCGCCTTGTCGGGCGAGCGGTTCCAGACATGGGTGGTGTAGCCGGCTGCGAGGAAGGCCCGGGCGAGGGCTGAGCCCATGCGGCCGAGGCCGACGACGGCGATCGTGGGTTTCACTGTTCATTCTCCTGACAGGGCGGGAGCACGGCTGCGATAGAAGGCAGGCCTTCGATCGCGCGGCGCCGCGCAGGGTTCTGTGTCGGCCGAGCCCGGCCCATGCCGGTGGCCTCCGCAGGAGAATTTGTGATTTAGTTTTCTATTTCAATTACTTACATGTATGTAAGTGGTCGGTTGGAGAGGGCCATGCCAATCAGGGTCAATCTGCCGGACGAATGCGGTCTCGGCCAGGCGCTGTCGGTGATCGGCGGGCGCTGGAAGTCGGCGATCCTGTGGGAGCTACACGAGCGACCGCTGCGCTTCGGCGAATTGCGCCGTAGGCTGCCGGGAATCAGCGAGAAGGTGCTCTACGAGCAGCTGCGCGAGATGGAGCGTGACGGCGTCGTCAGGCGCGAGGCCTTCGAGGAGGCCGTGCTGCGGGTCGAGTATTCGCTGACGCCAGCCGGAACGGCGCTCAACGATGCCGCGCATACTCTAGCGCTATGGGGGCTCGCCCATACCGGTCGCGGCGGGCTCTCGGTTGCGGCCGAATGATCAGTGCCGCGTGCCGATGGTGAAGCTGCCGTTGCGGATTTTTTCGGGCAGGGCCTCGGCGAAGACGGCGGTCGCGTCCTCGCCATAGGTCTCGACCAGCGTGCGCATCGCCGCGAACAGGGCGGCATGGGCGAGGGCATCGGAATCGAGCCCGTCCTGACGCGCCTCGGCGAAGGCGTCCTCGACATAGCTATAGGCGACGTGCCGGGCGTCCTTGACGTCCTCGGCAAGGGTGGGGTCGAGCGGCAGATCGTCGGAGAGAGCAGACATGAAGGCAGCAGTACCCGGCGTCGAAAGGAACCCGTCGGACGAAACGGACGCGCGCGAGCGGCAACCGTTCCAGTGATTTGCCTGCCAAGGATACGGCCCGCGGCCGGCGGGCGCCATCATGGTCTTTAAGAAAGGTTAATTCACGGGGGACAATTCTGCCTAAGAATGGCGCAGGCCCGTGCCGAAACTGGAGTGCGACACCTCCTCGCCGGCGCGAAATGACGATCGGGGCCGTCATCAGGGCATCGGATTGTCCCGAAAACGGGCAGCCGATTTTCGGTTCGCCGCTTCAGCCGCCGAACCGGCTGGCCAGCGCCTTGGCGAGCTTCTCGCCTTCCTGGGCGAGGCGGGAGGAGGCTTCCTGCGTGCCGTCGCTGCAAGTGCGGTGCGTCGCCGAATAGGCGCGGTAGCCGCGGTTATAGGCTCCCGCCAGCCGCTCGCGCCGTTGCGGCGAGCGGCCTTCCGATTCGAGCAGCGCTGCCATGCGCTCGCGCCAGTCCTGCGCCTCACGGGTTTCGCAGAGCGTGCGCAGATAGGCGAGCGAGCCAATGATCTCGGCGAGCTTCAGCAATTGCGGCTCATAGGGCGGAGCTGGTGATTCCGGCTCCGTAGGGGGTGGCTCGGGCGGTCGTTGCTGCTGTTGCGGCTGGGCCGGTCGCCGCGCCTGCGCCAGCAGATCCTGCGGGCTCGCGGCCAGCGTGGCGAGGACCAGGGCTGCGAGCGCGCGCTTCGTCATGCGCCAGCGTCACCAGCGACAATGGCGGCGGCGCGGCGCAGCACGTCGCCGAGCTCGCGCGTCGTCGGCAGGCCGCCCAGCTTGAGCGGGTCGACCCACTTGACCGCACCGGCCTCGGGGCCTGGCTGCGGCTCGCCGGAGAGCCATTCCCCGACGAAGGAGGCGATGACGAAGTGATGTGTCACCGCGCCCTTGGGATCGCGGCCGACGATCTCGACATGGCGGTTGAAGCCGATGATCCGTGCGGTAACGCCGACCTCCTCCTCGAGTTCGCGCAGCGCCGCTTCCTCCAGGCTCTCGCCGGCCTCGACCTTGCCACCGGGCAGGGACCAGAGCTGGTCGGCCGGGGGCTGGGTCCGTGTCGCCAGCAGGACCTTGCCGTTCCGGAAGACGGCGATCGAGGCGGCGAGCACCGGGCGTGCCGCCGCGCGGGCTGGATTCGGGAAACGGATGATCTGGCCGTTGTCCTGACCGCTCACACGTGCTGCCCGCCATTGATGTGGAGCTCGGCGCCGGTGACGTAGCTCGAAGCGTCGGTGCAGAGGAAATAGATCGCCTTGGCGACCTCCTCGGTCTTGCCGAGCCGCTGCATCGGCAGCTTTTCGACGATCTTCTCGGTGCCCGGCGAGAGGATGGCGGTGTCGATCTCGCCCGGCGAGATCGCGTTGACGCGGATGCCGAGCGGGCCGAAATCGGCCGCCATCTCGCGGGTCAGGCTGGCGAGCGCCGCCTTTGAGGTCGCATAGGCGGCGCCGGCGAAGGGGTGGACGCGCGAGCCGGCGATCGAGGTGACGTTGACGATCGTCCCCTTCGCAGCGGTCAATTCGTCGAGCAGTCCGCGTGCCAGCATGATCGGCGCGAAGAAGTTGACCTGGAAGACCTGGTGCCAGTCGTTGAACGAGGTCGTCGCGGCCCCTAACCGCCCGCCCTTCGGCCCCTTCGGCGAGATGCCGGCATTATTGACCAGAGCGTTGAGCTTGCCGCCCTCGGCGGCGAGCCGCTTCTTGATCTCGGCGATGCCGCGCATCGTGTCCTCGGGGTCGCCGAGGTCGATCTGGACATGGTCGTCCGCGCCCGAGGGCCAGGGGCATTTGTCGGAGAAGGCCTGGCGCGAGCAGGACAGGATGCGCCAGCCGGCCATGGCGAACTGCATCACCGTGGCATGGCCGATGCCGCGGCTGGCCCCGGTCAGCAGCATGACCGGGCGCTTGCCGGGCTCGGTCTTCGGGAAGTCGAATTTGGGCATGGCC
>DASYHC010000136.1:0-38474 GCA_035998995.1 Allobosea sp.
GCGCGGCGCAGGGTGCCTCACCGCATCCCGCGCCGCGTTGCCGTTTAAAAACACACCTATTATCGCGGGGTGGAGCAGCCCGGTAGCTCGTCAGGCTCATAACCTGAAGGTCGTCAGTTCAAATCTGGCCCCCGCAACCAAATATCCTGAAAACCCCGTCGCCCCCGAGACGGGGTTTTTGCGTTCTGCGAACACAGCGCCAGATTCCGCGCCAGGTCCCCGTGAAGCTCAAGCGAGACACCGTGGCTAGCGCGCGGCGTCACCACGATCGTCTCGATCATCGAGCGGATCGCCTCCATCGCCTCATCCCGCAGCTCTAGATCTTCGAGCAGGCTCTCCAGCTCGGCAACTCGCCGCCGATAGGCTTCGGTCAGGCTAGGATGAACGCGGACCGGGGAGGGGCCTGTGGCCTTTGACAGCCGTCCGGTCGCCGCTGGTCGTCTCCTGAGCCAGGCTGTCAGCCCTTCTCGGGTAGGGTCCGTCAGCTCAAAGGCACTGGCCGGCCGGTCTTTTGCTGGATGATCGAGGTCCTCAGCCTAACGGTTCCTCCGAGCACTAGGTCGGCCATACACAGCCGGACGAAATCGCAGCCACGTAGCTTGCTGTCGATCGCGAGATTGATCATCGCGAAGTCTCGCACGCGATGTTCGTGCTGCAACCCTGTCCGGATCGCCCAGATGTGGCGCGGCTTCAGGGGCGGCTTCGGACCTATGATACGGCCGGTATTCCACGCCAGACGCTGCTGGGCCTGCTGAGTTTCGGCAGGCATGACACATCCTCCATCGGGAGACCGCATCCGCAGCCACTATACCTGATCCGCGCCATCGCTGTGCGCCATGAGCGGAAGCTGGCGCGTCGCCAGGATGCGGACATTCGCATTTGTTTCATTTCTTGTCTCGACAGTGCCCTCTCGGGCGGGAGTGCTCTTTGTCGAGGGGAACGCTCTTGGTCACGACATAGGTGAAGTAGCGCTCGATCCCGATCGCAGGATCGAGCAGGCGGTCGATCAGGCGCTGATAGCTGTCGATATCGGGCGTGACCACCCGCATGATATAGTCGATGCCGCCACCCGTGGCGTCGCAAACGACGATGGCCGGCTCCTTCGCCACGGCCTCCTCGAAGCGGCGGAAATCCGCCTGCTGATGGCTCTTCAGGCTGATCTCGACGATTACAACTGTCCGCGGAGCATCGGGTTCGAGGTCGACGATCGCGGTGTAGCCCCTGATCACGCCGGCCTCTTCCATCCGGCGCAGGCGCTCCCAGCAGGCGGCAGGCGACAGCGCCACCGTTTCGGCCAGCTTGAGCTTGGTCATGCGGCCGTCGCGCTGCAGGGCCGCGACAATCTTGAGGTCGATCGGATCGAGCTTCATCTTCTGGGACCGCGCGTGCATAATGTCATGAATGCTGCTTTCTAAGAACGAGACAATCCCATGTTCCGTCAAGCCGAACGGACTTCCGGCAACAGGCTTTCTCCGATTGTCGAGAAGGCCGTCGAATGGCACCCGTCCCTGACGAAGCAGAAGGGCGCGACCAAGCATGCGGCGCTCACCGAGCGCATCATCGCCGATATCGATGCCGGCATCCTGAAGCCGATGGACCGGATGCCGACCCATCGCGACCTCGCCCGCGAGCTCGGCATCTCCGTCCAGACCGTCAGCCTCAGCTACAAGGAGGCCGAGCGCCTCGGTTATCTCAGCGGCGAGGTCGGGCGCGGAACCTTCGTGAAGAGCCGCGTCACCGAACAGGCCGGGCGGCTGATGCTCGACCGCAGCCCGACCGAGGTCGTCGACCTCTCGATCGTGCGCGGCGTCTATCTCGACGCCCATGAGGCGGCCTCGCGCCAGGCGCTGGCGGCGCTGGCAGAGGACGACACCAGCGCTTTCATGCGGCCGTGCCGGCCGATCGCGGGCCTCGACCGCCACCGCGAAGCGGCGCGCCACTGGCTCGGGCCGCTCGGTGTCGAGACATCGGTCGAGCGCGTTTTGATCACCAATGGCGCGGCGCATGCGCTCTTCCTGGCTCTCGCCTGCGTGGTTCGCGCCGGCGATATCGTGCTGACCGAGAACCTGACCGATCACGGCGTCATCGGCCTCGCCAACGTCCTCGGCTTCAGCCTCAAGGGACTGCCGACCGACGAGGAAGGTATCCGCCCCGAGGCCTTCGAGGCCGCCTGCCGTGCCGGTGGCGTCCGAGCGCTCGTCCTCATTCCGACGCTCAACAATCCGACCAGCCATGTCGCCGGCTCCGAGCGCCGCCGCGCCATCGCCGAGATCGCGCAGCGCCATGGCGTCTTCGTCGTCGAGGACGAGGTCTACAAGCCGCTGATCCCCGAGCCGTTACCGTCGATCGCCGAGATGCTGCCCGATCTCGGCTTTTTCCTCACCAGCTTCACCAAGACGGTGCTGACCGGCCTGCGCGTCGGCTATCTCGTGGTGCCGCCGCAATACTCGATCCGCGCCGCCTCGATTCTGCGCGTGACGAGCTGGAGCGGCACCTATTTGCCGGCCGAGATCGCGACGCGCTGGGTCGAGGACGGCACGGCGCAAAGGCTGCTCACTGTTCAGCGCGAGGAGGCGAAGGCACGCCAGCACATCGTCGCGGAGACGCTCGGGAGCCATGTCGCCTCGAGCCATCCGCTCTCGCTTTGCGCCTGGCTCAAGGTCCCCGCGCACTGGACCGAGGACGGCCTGGTGCGCTCGCTCGCCGACCGGCGCGTTGCGGTGACCCCGTCCGATCCGTTCGTCGCGGGCCCCAGTCACGGCGGCGGCATCCGCATCTGCCTGGGCGGGCGAATGAGCCATGAATTGCTGGCCCGGACGCTGACCACGGTGCGGCAGACCTTCGAGCAGCTGCCGCCGGTTTTCGACATCGGCGCGATTAGCTGAAAGCGGCGGCGAGCGGCGCGGTCTGTTCGCGTCATTGCCACGGCGGGTGAGCTTTCCTCATAATTGAATCATGACAATATAATAATTGACATGAAATTTTCTCCCTCGCAGCATGACAAGCGAGGGAGACATGACGGTGATCAAACCGCGTCTTTTAACTGCTGAAGCAGAGGAGTCGGCCACGCCCGCCTCTGTAGCCCTGCACGATGTCAGGGCTGCCGCGGCGCGCATCGCCGGCCGGGTGGTGCGTACGCCGCTTGTCGCCTCCCCTTCCCTGAGCCGCCTGTGCGGCAAACCGGTCCATCTCAAGCTCGAAACCCGCCAGCCGATCGGCGCCTTCAAGCTGCGCGGCGCGATGAACGCGGTGCTGGCGCTGACCGAGGACCAGCGCCGGCGCGGGCTGGTGACTGCATCGACTGGCAATCATGGCCGTGCGGTCGCCTACACCGCCAGCGAGCTCGGCCTTGCCGCCACCATCTGTATGTCGGCGTTAGTACCCGCAAACAAGGTCGATGCGATCCGTTCGCTCGGCGCCGAGGTTCGCATCGTCGGCCGCTCGCAGGACGATGCGCAGGTCGAGGTCGAGCGGCTGGTCGCCGAAGACGGGCTCACCCAGCTTCCGCCCTTCGACGATCCCGAGGTCGTCGCCGGCCAGGGCACGATCGGCCTCGAACTGGTCGAGGATTTGGCCGAACTCGCTTGCGTGCTGATACCGCTTTCGGGCGGCGGGCTCGCCGCCGGTATTGCAGTCGCGGTCAAGGCGCTGCGGCCCTCGGCGAGGATCATCGGCATCTCGATGGCGCGCGGCGCCGCCATGGCTGCGGCGATCGCGGCCGGCCGGCCCGTCGAGGTGGTCGAAGAGGAAACGCTGGCGGATTCGCTTGGCGGCGGCATCGGCCTTTCCAACCGAGTCACCTTCGCGCTGTGCCGCGACCTCATCGACGAGGTCGTGCTGCTCAGCGAAGCCGAGATCGCGGCCGGCATCCGCCACGCCGCGCTTGTCGAGGACGAGATCGTCGAAGGCGCCGGCGCGGTCGGCATCGCTGCCCTGCTCGCCGGCAAGGTCAGCCCGCAAGGCCCGACGGCGCTCATCCTGTCAGGCCGCAATATCGACGAGCCCGTCCACCGGCGCATCGTCTCCGGAGCCATCGCATGAGCCGCATGCTCGTCCTAACCGAGGCGGAACTGCGCCGCATCGTCGGGCTCGACCTGAGCGCCGTCGCCTGCGTCGAGGAAGCCTTCGCGGCGCTTGCGACCAAGCCGGTCGCGATGCCGCCGATCCTGCGGCTCGATATTCCGGAGCATCGCGGCGAGGTTGATGTGAAGACGGCCTATGTGCCGGGCCTCGATGGTTTCGCGATCAAGGTCAGCCCCGGCTTCTTCGACAATCCCAGGCTCGGCCTGCCAAGCCTGAACGGGCTGATGATCCTGTTCAGTGCCAGGACCGGTCTCGTCGAGGCGCTGCTCCTCGACAATGGCTATCTCACCGATGTCAGGACAGCAGCCGCCGGAGCCGTCGCAGCGCGGCATCTATCACGGCCGAACGCTGCGGTCGCCACAATCTTCGGCGCCGGTATGCAGGCGAGACTGCAGCTCGAAGCTTTGGCGCTGGTGCGCCCGATCCGCGAGGCGCGGATCTGGGCGCGCGATGCGCAGAAGGCGAACGAAGCCGCGAACGAGCTCTCCCGCAAGCTCGGCTTTCCGGTCACCGCCACCAACAATCCTCACGCTGCGGTGCGCGGAGCCGATGTCATCGTCACCACGACGCCAGCCGAGCGGCCGATCCTGCTGGCGGACTGGCTCGAACCCGGCCAGCACGTCACGGCGATGGGCTCCGACAGTGAGCACAAGAACGAGATCGACCCGGCCGCCCTCGCCCGCGCCACCTATGTCGCCGATCGCCTCAGCCAGACGCGGCGGCTCGGCGAGCTCGCCCATGCGATCCGCGCCGGCCTCGCTACGGCTGACCAAGGCTTCGCCGAGCTTGGCGAGGTCATCGCCGGCAAGCGCCCCGGCCGGACCCGGACCGACGAGATCACCCTTGCCGACCTCACCGGCACGGGCGTGCAGGACACGGCGATCGCCAATCTCGCCGCCACTCGCGCCCGCACTGCCGGCGCCGGGCAGACCATCGACACCAAAGCCGAAGCGGGAGACGCCGCGTGACCGTGACCCTGAACTTCGCCCGCGAGGAATATGCCGAGCGCCTCGCCAAGACCCGCGTTGCCATGGAGCGGGCCGGGATCGAGCTGATGATCGTCACCGACCCCTCGAACATGCATTGGCTCACCGGCTATGATGGCTGGTCGTTCTACGTCCATCAATGCGTGCTGGTGCCGCCGACCGGCGAGCCGATCTGGTATGGCCGCAAGCAGGATGCCAACGGTGCGAAGCGCACCGCTTACATCGGCCACGACAATATCATCGGCTATCCCGACCACTATGTGCAGTCGACCGAGCGCCATCCGATGGACCTGCTCGCCCAGATCATCGGGGAGCGCGGCTGGGACAGACTCTCGATCGCAGTCGAGATGGACAATTACTACTTCTCGGCGGCGGCCTTCGCTTCCTTACAGAAGTATCTGCCGAACGCCCGCTTCAAGGACGCCGGCGGGCTGGTGAACTGGCAGCGCGCGGTCAAGAGCAAGACCGAGCTCGACTATATGCGCAAGGCCGGCCGCATCGTCGAATTGATGCATCAGCGCATCGTCGAGGTGGTCGAGCCCGGCATGCGCAAATGCGATCTCGTCGCCGAGATCTACGATGCCGGCATCCGCGGCACGGCCGAGTTCGGCGGCGATTATCCGGCGATCGTGCCGCTGCTGCCCTCGGGCGCCGATGCCTCCGCCCCGCATTTGACCTGGGACGACAAGCCGATGCGTGTCGGCGAAGGTACCTTCTTCGAGATCGCTGGCGCCTACAGGCGCTATCATTGCCCGCTCTCGCGCACCGTCTTCCTCGGCAAGCCGACACAGGCTTTCCTCGATGCGGAGAAGGCGACGCTGGAGGGCATGGAAGCTGGGCTCGCAGCTGCAAAGCCGGGCAATACCTGCGAGGACATCGCCAACGCCTTCTTCGCGGTGCTGAAAAAGTACGGAATCATCAAGGACAACCGTACCGGCTATCCGATCGGCCTGTCCTATCCGCCGGACTGGGGCGAGCGCACCATGAGCCTGCGCCCCGGCGACCGGACCGAGCTCAAGCCCGGCATGACCTTCCATTTCATGACCGGCCTCTGGCTCGAGGATATGGGCCTCGAGATCACCGAAAGCATCGCGATCACGGAAGGCGGCGTCGAATGCCTGTCGAATGTGCCGCGCCAGCTCTTCGTCAAGGGTTGAGGGCATGCTGACCGCCTCGCCCCGCCCCTCACCGATGACGCCGACGATCGACCTCTCGGCGCAGGGCGTCCAGCACGGTCACCTGCGCCTGCCCTATAGCCGCGACGACAGCGCCTGGGGCTCGGTGATGATCCCGATCTGCGTGATCGCCAACGGGGACGGGCCGACCGCGCTGCTGATCGGCGCGAATCATGGCGACGAGTATGAGGGACCGGCAGCGTTGTTCGAGCTGGCCAGGACCCTCGACCCGGCCGAGATATCGGGCCGGGTGATCATCGTGCCGGCGCTGAACTATCCGGCCTTCCGGGCGGGGACGCGGACCTCGCCGATCGACAAGGGCAATATGAATCGCAGCTTTCCGGGCCGCCCGGACGGCAATGTCACCGAAAAGATCGCCGACTACGTCACGCGCCATCTCGTGCCGCTGGCCGACACCGTGCTCGACTTCCACTCCGGCGGAAAGACGCTCGACTTCCTGCCCTATGCCGCCGCGCACGAATTGCCGGACAAGGCGCAGGAGGCGCGCTGCTTTGCGGCGGTCGCCGCCTTCTCCGCGCCCTACTCGATGAAGATGCTGGAGATCGACGCCGTCGGCATGCTCGACACCACCGTCGAGGCGATGGGCAAGGTCTTCGTCACGACCGAGCTCGGTGGCGCCGGAACAGCGAGCGCGCGCAGCATCGGCATTGCCAGGCGCGGCGCGGTCAACCTGCTCAGGCATGTTGGCATCCTTGCCGGAACGCCGGAGATGGCGCCGACCCGCTGGCTCGACATGCCCTCGGCCGATTGCTTCACCTTCGCCCAGGACGACGGGCTGATCGTCTTCGAGCACGATCTCGGCGAGCCCGTGCGCGCCGGCGAGGTGATCGCCCGGGTCTATCCGATCGGGAAGACCGGGCTCGCCCCGGCCGAGTACCAGGCGGCGATGGACGGCGTCCTCGCTGCCCGCCACGTCCCGGGGCTGATCAAGGCCGGCGACTGCCTCTCGGTGCTTGCAGTGCTGACGGAGGCGCCCTGACCCATTCGGCCGGGCGACCGGTCCAAGCCAAACCGCCGGCGCAGGAGCCCGTTCCGATCAGCGTGCAAGCTGATCGGCAAAACGGTCTCCGAACCTAGTGGGAGAGACGGATTCACCGATCAGATTGATCCCCAATCTGATCGGATCCGGCTCTCGGACGCCAGAGAAGCCGAAGCAATCGGCATGCGGAGAAACACCAACCAGAGGAGAATTGCAGATGCCGTTTTCGAAGATCGCGGGTCTCTCCGCCATTGCTCTCGCCGCCGGCCTGTCCGCCGCCGGCGCCACCACCCTCAAGGACGTCAAGGACCAGGGCTATATCCGTGTCGCGACCGCCAATGAGGTGCCCTATTCCTACATGAAGGATGACGGCACCTCGGCCGGCATCGGCCCCGACGTCGCCAATGCCGTGCTGAAGAAGCTCGGCGTCGCCGAGGCCAACTGGTCGGTGACGCCGTTCGGCACGCTGATCCCCGGCCTCAAGGCCAAACGCTTCGACTTCGTCGCCGCCGAGCAGAACATCTCGCCCGAGCGCTGCAAGCAGGTCTCCTTCACCGAGCCGAACTCTTCCTATGGCGAGGGCCTGCTGGTGAAGAAGGGCAATCCGAAGAAGCTGACGACCTATGCCGACATCGCCAAGGATCCTTCGCTGAAGGTCGCGGTCGTCTCCGGCGCCAACAATATCGACTTCCTGCGCGCTGTCGGCGTCAAGGACAGCCAGGTGATCTTCATCACCGCCAATGCCGACGCGCTCGCCACCGTGCAGAGCCGCGCCGACGCCTATGCTGCGACCGAGCTCACGGTCGCCTCGCTCGCCAAGGGCCAGGCCAATGTCGAGCAGGTCGCGCCCTTCACCGATCCTGTCGTCAACGGCAAGCCGGTCCGCAATTTCGGCGGCTTCGCCTTCCGGCCGGAGGACAAGGAGCTGCGCGACGCCTTCAACGCCGCGCTGGTCGAGTTCCGCAAGAGCGAAGACTACAAGAAGATCCTCGGCACCTACGGCCTCTCGGAAGCCAGCATCAAGGCAGCGGCCGAGCGCAAGGTCGAGGATCTCTGCGCCGGCAAATAGATTTCTGATGGACATCGCTCCGCCCACCTCAGCGGTGGGCGGAGCGCCATGCCTGCTCAACCTTGTCGTGGAGCCTGCCGGATGGAGTGGCTGTCCTATCTGCCCGCCTTGTCGCGCGGCGCGCTCATTACCGCCGGGATCACCTTGTCGGCGATCGCGATCGGCGCTGTCGCGGCCTTCGCGGCCGGTATCGCCCGCGTCGAGGGCGGGCGCGCGCTCTCCCTGGTCGCGCTCTGCTATACCGAGCTCTTTCGCGGGACGTCGCTGCTCGTCCAGCTGTTCTGGTTCTACTACGCCCTGCCTCTCGTCGGGATCAGTTTCGAACCGGTCGCCACCGGCATCCTGGTGCTTTCGCTCCATGTCGGCGCCTATGGCTCGGAGATCGTCCGCGGCGCGCTGCAATCGGTCTCCGTCCAGCAGCACGAGGCCGCGCGGGCGCTGAACTTCGGCCGCGCCCAGACGCTTCTCCACATCAGCCTGCCGCAGGCGCTAGTCGAAATGATGCCGGCCTTCGGCAACCTCGCCATCGAGACCTTGAAGCTGTCCTCGCTGGTCTCGCTGATCTCGATCGCCGACCTGACCTTCCGGGCGCAGTCGATCCGCAACCTCACCCTCGACAGCGCCGGCGTCTACAGCCTGACGCTGGTCGGCTACTTCGCGATGTCGCTGGTGCTGATGCTGATCATGCGATTGATCGAACGGCTCGTCCGGCGCGGCGCCGCGTTCCCGCGCGCGGCACATTCGTGAGGGGCCGCGCATGATGTACGGCTTCGAATGGGATACGACGACGCCGCTGAGCTACGCGTCCTCGATCCTGCCGATCATCCTGATCGGCCTCACCGTGACGCTGCAGGCTGCCGCTGCCGGCTTTGCGATCGCACTGGTGCTCGGCCTCGTCTTCGCGCTGCTGAGGCGGAGCCGCTTCACCGCCGTGTCCTGGACGACGGCGATCGTCGTCGAGTTCCTGCGCGATACCCCGCTCCTAGTGCAGCTCTTCTTCCTCTATTACGTGCTGCCGGATTACGGCATCACGCTGCCGGCCTTCCTCACAGGGGCGCTCGCGCTCGGCCTGCAATATTCGGCCTATACCTCCGAGGTCTATCGCGGCGGCATCGAGGCCGTGCCGCGCGGGCAATGGGAGGCGGCGACCGCGCTGAACCTCAGCCGCTTACAGACCTATCGCGACATCGTCGTGCCGCAGATCGTGCCGCGCATCCTGCCGGCGATGGGCAACTATCTCGTCGCCATGATCAAGGAGACGCCGGTGCTCTCCGTCGTCACCGTGCTTGAGATGATGGGCCTCGCCAACATGATCGGCGAGCGCACCTTCGAATATCTGGTGCCGCTGACGCTGGTCGGCCTGATCTTCCTTCTCCTCACGCTGATCTGCTCGGCCGGCCTGCATCGGCTGCAGAAGGCGCTGCCGAAAGCAGGGATCCCGCTGCGATGACCGAGACCTCCCAGGCGCCCATCATCGAGTTCGCCGGCGTGACCAAGCGCTTCGGCGCGCTGACCGTGCTCGACGATTTCAACTTCAGCGTCGCCCGCGGCGAGAAGGTCACGCTGATCGGCCCGTCGGGCTCGGGCAAGTCGACGGTGCTGCGCATCCTGATGACGCTGGAACCCTTCCAGGAGGGCCGGCTGACGCTCGCCGGCATGCCTTATCACGAGCCCAATGCCAGCGGGCCGTTCAAGGCCTCGGACGCACACCTGCGCCAGATTCGCAGCCATGTCGGCATGGTCTTCCAGAGCTTCAATCTGTTCCCGCACATGACCGTGCTGCGCAATGTCGTCGAGGCGCCGGTGCGGGTGCTCGGCCTGCCGCGCGGCGAGGCCGAATGCCGGGCGGTCGATCTCCTGGCCATGGTCGGGCTCGCCGACAAGAAAGACCATTACCCGGCGCAGCTCTCCGGCGGCCAGCAACAGCGCGTCGCCATCGCCCGCGCGCTCGCCATGCGCCCGCGTGTGCTGCTCTTCGACGAGCCGACCTCGGCGCTCGATCCGCAGCTCGTCGGCGAGGTGCTCTCGGTCATCCGCGGCCTCGCCAGCGAACACGATCTCACCATGCTGCTCGTCACCCATGAGATGCGCTTTGCCCGCGAGGTCTCCGACCGGGTCTGCTTCTTCGACAAGGGCCGCATCTGCGAGCAGGGCGAGCCGGAGCGCATCTTCAGCGCGCCGGAGCAGCCGCGCACCCGCGAATTTCTGGCCTCGGTGCTGGGCTGAAGCCGCGCCGAGAGTCTATCGGCGCCATCACGAACTTCCGAGACTGTCTCGGTGCGCAGCCGGCACTTCGAAGACAGTCTCATCAATGTTCCGCCTAGCCTCGTCCTCAACCGAGGGAGGATGGTCATGAACACAATGACAAGCACGGCAGGGCATGCAGCCACGATCGCCAAGCCGGCCGAGCATCCCGGCCTGTCTGGTCTCGCCGACCGCCGCCTGCTGCGGCAGCTCTCCTATATCGATGGCCGCTGGACCGCCGCTCCCGACGGCGAGACCTTCCCGGTGACCGATCCTGCGACCGGCGCCCTCGTCGCGCAGGTGGCCGCGCTCGGCGCGAGCGAAGCGACGCAGGCGATCGAGGCGGCGCATGCAGCCTTCCCCAAATGGACAGCGCTGCTGCCGCAGGAACGCGCCGCGCTGCTGCGACGCTGGCACGCGGCGATGCTGTCGGCCGCGGAAGACTTGGCGCTGTTGATGACGCTGGAACAGGGCAAGCCGCTGGCGGAATCGCGCGGCGAGATCGCCTATGCCGCCGACTTCATCGCCTATTACGCCGAGGAAGCGCTGCGGGTGAACGCCGAGGGCGTGACCAGCCATCTGCCGGGCGCGCAGATGTCGCTGTCGCGCGAGCCGGTCGGTGTCGCCGCCCTGCTGACGCCCTGGAACTTCCCCTCCGCCATGCTGACGCGCAAGGCCGCGGCCGCGCTCGCCGCCGGCTGCACCGTGGTCGCTCACCCGTCCTCGCATACGCCGCTCTCGGCGCTGGCGCTGGCCGAGCTCGCCGACCGCGCCGGGCTGCCGGCCGGCGTCTTCAACGTCCTCACCGGCGACGCCGCGCCGATTGCCGAGACCTATTGCGCCGATACGAGGGTGCGCGCCGTCAGCTTCACCGGCTCGACCGAGATCGGCCGGATCGTCGCCCGCAATGCCGCCGCGACCGTCAAGCGCGTGGTAATGGAGCTCGGCGGGCATGCTCCGCTGATCGTCTTCGACGACGCCGATCTCGACCGCGCGGTCGCGATCGCGATCGATGCCAAATTCGCGACCTCCGGCCAGGATTGTCTCGCCGCGAACCGCATCTATGTGCAGCGCGGCCTCTACGAGCGCTTCTGCGCGGCCTTCGCCGAGAAGACCGCGGCGCTGCGCGTCGGAGCCGGACTGGAGGACGGCATCGACATTGGCCCGCTGATGCATGCGGCCGCCAAGCGCAAGGCTGAAGCGCAGATTAGCGATGCGCTGGCGCGCGGCGCGAAGCGGCTGACTCCGGAGCGCGCCATGCCCGGCCCGCTCTTCCTGGCGCCGACCGTGCTCGCCGATGTTCCGGACGAGGCGCTGATCATGCGCGAGGAGACCTTCGCGCCGGTTGCCGCCATTGCTCCCTTCGACTGCGAGGACGAGGTGATCGCCCGCGCCAACGACAGCGAATACGGCCTCGTCGCCTATGTCGTGACCCGAGACGGTGCCCGCGCCGCCCGCCTCGCCAGGGCGCTCGACTACGGCATGGTCGCGGTCAACCGCGTCAAGATCACCGGCGCGCCGATCCCGTTCGGCGGGATGAAGCAATCCGGCCTCGGCCGCGAGGGTTCGCGCCACGGCCTCGAGGCCTTCACCGACCTCAAATATGTCTGCCTCGACCTGAACTGAGGCCAGTTTTCCGCTTTTCGCGAAGGATGATTGTGATGCTCGACCACCCCGCCCGCACCGACAACGAACTGGACGCCTGGGACCGCGACCACTTCTTCCATCCCTCGACGCATATGGGTCAGCATGCCCGCGGCGAAACATCGAACCGGATCATCGCCGGCGGCGAGGGCGTCTACATCGTCGACCGCGACGGCAAGCGCAGCCTCGACGCCTTCGCCGGGCTCTATTGCGTCAATGTCGGCTATGGCCGCAAATCGATCACCGATGCGATCGCCGAGCAAGCGGCGAAGCTGCCCTATTACCACGCCTATGTCGGCCATGGCTCCGAGCCGTCGATCAGGCTCGCCAAGATGGTGGTGGAGCGCGCGCCCAAGGGCATGAGCCGGGTCTTCTTCGGCCTTTCGGGCTCGGACGCCAACGAGACCAATCTCAAGCTGGTCTGGTACTACAACAACGTGCTGAAGCGGCCGGAGAAGAAGAAGATCATCTCGCGCTGGCGCGGTTATCACGGCTCGGGCGTGATGACCGGCAGCCTCACCGGCCTTGCCGCCTTCCACAACCTCTTCGACCTGCCGAAGGCGCCGGTCCTGCACACCGAGGCGCCCTACTACTATCGGCGCGAGGATCGCAGTCAAAGCGAGGAGCAGTTCTCACAGCATTGCGCCGACAAGCTCGAGGAGCTGATCCAGGCAGAGGGGCCAGAAACGATCGCCGCCTTCATCGGCGAGCCGGTGCTCGGCACCGGCGGCATCGTGCCGCCGCCCGCCGGCTACTGGGCGAAGATCCAGGCCGTGTTGAAGAAATACGACATCCTGTTGATCGCGGACGAGGTCGTCACCGGATTCGGCCGCCTCGGCAGCATGTTCGGCTCCGGCCACTACGGCATCGAGCCCGACCTCATCACCATCGCCAAGGGCCTGACCTCGGCCTATGCGCCCTTGTCCGGCGTCATCGTCTCGGAAAAACTCTGGCGCGTGCTCGAGCAAGGTTCGGACGAGTATGGCCCGATCGGCCATGGCTGGACCTATTCCTCGCATCCGCTTTGTGCAGCCGCCGGCGTCGCGAATCTCGAACTGGTCGACGAGCTCGATCTGGTGCGCAATGCCGGCGAGGTCGGCGCCTATTTCAACGCTGCGCTGAAGGATGCCGTCGGCGGGCATGCCCACGTCGGCGAGGTCCGCGGCGAGGGCCTGCTGGCGGCGGTCGAGTTCGTCCGCGACAGGGATGACCGCGTCTTCTTCGATGCCTCGCAGAAGGTCGGCCCGCGCATCGCCGCAGCCTTGCTGGAACAGGGCGTCATCGCCCGCGCCATGCCGCAGGGCGACATCCTCGGCTTCGCGCCGCCGCTCTGCCTGACGAGGCAGGAGACCGATCTGGTGGTCGAAGCGACGCGGCGCGCCGTGGAGGCAACGCTTTAACGGCGAGAGCCGGCCAAGCGGCCGGATCTCCTTTGTCGGATGGAAAGCCGATCCTCAGGATCGGCTTTTCTTCGAGATCATGCTCAGACAGCGTCCCGGCCGCTCTTCACCCAGCTGTCGAAGGTCGCCTTGTTCTGGCTGATCCACTCGTCGGCCATGCGGTTGACGTTGGCGCTGCTCGCGCCGTTCTTGTTGATGCTGAATTCCCAGCCCGACCAGGTCGGCAGCGGGAATTTCACCTGCTCGATCAGCACCTTGACGGCGGGGTTGGCGGCGATGAACTGCTTGTTGGCGACGGACGCCCAGTTCCAGGATGCCATTGCCATGCGGCAAGGGTCGGCGCCGCCGGCGCAGCCCTTGACGCCGGGGACGAGGGCCGAGCCGCGATTGGGCACGTTCGGCGGCAGCGCGTCCTCCGGCGTCGGCAGCCAGACGACATCCTCGCCCGGGATCAGCGCGTTGTTCACCCAGGACGGGCTCCAGGCGTAGAAGAAGGCCGGCTCGCCGCGCTTCACCCGCGCTACCGCCTCGACCATCAGCGTCTCGTATTTGCCGCGCACCGAGCGCACCGTGTCCTTCAGGCCGAACTTGTCGAGCTGGAAATCGACGACGTCGCCGCAGCTCCAGCCGGGATCGCAATTGATCAGGTCGGCGCGCCCATCCTTGCCGAACAGGGCGGCGAGCTTGGCATCCTTCATCTGGGCGAGGCTGGTGATGTTGTGTGCCGTCGCGGTCTTCTTGTCGATCAGGTAGCCGTTGACGCCGCCGCCGACGATCATGCCGTTGCCGATGAGCTCGGCCTGCTTCTCGACGGCTCGGAAGGCCGGCTCGCGCTGGGGCATGTTGACGTCGGTTGCCAGATCGAGATCGCCCTGCGCCGCGGCCTGGAAGAACAATGTCGTGTTCAGCGTCGAGATCTTCACTTCGTAGCCGAGCTCCTTCAGCGCCCGGCTGACGATCTGTGCGGTGACATAGTTGGCGCCGAGGCTGTCGCTCTGGGCGTAGCGCACGGTCTTGCCCTTGCCCGGCAGGGCCTGAGCGAAAGCTGCGCCTTGCAAAGTGGCCACGGCGAGCGCCGTCGCGGCGAATGTCTTGACGAGGGTCTTGGCTGACAGGCTGATCATCGCGTTCTCCTCTTTGATTATCGCTTTTTGTCGTCCCCACCCGCTTTGCCCGGCGGGATGTCTTGCGCCGCTGGCCGTTGCGATCAGGCGCCTTGCCGTGTGGCCTCGCCTGGCGGCAGGGCGGCGATCTCGTCGCGCCGCCCGCCGCGCAGGAAGCGCATGGCGAGCTGGAACAGCGACGGGCGCTGGCCGCTTTTGGCCTCGGCGAGCTTCTGCGTGATCCGGTCGAGCATCATCGCCAGCAGCACGATGGCGATGCCGCCCACGGCGGCGCGGCCGACATCGAGCCGCCCCAACCCCTGGAGCACGACGAGGCCAAGCCCCTCGGCGCCGATCATCGCGACCACGACCGACATCACCATCGCGGTCAGCACCGTCTGGTTGAGGCCGCCAAGGATGGTCGGGATCGCGAGCGGCAGCTGGATTTCCCAGAGCAGCTGGCGCCGGTCGGCACCGAAGGCGAGGCCGGCCTCGACGATCTCGTGCTCGACCATGCGGATGCCGAGATTGGTGAAGCGGATCAGGGGTGGCGCGGCCGCCGTGACGACCGCGACCTCGCCCGGCACCGTCCCGACACCGAACAGCATCACCACCGGAACGAGATAAACGAAGGTCGGCGTCGTCTGCATGATGTCGAGGATCGGGCGCACCACGTTCCAGACCCGGTCGCTGCGCGCGCAGAGAATGCCGATCGGAATCCCGATCACGGCGCAGAAGACGATCGCCGTCGCGATCAGCGACAGGGTCGTCATCGCTTCGGCCCAGACGCCGAGCATGGCGATCACGACCAGCGAGACGACGCTGAAGGCCGCGACGCCCGCACCCGCGCTGCGCCAGGCGATGAGGCCGATCAGCAGCAGCATCGCCGGGAACGGGATGGCGTGCAGCACCCAGTCGTTGAAGCCGAGCAGGCTCTCGACCGGCCATTTGATCGCCTGGAAGAGTGGACGCAGGTTGAGCGCGAGCCAGCGCACCCCCTCCTGGATCCACTGGTCGACCGGAAAGATCGCAAGATCGTCGGCCTTGATCATGGTTCGCGCTCCTGAACCGGCAGGTTGGCGATACGGGCGAGGATCTGTTCGGCGCCGAGCAGGCCGACGAGCCGACCGGCCTCGTCGATCACGCCGACGCTCCGGTCGGCGCGGTAGCAGCGGGCGACATCGATAAGCTTGGTGGCCTCCGGCACGCAGATCGGAGCAGCGTGCTCGGCGGGCAATGTCCCGGTCTCCTGCAGGCGGGCGATCTCGGTGCCGTCCAGTCCCGCGACGACCTGCTCCTCCTGGTCGAGCAGGAAGCCGCCCTCCGGTCCACCGACGACGATGCCGGCCGGCCCACGCCAGAGCACCGCCGGCGTCTTCATCACCGAGCGCGCATCGAACAGGCGCGCGCGGTCGACCTCGCGAGTGAAGGCCGCGACATAGTCGCTGCCCGGCTCGAGCACGATCGATTGAGGCGTGCCCTCGCGCACCAGCCGCCCCTCGGACATGATCGCGATACGGGTGCCGAGCTTCAGCGCCTCCTGGAAATCATGGGTGATGAACAGGATGGTCTTGTTGAGCGTGCGCTGTAGGCGCAGTAATTCGTCCTGCATCTCGGTGCGGATCAAGGGATCGAGCGCGCTGAAGGCCTCGTCCATGATCAGGATGTCGGCATCGGTCGCGAGCGCCCGCGCCAGGCCGACGCGCTGGCGCATGCCGCCCGAGAGCTCGTGCGGCAGATGATAGCCCCAGCGCCCCAGCCCTACGACCGAGAGCACCTCCTCGGCGCGGCGACGGCGCTCGGCCGGCGCGACGCCGCGCAGCTTCAGCCCGAACTCGACATTGTCGATCACGCGCTTGTTGGGCAGCAGCGCGAAATGCTGGAACACCATCGAGATGCGCGTGCGCCTGACCTCGCGCAGCGCCTTCTCGTCCAGCGGCACGAGATCCTGTCCATCGAGCAGGATGCGGCCGGCGCTGGGTTCGTTCAGGCGGTTGATGCAGCGGGCCAGCGTCGACTTGCCGGAGCCCGACAACCCCATCACCATGTACATCGCGCCCGAGGGCACTGCGAGCGAGACGTCGTCCAGGCCGACGACATGGCCGAGCGTCTCGAAAACGCTGTCCTTGGTGCCGCCCTTGCGCAGGATCTGCAGGGCGGGTCCGGGATCCTTGGCGAAAACCTTGTAGAGGTTCTCGATACGCAGCCTCTCGCTCACTGCAACTCCCCTCCTGTTATCGTGCGGGGCGGCGATTGCGCCTTGTCACCCGCGCATGCTGCGCTCAACGCAGCGGCGAAAAATCCGTCGGCAGCAGAATGCGGTTCTCGGCCTGCTCGATGTTCTCGACCAGCTTGGGCAGGAAGGCCTGCCAGCGTGGATCGTCGGCGAGCTGCTGGCGCCGCGTGCGACGGTCTTCGAGATCGGCATAGGCCCATAGATGCGTGACCTGGCTCAGCACCCCGATCTCGGTGGTGAAGTAGCCGACGAGCTGCCCAAGAATGGGCTGCTGAATGGCGAGGCCCTCCTCGCGCACGAGCTGGAGATAGCGGTTCATCCGTCCGTTGCGGATGCGGTAAATGCGCTCCTCGACGATCACGCCGTGCCCTCCGTGAGAAACTCGTCCATCAGCGCCGCCACGCGGTCGGGCGCCTCGTTCAGCAGGGAATGGCGCAGCCCCGGCAGGATCTGCAGGCGCGAGCCGGCAATGCGCTCATGCATGAAGCGTGACATGCGCGGGTTCGAGCCCTGATCGTGCTCGCCTGTGGCGATCAGCGTCGGCAGGCGGATCTGGTCGATCAGCCCACCAAAATCGGTCTCCGCCAGCACGCGATAGGCCGCGGCATAGCAATGCGGATCGTTCTCAGCGTTACGGCGGCGCAGTTCCGCGATCAGCTTGGGGTTGCGTTCCTGGAATTCCTCGGTCAGCCAGCGCGACAGCGAAGCATCGTAATGCGAGCCGCGATCGCCGGCCTTGAGCGCCGCGAGCCTGGCGAGCACGCGCTCACGTTCCTCCGGTGTCCGGCCCGATACGGTCGAGAGCAGCACCAGCCGTCGCAGCCGCTCGGGATGAGTCAGGGCGAGGCGTTGCGCGATCAGCCCGCCCAGCGAGAAACCCGCAAGATCGAAGCTGGCGAGGCCGACATGATCGGCAAGGCCAAGCACGTCCCCGGTGAAATCGTCGATCTCGTAGCGCCCCCTGACTCGCTCCGAATGGCCATGGCCGCGCAGATCGAAGCTCAGCATCCGGAAGCGATCGGAGAGCCGCGCGATTACCCCGTCCCAGGCCTCCTGGTAGGAGCCGACGCCGTGGACCAGGACCAGGGGCCGCGGCCCCTGCCCGCTCAGCCGGTAGTTCAGCGCGACACCATCGCGCATGAAGGTTCCGGCAATATCCGGCTCGGTCACTGCGGCGAGACCAGCCATGCCCGTCACGCTCCGGCGGCGGCGAAGAGAGGCTTCGCTGCGTCGCGCCCGCGAACCGCGAAATGCGGCATCACCTCGTCGATGAACAGCCTGAGCGTCTTCATCTGCAGCTCGAAGGGCAGATTATACGACAGGCCGAGGCAGAACTGGTCGACGCCGGCGGCCTCATAGACCTCGAGCTTCGGGATGACCTCGTCGGGCGTGCCGAAGACGAGATTGTCGCGGATCGCGCGAGGATCGTAATTGCCGCGATTGGCGACGGTCTCGAACGGCACCGCCTCGGGAAAGCCGTTCGTTACGGTGCCGATGTTTTGCATCAGGTTCTCGAAATAGCGGCCGTAATCGACGCTGTAGCGGACAATCTGCTCCCAATCCTGCGAGCGCTCGTAGACGCAGGAGCGGCGCTGCATCATGAACTTCGGCCGTGGGCGCCCGGGGTGGTCGGCGCAGGCCTTGCGGAACTTCTCGGCGAGAACACCGATTTCAGCGACTGGCGCGGAGAGCGGCGTCGAGAGGATGTTGGCGCCGATGCCGACGGCCCAGTCGAAGGTGCCGGGATCGCGCGCCGCCACCCAGATGCGCGGATGCGGGTTCTGCAGCGGCTTCGGCACCGAGGTGGCGAGCGGAAACTGCCAGTACTGGCCCTCATGCGCATAGTCGCCGGCCCAGAGCTTCTGCACGGCCGGCACCAGCTCCTTCAGATAGGCGACGCCCTCCTGCTGAGGCATGCCGCCTGCCATGCGGTCGAACTCGTACTGATAGGCGCCCCGCGCGATGCCGAATTCGAGGCGGCCGCCGGTCAGGTGGTCGCAGAGCGCTGCCTCGCCGGCCAGCCGGATCGGCGACCAGTAGGGCGCCACCAGCGTCGCCGTGCCGAGCCGGATGCGGTCGGTGTGCTGGCCCAGCCAGGTCAGCGTCTGGAAGGGATTGGGCGAGATCGTGCATTCGATCGTGTGGTGCTCGGCAGTCCACAGCGTCTCGAAGCCGCCTTCATCAGCCACGCGGGCGAGCGCCAGCATCTGCGACATGGCGTCCTTCATCGACGCTTCTGGCGAGAAACGCTCCATATTGATCGAGAGAGCGAACTTCATGGGTGCCTCCGTGGAGCGAGCGAGACGGCGCGTCAGCGCAGCCGGATGACGAACGGGTCCTGCATGGCGCCCGAGTAGTCGATGACGACGTTCTTCAGCCGCGAGAATTCGCGCATGACCTCGAAGCCGCCGCGGCGGCCATAACCGCTCTTCTTCGTGCCGCCATTGGCGGACATGAAGGCGGCCGAGCGGTAGGTGTTGATCCAGACCGTGCCGGCCTCGACATTGCGGGCGAAGCGCATGGCGCGGTCGATGTCGCGCGTCCAGATGCCCGAAGCGAGGCCGTATTCGGTGTCGTTGGCGAGCGCGATCATCTCCTCCTCGCTGGAGAAGGGCACGACCCCGACCACCGGCCCGAAGATCTCGTGGCGCATGAAGCTCATCTCGTTGCGCGCATCGGCCAGCACCGTCGGCTCGTAGTACCAGCCGCGTGCCAGGGCCTCGTCCTGCGGCTTGCGCCCGCCGACGGCAACCTTTGCGCCCTCGCGCACGCCGGAGCCGACGAAATGCTCGACCTTCTCGAGCTGCGCTGCCAGCGCCAGCGGCCCGATATCGGTGTCCTCCGCCATGGGATGGCCGACCTTGACCCGCCGGGTGCGCTCGACCAGGGCATCGACGAAGCGCTCATAGACCGGCGCCTCGACGAAGCAGCGCGAGCCGGCGACGCAGGTCTGGCCGGCCGCGGCGAAGATGCCGGAGACGACGCCGTTGACCGCGCGCTCGATGTCGACGTCGGAGAAGACGACATGAGGCGACTTGCCGCCGAGCTCCATCTGGCAGGGCACGAGGTTGCCGGCGGCGTTGCCGGCGATCTTGCGGCCGGTGTCGGTCGAGCCGGTGAAGACGTATTTGGCGATGCCGGGATGGCGCGTCAGCGCATCGCCCGTCGTCGCGCCGTCGCCGGTGACGACGTTGACGACACCGGCGGGGATGCCGGCCTCGATGACGAGTTCCGCCAGTGCCAGCGCCGAGGCCGTCGCGTGCTCGGACGGCTTGACCACGATCGTGTTGCCGATGGCGAGGCACGGTGCCAGCGTGCCGGTCAGCATCATCAGCGGCGAGTTCCACGGGATAATCATCCCGACCACGCCGATCGGCTCGCGCAGGTTGAAGTTGAGTGTGTCGAGCTTGTTGACCGGGATTGTGTCGCCCTGGAGCTTGTCGGCCATCCCGGCGAAATAGCCGTAGGAATCCGGGATCGCCCGCATCTGGGCGCGCATTTCCTTGATCAGTTTGCCGTTATCGCGGCATTCGAGCTGCGCGAGCTCCTCGGCATGGGCGAGCACGAGCTCGCCGAGCCGGCGCACCAGCTTGCCGCGATCGGTCTGCGTCATCCTGCACCAGGCCGGGTTCAGCAGCGCCGCCTTCGCCGAGCGCACCGCCGCATCGACATCACGCGCATCGCCCTGCGCGAATTCGTACCAAGGCTCGGCCGTGGTCGGGTCGTAGCTCGGCGCATAGATACCACTCTCCGGCGCGATGAACGCGCCGTCGATGAAATGCCCGATGCGCGAGCCCTGCAGGGTCTGGACCGTCGTCTTCATGCCGCGCCACCGCGCTCCCATTGTTGCGGGACCCCGTCCCAGGGCTGGGTGTCCTCGACCATCGCGAAGCGCCCGCCATCATGGGAATCGATGTAGATGCCGAAGCGCCGCCGGCTGCTCTCGCTGACATAGCGGCGCAGCATGGTGCGGGTTTCGCGGGTGAGGATCTGCTCGTAGGGCAGTTCGTCGAAGCCGAAGAAGCGCACCCCGTCCGGCAGCGCCAGGCCGGCGGCATCGCCCGCCAGCCGCGCCCGGTAGACCAGATGGCCGGGATCGCCATCGGCGATGTCGAAGACTGAGTAGAGGAAGGTCGTTTCCGGCAGCAGCGGCAGCCCTTCGCCGCCAGGCACGGGCAGCCGGCCATCGACGATCCGGCGCGCGGCATGGGGCAGCGCCCAGCCGCCATCCTCGTTGCGGCAGAGCAGCAGCTTTCCGTCGCTCTCGACGAGGTAATTGACGATCATGTTGCTGGAAGCGAGCCAGCCGGGCGGCAGCGGGTCCTTCACGGCCGCATAGCGTCCGCGGCAGAACGCCAGCGGGGCGGATGGGCTCGTGCCGAAGGCCCTGACCCGGCCGATCAGGATCAAGTGGTCGCCAGCCTCGACGCGGTTGTGCACCGTGCAATCGAACCAGCTCATGCAATCGGCCAGCACCGGCGCGCCGGTATGAACGCTGTCATGCGGCGTGTCGGTGAACTTGTCCGTCGCCTTCGAGGCGAACAGGCTCGAGACCGGCTTCTGCCCTTCATGGAGCAGGTTGACGGCAAAGGCCTGCCCTTCCGCGAAGGCGGGATAGCTCGCGGCGCCCTTGCCGACGCAGACCAGCAGCAGCGGCGGGTCGAGCGAGACCGAGGTGAAGGAGTTCGCCGTCATCCCCCGCGGCCGGCCCTCGGCATCGCGGGTGGTGATCACGGTGACGCCGGTCGGGAAGGTGCCGAAGGCCCGGCGCAACGCGACGGGATCGATCGAAATCGGCTCCTGGGGGGCTGTCGCCAGCATGGCTGGTCCTCCGATGGCATGCGCCACTTCGAACACAAGGCTATGAAGGCGGCCGCCAGCGCGCTTCCTGTGAAAAGGTGGAAGTGATCCGGAATCTTTCCGCGCTTTCACTCTGACACGGGCGTCGCTCCCTCGATCAGGCCGTGCATCTTGAGCGCCAGTTCCAAAGCGAAGCGAGTATCGGGCGGCTCGGGATCGATGCCGAACAGCTCCTGGATCCGCGTCAGCCGATAGCGCAGCGTGGTGACGTGAAGGCTCATGGCATCGGCGCAGGCCTGGCTGCGGCAGCCATGGCGCAGATAGGTGGCGAGCGTGTCGAGATAGGGCGTGCCGTGCTCCCGGTCATGGAGGGCGACGCGCCCGATGCTGCCGTCGACGAAACGGCGTACCTCGGCTGCGTCGGCCGCGCCAATCAGCATCGGCAATGGCCCGAAATCGAGCGCCGACAGCACGCCGGTCCGCTTGAAGCCGCGGGCGATCCGCACCATCCGCCAGATCCGCTCCCACTCGCCGGCATAGTCGTCGAGCTCCTGGCACAGCCCGCCGATGACCACGATCGGCTCGCCCTGCAGGTCATGACGCAGAACATCGGCGATGCGCTTGGCAAAACGCTCGGAGGCTTCGCGCCGCGGCCCCTCCTGCTCCGGTTCGAGGCAGACGAGCCCGGCGCCGACGGCGACGATGTGACAGCCCAGGCCGAGCTGGCCGGCAAGGCGTGCGACGCTCTGATGCGCCTGCTGCGTGCGGTCGCGCTCGCCGCGGGCGGCAGCGGGCAGGTCCACGACGATCATCCGCAGCGGCCGGGAGAGCGAGACGCCGAGATGACGCGCCCGGCGCAGGATGTCGTCGGGATCGCGCCAGCGCCGCTCGACGATCTCGAAGAACAGTTCCGTCAGCGTCCGCGTCTCGAAGCGGAAGCGGATCACGCTGCGCATCATCTGCACGCTCAAAGCGAATTTCGCACTGTCGATCGTCAGCCGCCTGAGATCGCCGCCCTGCTCTTCGCCGAACAGCACGAGCGCACCGACCTTCTCCGCCTCGACGGCGAGCGGCTCGATCGCTGCCGCAAGCCGTAACGTACGCCCGCCATAGGTGATCGGCAGCTCGATTCGGTCTGCCTCCTCGCGCGTGACGCCCTGCTTGAACTGCGCGATTAGCCGGTCGGCCTCGCCATCGGCGAGCAGCTTGCGCCAGGCCGCCGCGTCGAGCAGGTCTGGTGCGGGGGAGCCGTTGGCGACAATCGTGTTCGCGGAAAAATCGATCACCAGCACGGCACATTGCAGGAATTCGCCGAGCCGTTCTGCCAGGGCCTCGATCGAGCCTCCGGCCAGCACCTCCTGCAGCAGGTCGCTTTGCGCCACCAGTGCGTGACGCAGGTCTTCGGCAACGCCGCGCGCAGCCCGCAGACGATGCTCGCGCTCGACCGCGATAGTGCCGAGATGCGCGATCATCGCCATGAAGGCGAGATCTTCGGAGGGCACGGGCTTCACGGCCCGACAGACCAGGCTCAGCACCATCGGCCGCCCCTGCGCATCGGCGCTGCCGAGCGGCAGGACGATGACCGACCGGTAATCGCGCTCGAAAGCCTCGCGCCGATAGCCGGGAAACTCCTCGGAGGTCCTGGCGTCCTCGATATAGACCGGCTCACCCGTTCGCAGGGCGAGCAGCGCCGGGCTCGTCGCAAGCTCCCAGCGGTCCTCGAGGCGCCGGCGCAGCAAGGTGGGATCGTGCCGCGCGACCACGTTGGCGTGGCCATGTGTCAGGTCGACCGCCATGATTGATCCCATCGTCCAGCCGCCATGCTCGCAGGCGACCTTGACCAGGTCGAGCAGCAGCCCGTCGAGATCGGAACCGGAATTGATCCGGCTGGCGACGTCTCGCAGCGAGGCGATCTGGGAAACCGGGTCGAGCATCGCGTCTGGTCCTGGCTGGCAATCTGCACAGGCTCGCAGCATTGACCCAGAGGTTCTTCCTAGCAACCGGAGGAAGACAGCCGCTCTCTCGCAGCTAGCTTTGGGAGCGACGACATTTCAGACGCCGGAGGCGAGCATGGATATCGGGCTGCGCAAGATCGCGACCTTCACGGAAGAGACCATGCTCGAGGGTGGGAAGACCGCGCCCCGGCCGGTCACGATGGTGGTGGTCGCCGCCGTGGTGAAGAACCCCTGGGTCGGCCAGGGCTTCGTCGAGAACCTGCGGCCGGAAATCCTGCGGATCGCCCGCCCACTCGGCCTGGAAATGACGCGCAGACTCGTCGCCGCGATGCCGGGAGACCGTGTCGAGGCCTATGGCAAGGCTGCGATCGTCGGTATCGGCGGCGAGATCGAGCACGCCTCCGCCCTGATCCACACGCTGCGCTTCGGCAACGTCTTCCGTGAGGCGGTCTCGGGGACCGCCTTCCTGAGCTTCACCAACACCCGCACGGCGCCGGGCGCGCTGATCTCGTTGCCGATGATCCACAAGAGCGAGACCGGCAAGCGCTCGCACTTCATCACCGCGACCTTCCAGATCGCCGACGCGCCGGGACCCGACGAAATCCTGGTCGCGATCGGCGCATCAGATGGCGGCCGCATCCACCCGCGCATCGCCGATCGGTTCGAAGACATGAAGGACATGGACAGCGAGAAGGCGGCGCGCGAGGCGATAACTGCGTAGCCTAAGCGCGCAGGCCCGAGACCCGAGCGGCTGACGTACCGATAGCTGCCCTCGGTACAGTTCCCGATCCCGGACATCTCTGAGATACGCGTCCGGTCGGTGTGGGGTCGCGGCCGGCACCTTGCCTTCAGCTTCAGCGACCACCCAGACCAGTGGCACGCCCGTTGCTAGCTCCTCCTCGATCCGCGCGAACCAACGCCGGGCCTCGAGGGGAGCACCGTCATGTCATCCACATCCATTACACGCGCCGCCGTGCTGGCGCTGGGGTTCTCGACCGCGCTGGCAGGCGCAGCGCTGGCGCAGGAGAAAGTCCTGCGCATCGGCATGACCGCCGCCGATATCCCGCGCACCCACGGCCAGCCCGACCAGGGTTTCGAAGGCAACCGCTTCACCGGCATCCCGATGTATGACGGGCTGACCAATTGGGATCTGTCATCGGCCGACAAGGCGAGCGTCGTCATTCCCGGCCTGGCCACCGAATGGGCGGTCGATGCTGGCGACAAGACCAAATGGGTGTTCAAGCTGCGCCCCGGCGTCAAGTTCCAGGACGGCTCGGCCTTCGATGCCGCCGCAGTGGTCTGGAATGTCGAAAAAGTGCTCAACAAGGAGGCAGCACACTTCGCCGCCGACCAGGTTGGCGTCACCGTCTCGCGCATGCCGACGCTGAAGTCGGCCAAGGCGGTCGACCCGCTCACCGTCGAGCTCACCACCTCGGAGCCCGACGCCTTCCTGCCGATCAACCTGACCAATCTCTACATGGCCTCCCCCACGCATTGGGCTACCAAGCTCGCGGCCGTGCCGGCCTCGGTGACCGATGCGGCCGAACGTTCAAAGCAGGCCTGGGCCGCCTTCTCGGCCGACCCGTCCGGCACCGGCCCGTTCAAGGGCGTCAGGCTGGTGCCGCGCGAGCGCTTCGAGATGGTCGCCAACAAGGCCTATTGGGACCCCAAGCGGGTGCCGAAGGTCGACCGCGTCGTCCTGCTGCCGCTGCCGGAAGCGAACGCCCGCACCGCTGCCTTGCTCTCCGGCCAGGTCGACTGGATCGAGGCGCCTGCGCCGGACGCCGTGCCGCAGATCCAGAGCCGCGGTTTCAAAATGTACACTAATGCTCAGCCCCATGTCTGGCCCTGGCAGCTCTCCTTCGCCGAGGGCTCGGTCTGGCTCGACAAGAAGGTGCGCCACGCCGCCAATCTTTGCGTCAATCGCGAGGAGCTGAAGACGCTGCTCGGCGGGCTGATGGAGGTGCCGAAGGGCACGGTGCCGCCCGGCCATCCCTGGTGGGGCAATCCGAAATTCGAGATCAAATATGATCTCGATGCCGCCAAGAAGCTGATGACCGAGGCCGGCTTCTCGGCCGCCAAGCCGGCAAAGGTCAAGGTGCTGACCTCGGCTTCGGGCTCCGGCCAGATGCAGCCGCTACCGATGAACGAGTTCCTGCAACAGGCCCTGAAGGACTGCTATTTCGACGTCGCGCTCGAGGTCGGCGAATGGAACGCGGTCTTCACCAACTGGCGCGAGGGCGCCAAGCACGCCAATGCCCGCGGCGCCAACGCCACCAACGTGACCTATGCGGCGATGGACCCGTTCTTCGCCATGGTCCGCTTCGTCTCGACCAAGACCTTCCCGCCGGTCTCCAACAACTGGGGTTATTTCGGCAATGACGAGTTCGACAAGCTGATCGCCGACGCCCGCACTTCCTTCGACGGCACGGCGCGCGACGCGGCACTCGCCAAGCTCCATGCCCGGATCGTCGAGGAGGCGCCGTTCGTCTGGGTGGCGCACGATGTCGGCCCGCGCGCGATGAGCGCCAAGGTCAAGGGCGTGGTCCAGCCCAAGAGCTGGTTCATCGATCTCGCGCCGATGTCGATGGAGTGAGGAAGCCATCAGTCGCTATGCCCTGACGGCGGCAGGTCGACCCCGACGCTGCTGCCGTCATTGCGAGCGAAGCGAAGCAATCCAGACCGTCGCGCTCGGCCGTCCCTGGATTGCTTCGTCGGCTGACGCCTTCTCGCAATGACGAGGGGCGCACATGGCACGGCCCTTGCTGAGCCGATTTCAGAACACGTCCAGATCAAAGGTGTCCGATGATCCGTTCCGCTCTCGCCCTGTCGCTCGCCGCCGGCGTCGCGCTGGTCTCGCAGCAGGCCCTCGCCCAGGGAATCTTGCGCATCGGGATGACGGCGTCCGACATTCCGCTGACTACCGGCCAGACCGACCAGGGCGGCGAGGGCATGCGGTTCATGGGCTATACGCTCTATGACGCGCTGATCAACTGGGACTTGAGCAAGGCTGACAAGGCCTCCGACCTGACGCCGGGCCTTGCCACCAGTTGGGCCATCGACGCTGCCGACAAGACGAAATGGACCTTCGTTCTGCGCGAGGGCGTGAAGTTCCATGACGGTTCGGAGTTCACCGCCGAGGCCGTGGTCTGGAACCTCGACAAGCTGCTCAAGAACGGCAGCCCGCAATTCGATCAGCGCCAGGCGGCGCAGGGCCGCTCGCGCATTCCCGCCGTCGCCGGCTACAAGGTGATCGACAAATACAAGGTCGAGATCACCACCAAGGCGCCGGACGCGACGCTGCCTTACCAGATCGCCTGGGTGATGATGTCTTCGCCGGCGCAGTGGGAGAAGCTCGGCAAGAGCTGGGAAGCCTTCGCCAAGACTCCCTCCGGCACCGGCCCCTGGCAACTTACAGCCTTCCAGCCACGCGAGCGCGCCGAGCTGTCGCCCTTCAGGGATTACTGGGACAAGGCGCGCGTGCCGAAGCTCGACAAGCTGGTGCTGCTGCCGCTTCCCGAGGCCAATGCTCGTGCCGCAGCGCTGCGCGGCGGCCAGGTCGACTGGATCGAGGCGCCGTCTCCGGACCTGATCCCCTCATTGAAGGGCGCCGGTTTCAAGATCGTCACCAACGCCTATCCGCACAACTGGACCTGGCACCTGTCGCGGGGCGAGGGCTCGCCCTGGAATGATATCCGCGTGCGCAAGGCGGCCAACCTCGCCGTCGACCGCGAGGGGCTGAAGGAACTGCTCGGCGGCCTGATGATCCCTGCCGAAGGCTTCTACCCGCCCGGTCATCAATGGTTCGGCAATCCGAAGTTCAAGCTGAAGCTCGATCAGGCCGAGGCGAAGAAACTGTTGGCGGAAGCCGGGTACTCGCCGGCCAAGCCGCTGCAGACGCGCATCCTGATCGCCCCATCGGGCTCGGGCCAGATGCAACCCCTGCCGATGAACGAGTTCGTGCAGCAGAACCTCGCCGAGGTCGGCATCAAGGTCGATTTCGAGGTGGTCGAGTGGAACACGCTGATCAACATCTGGCGCGCCGGCGCCAACCATGAATCCTCGCGCAAGGCGACGGGGATGAACTACACCTATTTCATCCAGGACCCGTTCACCGGACTGATCCGCCATCTGCAATGCGATCTGAAGCCGCCGGCAGGTACCAATTGGGGCCTCTACTGCGATCCTGAGATGGACAAGCTGTTCGAGCAGATCCGCACGACGTTCGATCCGGCCGAACAGACCAAGATCCTGCAGAAGACGCATGAGAAATACGTCGACGACGCGCTCTTCCTGATGGTGACGCACGACGTCAACCCGCGCGCCATGTCGCCGAAGGTGAAGGGCTTCGTCCAGGCGCAGAACTGGTTCCAAGACTTCTCGCCGATCACCTTGGACAAGTGAGGCGGTGTTGAAAGCGCGGGGCCGGCCATGCTGACCTATCTCGCCAAGCGCATCCTGTATGTGCTGCCGGTGGCGCTCGGCGTCAGCCTGTTCTGCTTCCTGCTCGTCCACATCGCACCGGGCGACCCGCTGACCTCGGTGCTGCCGCCGGACGCATCGCAGCAGATGCAGGAGGAGATCAGGAAGCTCTACGGCTTCGACCGGCCGCTGCCGGTGCAGTTCGGGCTCTGGCTCTGGAAGGCGGTGCAGGGCGATCTCGGCACCTCGATCGCGACCGGTCGGCCGGTCGCCGCCGAGGTCTGGCGCGCGGTCGGCAACACCTTGCTGATCGCCTGCCTCGCTACCGTGATCGGCTTCGTGCTCGGCTGCTTCTTCGGCTTCGTAGCCGGCTATTTTCGCGGCTCCTTCCTCGACAAGTTCGCCTCCCTGCTCGCCGTGCTCGGCGTGTCCGTTCCGCATTACTGGCTCGGCATGGTGCTGGTGATCGTGTTCTCGGTGCAGCTCGGTTGGCTGCCGCCGGGCGGCGCCGGCCCCGGCGGCTCGGCCGCCTGGAAATGGGACTGGGAGCATGTCAGCCACATGATCCTGCCGGCGGTCACCATGTCGGTGATCCCGATGGGCATCATCTCGCGCACGGTGCGCGCCCTCGTCGCCGACATCCTGAACCAGGAATTCGTGCCGGCGCTGCGGGCCAAGGGGCTGATGGACTTCGGCGTCTTCCGCCATGTCGTGAAGAACGCCGCGCCGACCGCGCTCGCGGTGATGGGCCTGCAGCTCGGCTATCTGCTGGGGGGATCGATCCTGATCGAGACGGTATTCTCCTGGCCCGGCACCGGCTTCCTGCTCGGCAACGCCATCTTCCAGCGCGACCTTCCGCTGCTGCAGGGCACGATCCTGGTGCTGGCGATGTTCTTCGTCGGCCTCAACGTCCTCGTCGACATCGTCCAGGGCCTGCTCGACCCCCGCGTGAGGAGGCGTTGAGATGAGCGCGGTGACCTCGGGAAGCGCTGCCGTGTTCGTGCCGCCGCCGGCCCGTTCAGCCGGCTACTGGTCCGGCGTCTTCAGGCGCTTCCGCAAGGACAAGGTCGCAGTCGGCGCCGGCATCGTCGTGCTGGCCATCATCCTGATGGCGGTCTTCGCCGACTACATCGCGCCGGCCGATCCGACCCGTTCGTCGATGCTGCGGCGCCTGCGCCCGATCGGCACGCCGGGTTATCCGCTCGGCGCCGACGAACTCGGCCGCGACATGCTCTCGCGCCTGATCCACGGCGCCCGGCTTTCGCTGTTCATGGGCGTAGTGCCGGTTTTCATCGCCTTCGGCTTCGGCTCGCTGATCGGGGTCGCTGCCGGCTTCTTCGGCGGCAAGTTCAACACCATCACGATGCGCACCGTCGACATCTTCTATGCCTTTCCCTCGGTGCTGCTGGCAATCGCGCTCTCGGGCGCGCTCGGTGCCGGCATCTTCAATTCGCTGCTCTCGCTCACCATCGTCTTCATCCCGCCGATCGCGCGCATCGCCGAGAGCGTCACCACGCAGGTGCGCTCGATGGACTATGTCGAGGCGGCGCGCGCCTCGGGAGCTGGCTCCGGCACGATCATCCGCGTGCATGTCCTCGGCAATGTGCTCGGGCCGATCTTCGTCTATGCGACCAGCCTGATCTCGGTCTCGATGATCCTGGCCTCTGGCTTGTCCTTCCTCGGCCTCGGCACCAAGCCGCCGACGCCGGAATGGGGGCTGATGCTGAACACGCTGCGCACCGCGATCTATGTGCAGCCCTGGGTCGCCGCGCTGCCGGGCGTCGCGATCTTCATCACCTCGATCTCCTTCAACTTGCTGTCGGACGGGCTGCGCTCGGCCATGGACGTGAAAGGCTGACCCATGTCGCTCTCGCTCCATGCCGAAGACGGGATCGACCGCGGCGGGGCTGGCACGCCGCTGCTGGAGGCGCGGACGCTGACCAAGTATTTCCCGCTCGGGCGCGGCGCGGTGGTGCGTGCGGTCGACGGCGTCGACTTCTCGGTGATGAAGGGCGAGACGCTCGGCGTCGTTGGCGAATCCGGCTGCGGCAAGTCGACCACCGCGCGCGTCGTCATGCAGCTGATCCCGCAGGACAAGGGAGAGATGCTGTTCGATGGCGAGGCTGTCGGCAGCTCGGCGCTATCGCTGAAGGATTATCGCCGCCAGGCGCAGATGGTCTTCCAGGATTCGTTCGCCTCGCTGAACCCAAGGCTCACCATCGAGGATTCGATCGCCTTCGGCCCCATGGTGCATGGCGTCCCCAAGTCCGGCGCGATCCTTCGCGCACGCGACCTGCTCGCCCGGGTCGGGCTCGACCCCGCCCGCTTCGCGGCGCGCTATCCGCACGAGCTCTCGGGCGGGCAGCGCCAGCGCGTTAACATCGCCCGGGCGTTGGCGCTCGGACCGCGCCTCGTCATTCTCGACGAGGCCGTCTCGGCGCTCGACAAGTCGGTCGAGGCGCAGGTGCTGAACCTGCTGATGGATCTGCGCGAGGAATTCGGGCTGACCTACATCTTCATCTCGCACGACCTCAACGTCGTCCGCTTCATCAGCGACCGCGTCATGGTGATGTATCTCGGTGAGGTCGTGGAGATCGGGCCGGTCGAGGAACTCTACGACGATCCGCGCCATCCCTATACGCGGGCGCTGCTCTCGGCGATGCCGTCGATGGATCCGGACAACCGGACGATGGAGGCGCCGCTCGCCGGCGATCCGCCCAACCCGATCAACCCGCCCGAGGGCTGCCGCTTCCACCCGCGCTGCCCGCAGGCGCAGACCGTCTGCTCCAAGGTCAAGCCGGCATTGACCCCAGTCGGCAGCGGCGAGCGGCTCGCGGCCTGCCACATGGAAATCCCCGGCTCCGGCCATAGCCGCGCGCCCGCGCTGGAGGATGCCGCATGACGACACCTCTCGTCGCGATGGAAAACGTCACCGTGCGCTTCAAGGGTGCGCAAACGGTCCATGCTGTCAACGGCGTCTCGCTGACGCTGGAGCCTGGCAAGGTGCTCGGCATCCTCGGCGAGTCCGGCTCGGGCAAAAGCGTGACCCTGAAGACCTTGCTCCGCCTCCTGCCGGAAAACCGCACCGAGATCGGCGGCAAGGTCGTGGTCGACGGCAGGGACGTGCTGGCCCTCGGGCCGCAGGAGCTCTCCGACTATCGCGGCGCCGTCACCTCGATGATCTTCCAGGATCCGGCGCTGGCGCTCGACCCGGTCTACACCGTCGGCGAGCAGATCGCCGAGGCGATCACCCGGCATGAGAAGGTCAGCGCACGAGATGCGATGAAGCGCGCCCTCGAACTGCTCGAGCTGGTACGTATCCCCTCGCCGGAACGGCGCCTGAAAGCCTATCCGCATGAGATGTCGGGCGGCATGCGCCAGCGCGCGATGATCGCGCTCGCGCTCGCCGCCCGCCCGAAGCTCCTGCTCGCCGACGAGCCGACGACGGCGCTCGATGCGACCGTGCAAATCCAGATCCTGCTGCTGCTGCGCCAGCTGCAACGCGATCTCGGCATGGGCGTGATCTTCGTCACCCATGACATCGGCGTCGCGGTCGAGGTCTCCGACCGGCTCGCGGTGATGTATGCCGGCCAGATCGTCGAGACCGGCACGGTGCGCGAATTGCTGAGGGATCCGCGTCATCCCTATACCCGTGGCCTGCTCGCGGCGAACCTGCACGGCGCGAAGAAGGGCGAGCGGCTGGAGGCGATCCCGGGCGCGCCGCCGCCGCTGAACGAGGCGCCGTCCTCCTGCTCCTTCGCGCCGCGCTGCAAGCAGGCAGAAGATGCTTGCCGGACAGGCTTGCCTCCGGCCGTAACGCTCAGCGAAGGCCGACTCGTGCGCTGCACCCGGGTCGAAGCCGCGCTGGCGCTGGCCTAACGATCGCCCCACGCCAGTTCGGAGCCCGCCAGGCCTGGTTGCGCGGCACACCTCCGAATTCTACCGCCCGAAACTGGACGCTCCCGAGGTCCGGAATGGGCCAGGTACGGCCTTGCTAATGCGGTACGTTAAAGTTCGCAGTTGGACCGCAAGTTGACGTCGTGTCTTGGCCCATTGCTGACGTCCGGAACGGCTGCTTTCCGGCGGTCCAGCTCAAGGCCCGGCCGCAGGATAGAAGCTGGCCCATTGCCGGCTCTGGCGGTGTCCGGTTTGGGGCTGCGTGATTGGCGCGATCCCGTATACGAAGTCGTGAATTGACCGATTGCAGCATCTCTCTTCGGAGCACGAGCGCACGATTCACTGGAAAGAAGCCGAGCGTTTCCCGTTTGCCGGCGGCCGCTCGCAGAGCGGTTCCGATCGCGGCCGCTGCGAACGGCTGGCGCGGCATCGGGAATCAGTAGCCGAGCGCAGTCTCCAGCGGCCCTTTCGGCAGCGGCACCAGGAACCAGACCTCGAACATCATGAAGTTGACGATCGCGATGCCGAGCGACACGGCCGCGGCTTTCCAGACCGGGAACTTGCCGAAGAACACCATGAACGCCCCGATATAGATCGCGGCCGAGACATAGATGCCGATATAGTTCGTCGCCAGCACGAAGACGACGGCGGGGACGAAGATCGCCGCCATGCGCTTAATGCCCGGAATGGTCGTCGCAATCTTCTCGCCGTCCGGCGTGTGCGGCAGGGCCTGGGCCAGATTGACGAGAGAGGCGAGGCCCATCGCCACGACGATGTAGAACGGGAACAGGCCGGGCTGCGGCCCTTCGTTCGGCTTCCAGGCGATACCGAGGCGCAAGCTGTCGGTTATCACGATCGCCGCGACGACCAGGAAGAAGATCGCGACCGCGATGTCCAGGGTGCGATAGCTGACGAGCGGACGTTCTTCGGTTTCTTCGTTGCTGTTCATTGTCTTGCTCCTGACTGGCTCCCGCTCCCGGCGCCAGCTTCGCGATGGTTGGGCGATCGGAGCGCGATCGCTTGCGCCGCGCTCCGTGCTGTCGGGCTCACTGGGTCGCGAGGAAGCCGGCGTTCTTCATCAGGTCGGAATGCAGCGCCTCGGCGTTGGTCAGCCACTTCTCGAAGTCCGGGCCGGTCATGAAGGTCTGGTTGAAAGCTCCCTTCTCCATGAATTCCTTCCAGTCCGGGGTCGCCATCACCTTCTTCAGCAGGTCGACATAGAAGGCGACCTGCTCGGGCTTGGTGTTCTTGGTGGTGAAGATGCCGCGCAGCATCTGGTATTCGACCGGCAGGCCCGATTCCTTGCAGGTCGGGATGTCGCTCCAGGCTTCCTTCTCTGTGACCTTGGCGGTGTAGGTCGAGCGTTGTCCGTCGAAGATGCAGAGCGGGCGCAACTGGCCGGCGCGCCATTGGCCGACGGCTTCGATCGGGTTGTTCACCGTCGAGTCGACATGGTTGCCGACGAGCTGCACCGCGACCTGGCCGCCACCGGCATAGGGCACGTAGGTGAACTTCTTGCCGCCGGTCTGCTGCTCGATCGCCGCCGTGACGATCTGGTCTTCCTGCTTCGAGCCGGTACCGCCCATCTTGAAGGAGCGGTCATCGCCGGCCTTCACAGCGTCGACATAGTCCTTTGTCGTCTTGTAGGGCTTCTCGCTGTTCGTCCAGAGGACGAACTGGTCGAGCGCCAGCATCGCGACCGGCTTCATGTCCTTCCAGTTGAAGGGCGAGCCGGTGCCGAGCGGGGTCGTGAACAGATTCGACAGGGTGATCGTGATCTTGTGCGGATCGTTCGCGCTGGCCTTCATCTCCAGGAAGCCTTCGGCGCCTGCGCCGCCCGCCTTGTTGATCACGATCAGCGGCTGCTTCATCAGGTTGTGCTTCTGGACGACGCCCTGGATGAAGCGCGCCATCTGATCGGCCCCGCCGCCGGTGCCGGCCGGGATGACCAGTGTCACGGGCTTGCTCGGCTCCCATTTCTGCTGCGCCAGGGCTGGCAAGGTCAGCCCGGCGCTCGCCGCCAGCGCTACCGCAATTGTCCTGGTCTTGGACACTCCCGTCCGGATCATCACGCTTCCTCCCTTGAGGCGGCTTTGGTGCCGCGTTGGTAAAGTCATGAAGGCGACTATGTTGCGAGAACCGGCCCGCGCGGCCTCAGGCAGCGCGGGCGACGGCGTGGTTGCTCGAGAGTTTCGCGCGCAGCGCCTGCAGGGCCGGCCAGAAGGCCATCACCAGGCCGAGCGTCATGATCCCGCCGCATAGCCAGTTCGACCAGAACACGCCGACATTGCCCTGCGAGACCAGCATGGCCTGGCGGAAGGAACTCTCGGCCTGGTCGCCGAGCACCAGCGCCAGCACGAGCGGCGGCAGCGGGTAGCGCAGCTTGTTGAAGAGATAGCCGAGCACGCCGAAGACCAGCATCATCCAGACGTCGAACATCGCGTTGTTCACGGTGAAGGCACCGATGGCGCAGACGAAGACGATAGCCGGCGCGATGATCGAGAAAGGCACACGCAGGATCGCGGCGAAAAAGGGCACGCAAGTCAGCACCATGATGAGGCCGACGACGTTGCCAAGATACATCGAGGCGATCAGGCCCCAGACGAAATCCTTCTGCTCGACGAAGAGCAGCGGGCCGGGCTGCAGGCCCCAGATCAGCAGGCCGCCGAGCAGCACTGCTGCGGTCGGCGAGCCCGGGATGCCGAGCGTCAGCATCGGCAGCAGCGCGGCGGTGCCGGCGGCATGGGCGGCAGTCTCCGGCGCCACCACGCCTTCGAGCTCGCCCTTTCCGAAATTGTCGCCGCGCTTCGACAAGCGCTTGGCGATGCCATAGCCCATGAAGGAGGCCGGTGTCGCGCCGCCCGGGGTGATGCCCATCCAGCAGCCGACGATGCAGCTGCGGAGGAAGGTCAGCCACATCCTGGGCAGCTGCTTCCAGGTGCGGATGACCGCGTCCATCCGCAGCTTGGCGGCGGCGCCGTTGAATTTCAGCCCGTCCTCCATCGAGCAGAGAATCTCGCCGATGCCGAACAGGCCGATGACGGCGACGAGGAACTTGAAGCCGTTGAGCAGCTCGTCCTGTCCGAAGGTCATCCGGAGCGTGCCGGTGACGCCGTCCAGGCCGACCGATGCCAGCGCGAAGCCGAGGCACATTGAGGCGATCGTCTTGAATGGCGAACCCCGGCCCATGCCGATGAAACTGGCGAAGGTGAGGAACTGCACCGCGAAGAACTCGGCCGGACCGAATTTCAAGGCGAATTTGGCGACCACCGGCGCCAGGAAGGTGATCAGGCAGACGGCGAAGATGGCGCCGACGAAGGAGGCCGTGAACGCTCCGACCAGCGCCTCGTCGGCCTTGCCGTTCTGCGCCATCGGGTGCCCGTCGAAGGTGGTCGCGACCGACCAGGGTTCGCCGGGAATGTTGAAGAGGATCGAGGTGATGGCACCACCGAACAGCGCGCCCCAGTAGATGCTGGTCAACAGGATGATCGCCGAAGTCGGCGGCATGGTGAAGGTCAGAGGCAGGAGAATGGCGACGCCGTTCGCGCCGCCAAGCCCCGGCAGAACGCCGATGACGACGCCGAGCGTGATGCCGATGACCATCAGAAGGATGTGATAGGCGCTGAGAGCAACGGCGAATCCGCCGAACAGGGCGTTCAGTTCATCCATAGCGCTTCGTCCCCATAAAATGGCCTTGTTCAGGGACCGCGCAATGACCAACGCAGAGCTGACTGGCCTTGTTTGAGTTAGCCTAGGCTGAAACTGTGTGGCATGCAATATGCCATATTTGGATGCGCTGCAGCATAATAATTGCCGATTTTCCGCCGTTGCGTCACCATTTCTTTCATTATATGGTATGCCAGAAACCACCGCTCTATGACGTAGTCTGCGCCGGGGTGGAGTTCGGTTAAGGCAAAACGGAAATCGACGTCGCAATGATCAAAGCACAGCTTGAAATTCAGCCGATCGAGGAGGTGCAGAGCCTCAAGAGCCGCACCTATGAGGCGCTGAAGGCCGCGATCGGAGCGATGCAGATTTACGAGGCCGGCGCCGAGTTGCGGCTCGACGAGCGTGCGCTCTCGCTTCAGTTCGGCGTCAGCCGGACGCCGCTGCGCGAGGCGCTGGCCCAGCTTGAGCAGGAAGGCCTGGTCAGGATCGCGCCGCGCCGCGGCATCTTCATCGTGCGCAAGACCAAGGCCGAGATTCTCGAGATGATCACGGTCTGGGCCGCGCTCGAGAGCATGGCTGCCCGGCTCGCGACCGAAGTCGCTTCCGATGCCGATATCGCCGGACTGCACAACCTCGTCGACACCTTCGACAGCGACGCCATCGAAGAGCATATGGGCGAGTATTCCGACGCTAATATCCGCTTTCACGCAGCGATCATCGCGCTCTCGGGCTGCAAGCTCATCGCCGAGATCACTAACGGCCTGTTCACGCATGTGCGCGGCATCCGCCAGCGCACGATCTTCGAGAAGGACCGGGCCCGCCGCTCGATCGTCGATCACAAGGAAATCATCGAGGCCTTGGAGACCCGCAACGGTGAGCGCGCCGAGAGGCTCGTGCGCGAGCACACGCTCAAGCTGCGCCAGCACGTCGAACAATTCGTCCTGCTCGACTGAGCCGGACCAGGATCAACAGCAAAAATCACCATAACAACAATCGTCTAGGGAGAAGCGGGATGTCCGCAGTCGTACAAAGCATCGCTTCCGCCGCGCCCGAAGTTGAGCGCGAACTGACAGACGGCTTCAACCTCATCATCGATGCGCTGAAGCTCAACGGCCTCGACACGATCTATGGCGTGCCGGGCATCCCGATCACCGATTTCGGCCGCATGGCGCAGGCCGCCGGCATCCGCGTGCTCTCGTTCCGCCATGAGCAGAACGCCGGCTACGCCGCCTCGATCGCCGGCTTCCTGACCAAAAAGCCCGGCATCTGTCTCACGGTCTCGGCGCCGGGCTTCCTCAACGGTCTGACGGCGCTCGCGCATGCGACCACCAACTGCTTCCCGATGATCCTGATCTCGGGCTCGTCGGAGCGCGAGATCGTCGACCTGCAGCAGGGCGACTATGAGGAGATGGATCAGCTCGCCGTCGCGAAGCCGCTGTGCAAGGCAGCGTTCCGCGTCCTGCACGCGCAGGACATCGGCATCGGTCTGGCGCGTGCGATCCGCGCCGCGGTCTCCGGCCGGCCCGGCGGCGTCTATCTCGACCTGCCGGCCAAGTTGTTCGGCCAGGTGATGGACGCCGAGGAGGGCCGCAAGTCGCTGGTCCAGGTGATCGACGCCGCCCCGGCGCAGCTTCCGGCGCCGGACGCGGTCCAGCGCGCGCTCGCCGTGCTGAAGGGCGCCAAGCGGCCGCTGATCATCCTCGGCAAGGGCGCCGCCTATGCCCAGGCCGATGACGCGATCCGGCAGCTCGTCGAAAGGAGCGGCATTCCTTTCCTGCCGATGAGCATGGCCAAGGGCCTGCTGCCGGATCTGCATCCGCAATGCGCGGGCGCTGCGCGCTCGACGGTGCTGAAGGATTCCGACGTCGTCATGCTGATCGGCGCGCGGCTCAACTGGCTCTTGTCGCACGGCAAGGGCAAGAGCTGGGGCGATCAGCCGAAGAAGTTCATCCAGATCGACATCGAGCCGAAGGAAATGGACTCCAATGTCGAGATCGTCGCCCCCGTGGTCGGTGATATCGGCTCCTGCGTCTCCGCGCTGCTCGCCGGCATGGGCGGGGCCTGGCCGGTGCCGCCGGCCGACTGGACTGCGTCCGTGGCCAAGAAACGCGACGAGAACGTCGCCAAGATGGCGCCGCGCCTGATGAACAACAACGTGCCGATGGACTATCACGGCGCGCTCGGCGTGCTGCGCACCATCATCGCGGAGCGGCCGGACGCCATCCTGATCAATGAAGGCGCCAACACGCTCGATCTCGCGCGCGGCGTCATCGACATGCATCAGCCGCGCAAGCGCCTCGATGTCGGCACCTGGGGCGTGATGGGCATCGGCATGGGCTACGCCGTCGCCGCCGCGGTCGAGACCGGCAAGCCCGTGCTCGCCGTCGAGGGCGACTCGGCCTTCGGCTTCTCCGGCATGGAGGTCGAGACGATCTGCCGGTACAACCTGCCGGTCTGCATCGTCATCTTCAACAACAACGGCATCTATCGCGGCACCGACGTCAACAGCGCCGGCGACGACCCTGCCACGACCGTCTTCGTCAAGGATGCGCGCTATGACCGCATGATGGAGGCGTTCGGCGGCGTCGGCGTCAACGCGGTCTCGCCCGACGAGCTGAAGCGCGCCGTCAATGCCGCGATGGACAGCGGCAAACCCACCTTGATCAACGCGGTGATCGATCCGACTGCCGGCAGCGAGAGCGGCCGCATCGGCAATCTGAACCCGCAAAGCGCACTCAAGAAGAAGTAAGGGAGGACTGAAAATGCAAGCGCTCGAAGGCGTCAAGATTCT
>DASYHC010000042.1:0-43594 GCA_035998995.1 Allobosea sp.
TTCAGCTTCTTCAGGTTGGCAGCATCACGTTCGGCTAGGGTGAAGATGTCCGCCGGCTGCTTCACCGGCAGGTCGGGATCGTCGTGGAAGAACTCGATCTGCTTGTCGCCGAGCCCGTCGATGTCGAGCGCGTCTCGCGAAACGAAATGCTTCAGGCGCTCGACCGCCTGCGCCTCGCAGATCAGCCCGCCGGTGCAGCGACGCACCGCATCCTCCTTGCCCGAGCGCGGATTATGCTCGCGCACCGCATCCGAGCCGCAGACCGGGCAAGTCGTCGGGAAAACGTAAGGCTGCGCGTCGACGGGACGTTTCGCCAGATCGACAGCCTCGACGCGCGGGATCACGTCGCCGGCGCGCTTCACCGTGACGGTGTCGCCGACGCGGATGTCGCTGCCGTCGCGGATCGGCAACCCCTTCGAATCGAAGCCGCGGATATAGTCCTCATTGTGCAGCGTCGCATTGGTGACGACGACGCCGCCGACCGTCACCGGCTGCAGGCGCGCCACCGGCGAGAGCGCCCCGGTGCGGCCGACCTGGATGTCAATCGCCTCCAGCACCGTCGTCGCGAGCTCGGCCGGGAACTTGTGCGCGATCGCCCAGCGCGGCGCGCGCGCGACGAAGCCAAGGCGCGCCTGTAAGGCGAGCTCGTCGACCTTGTAGACCACGCCGTCGATGTCGTAGCCGAGGCTCGCACGCTGCGCCTCGATCGACCGGTAATGCGCCAGCAGCGCCTCGACACTCTCGCAGCGTGCCATCAGCGGGTTGGTCCTGAAGCCCCAGCGCGCGAAAGCCTCGACCACGCCGAACTGCGTCGGCGCCGGTAGGACCGGCATCTCGCCCCAGGCATAGGCGAAGAAGCGCAAGGGGCGGCTCGCGGTGATCGAGACGTCGAGCTGGCGCAGCGAGCCGGCGGCGGCGTTGCGCGGATTGGCGAATTCGCGCTCCTCCTTCTCGCGCTGGCGCTGGTTAATCGCGGCGAAATCGGCATGGCCGAGATAGATCTCGCCGCGCACCTCGGCGATCTCGGGCACATCCTTGCCCTTCAGCCGATGCGGGATCTCGGAGATGGTGCGGGCGTTCGCCGTGACATCCTCGCCCTCCTCGCCGTCGCCGCGCGTCGCGGCGCTGACCAATTCGCCCTTCTCGTAACGCAGCGAGAGCGAGAGCCCGTCGATCTTCGGCTCGGCGGTGAAGGCGATCGGCTGGTCGTCCTTGCGGCCGAGGAAGGTGCGCACGCGCGTGACGAAATCGGCGATGTCCTCGTCGGCGAAGGCGTTGTTGAGCGAGAGCATCGGCACGCGATGCCGAATCTTGGCGAACTTGCCCGAGGGCTTGGCGCCGACCTTGTCGGACAGCGCCTCGGCGCCCTTCAGTTCCGGAAAGGCGCTTTCCAGCGCGGTCAGCCGACGGAACTTCGCGTCGAAGGTCGCGTCGTCCATGATCGGGGCGCTGTCGCTGTGATAGGCCTCGTTGGCGGCGGCGATCTCGGGCGCGAGCGCCTGATGCTCGGCACGCGCCGCCTCGGGTGTCAGATCTTCGACGGGGGTGGGAACAGTGTCGGCCATGGCGCAGTTCTAGTTGAGCGGAAGTCCGCTGCGAAGCGCCTGTTTCACGATTTGGCTACGCCGATTTGTGGCAGGAGCGCGCCGGGTGTAGGCTTCCCCCGCTGAAATGGATGCTCGACGCCTCGCAGGTCTTGACCTGAGGATCGTGTCAGGACCGCCAAGGCGAACCGGGCCGCAACCGGGAAGAACGCCATGGCCGATACCCATATCCATCATCCCCCGATGGCGGCGAACGATGCTGCGCCTGCCGATGCCCTGCCCGTCAACGAGATCGGCATCGCCGAGATCAAGGACGCCCTGAGGCAGGGCTATGCCGACTTCATGGCTCAGCCGAGCCATCTGCTCTTCATCGCGCTGATCTATCCGATCGCCGGCATCCTGCTGGCCCGCCTGACGGTGAGCTACAACATCTTCCCGCTGCTGTTCCCGCTGGCTTCGGGCTTTGCCCTGCTCGGTCCCTTCGCCGCGATCGGCCTCTACGAGATCAGCCGCCGCCGCGAGCTCGGCATGGACACCTCCTGGAAGCACGCCCTCGACGTCGTGCACTCGCCCGGTATCGGCCAGATCGCGACGCTCGGCGCGCTGCTGATGGGCGTCTTCCTCGCCTGGCTGTTCAGCGCCTGGGCGATCTATCGCTGGCTGATGGGCGATGTCCCGCTCGACTCGTTCGAGAGCTTCATGACGCCGCTGCTGACCACGGTGAACGGCTGGACGATGATCATCCTCGGCAACTCGCTCGGGCTGCTCTTCGCCATCCTGGTGTTCTCGATGACCGTGATCTCCTTCCCGCTGATGCTCGACCGGCATGTCAGCATGGCGACCGCGGTGAAGACCTCGATGGCGGCCGTCGAGAAGAGCCCGCGGGGCATGCTGTACTGGGCCCTCACCATCACGGCGCTGCTGGTGCTCGGCTCGCTGCCGGTCCTGGTCGGCCTGATCCTGGTCATGCCGATCCTCGGCCACGCCAGCTGGCACCTCTACCGCAAGGTCGTGCCGCGGTAGGCATATCGCGTCATGCTCGGGCTTGACCCGAGCATCTCAGGCCGGATGAGGCGCTGACTGGCGCCTCATCGTCACAAGATTCTCGGGTCTGTACTTCGCTTCGCCCGAGAACGACGCTTCAATATTTCAATGCTGATCCACAGACACCTCGCGCGTCAGCCCGCGCCGGACCAGCCCGACCGCGAACAGCACCGGCAGCGAGGCGATTAGCCCCATCGCCGAGAGCCGGCCCCACAGCGTCTCGTCCTCGTTGATCAGCGTCGCGATGAAGGCCGGCAGGGTGAACTTCGACGGTGTCTGGATAAAGAGCAGCGCGAACAGGAACTCGTTCCAGCTCATGATCGCGACGAACACCGCAGTCGCGACCAGCCCCGGCATCAGCAGCGGCACGACGATTTCCAGCAGCCGCTTCAGGAAGCCGGCGCCGTCGAGCATCGCCGCCTCCTCGAAGGAATAGGGCACGTCGCGCACGAAGCCGAGCAGCATCCAGATCGCGAAGGGCAGCGCCAGGATCTGGTTGGCGAGGATCAGCCCGAGATGGGTGTCGAGCAGGCCGAGCGCCCGCAGCACCTGGTAGAGCGGAATGGCGAGCGCGATCGGCGGCGCCAGCTTGATCACCAGCACGAAGCCGAGGAAGACGATGTCGAAGCGCTTCGGCAGCTCGAAGCGCGCGAGCGCATAGGCCGCCGGCAGTCCGGCCAGCAGCGACAGCCCCACCGTGCCGAGCGCCACCACGACACTGTTGAGCCCGAGCCGCCACATCCCGCCGTCCAGCAGCACGCGGTAATGCGTCAGCGTCGGATCCTGCGGCCAGAGCGCGATCGAGGTCGAGACATATTCGGCCGGCGGCTTGAACGAAGTCGCGACCATCCAGAGAAGCGGGATCAGCGAAAGCGCGCAAAGTCCGAAGGCGGCGATGATCCGGATCATCGGCCCGCTCCCTTGAGCAGCGAGGCCGCATAGACGACGGCGAGCAGTCCGGCGACGACGATCATCACGACCGCCGCGGCCGAAGCCAGCCCGATGTCGAAGAAGCGGAAGCCCTGACGGTAGACGAACATCGAGACCGTCTCGGTCGCCTGCCCCGGCCCGCCGCCGGTCATAGCGTAGACCTTGTCGAACAATTTGAAGCTGTCGACCGAACGCAATAGCGCCGCGACGAAGAGATAGGGCGCAAGCAAAGGCAGCGTCATGTCGCGAAAGCGCCGCCACGGGCCGGCGCCATCGACGCGGGCGGCCTCGTAGACGTCCTGCGGAATCAGCCGCAGGCCGGCGAAGATGATCAGGAAGGCGAAGGGCGCGGTCTGCCAGACGTCGACCAGCACGATCGACCAGAGCGCGAGATTGGGGTCGAACAACCAGGGCACGCCGGGCAGGCCCACGGTGCGAAGCAGGTTGTTGAGAAAGCCGAGATCGAAATGGAACCAGGCCCGCCAGATCGCGGTGACCACCATGGTCGAGAGCACGAAGGGCGCGAGCAGGAGCGTCATGATCAGCGTGCGGCCGGGAAAGGCGCGGTTGAGCAGCAGAGCTAGGCCTAGGCCCGCCGCGACCTCGAGCACGGTCGAGACCAGAGTGAATACGACGGTGTTGGTCACCGCCTGCCGGAAGAACCGGCTGTCCCAGAGTTCGCGAAAATTCTCCAGCCCGACGAACGTGGCGTTCTCGAAACCGTAATCGGTCGCGAACAGCGAAAGCGCCAGCGTCCGCCCGAGCGGATAGAGCGTCAGCCCGGCGAAGATCAGGAGCGCCGGCGTCAGCAGGAGCCAGGGCAGCAGGCGGCGGGAAGCAATCATTACGTCCAGACGGAAAGCGGGCCGCCTCGCAGGGAGGCGGCCCGCGTTAGGGTCAACGCGACAGGGCGCGGGCGATCTGGGCGTTGGCTTCGGTCAGCGCCTGCTTGGGCTGCATCTGGCCGATCAGGGCGAGCTGAAGATAGTCGCCCAGAATGGTCTCGACGCGGGCCCACTGGCTGATGCGCGGGCGGGCCTGGGCGACGTTCAGCGCCTCGAGCTGCGCCGGGTACCAGCGGTACTTGGCGACGAGGTCCTTGTCGTTGAACAGCGCAGCGAGCGTCGGCGGGTTGCCGGTCTCGAGCGCGATCAGCTTCTGGTTCTCGGGGCTGGTCACGAAGCGGATGAAGTCGGCGGCGCGCGCCTTGTTCGGCGAATCCGCGGGGATGGCGAGCAGCCAGGCGCCGAGCATCGGCGCCGGCCCCTTGACCTCGCCCGGCGAGGCGACAACCTCGACCTGGTTCGCGACCTTCGACGCGTTGCCGTCGAGCGTGCCGGCCCAGGACGACCACATCTCGACTGCGATCGCGGCGCGGCCCTGCTGGATCGCGTCGCGCAGTTCGGTCGCGTTGTAGGTCTCGACGCCCTTCGGCGCGAGCGCCTTGAACGAGAGGAATTGGGTCAGCGCCTTCTCGGCTTCGGGTGTGTCGAGCACGGCCTTGCCGTCGGCGGTGACGACGTCGCCGCCATGGGCCCACAGCACCGGCAGGAAGGAGGTGACGATCGGGTTGCCCTTGATGCCGCGGAAGACGAGGCCGGAGACGCCCTGCTCCTTGTCCTGGATCACCTGCGCCGCCTTGACGACGTCGCTCCAGGTCTTCGGACGCTCGAAGCCGTGCTTGGCGAGCAGGTCCTTGCGGTAGGCGAACATGGCGATGTTGCCGACGAAGGGCGCAGCATAGAGCTTGCCGTTATGCTTGGAGACGTCGATCGCCGACTTGACGAACTCGCCCGGCAGGCCGCCGACGCTGTCGAGATCGGTGAGCCAGCCGCGCGCCATGAACTCCGGCGCCCAGATGTCGTCGAGCATGGCGACGTCGGTCGCCGCTGTCTTCTCGCGGGCACCGACAGCGAGGCGCTCATAGAGCGGGCCGCCGCCGAGCTCGAGCCGCTCGATCTTCACGTTGGGATTCTTGGCCTGGTAGAGCTCGACCATCTTGGCCAGCGCCGGGGCGAAGCCGGCATCGCGCCCGGCGATCACCAGCCGATCCTGCGCGGCGGCGGGCAGGCTGAGCCCGGCCAACATCAACACGGCGCCGAGCGCCTTACCCATCATCCTCATGGCATTCCCCCGTCCGGGTCTCTGCCCGGGCGGGCATTGTGGGAGCGGATGGCTGGGGAGTGCAACAGATATACGACGATTTCGGAACAATCCCGCGCGGCGCGGCGTTCGGAAGATGCTGCGGCGCTGCCGCACCGATCATCGGCCGTTGCGATGCGACGGCAACGCAACCTGAGGGGGCTCCGCCATGAACAACATCATCTACATTGTCGGCCTGGTCGTCGTCGTCCTGGCGATCCTGTCCTTCCTCGGGCTGCGTTGAAGCAGCCACCGAGACGACGCTGCTCCAGCCCGTCATGCTCGCCCTCGTGGCGAGCATCCACGTCTTGAACACCGCCCTGCCCGAAGGAAGACGTAGATGGTCGGGACAAGCCCGACCATGACGACGAGGCGTAGATTCAACCTGTTTCAGCGGTCGTCGCGACGCGGCTTCTTCGCACCGAACGGCTTCTTGCCAGCGAAAGGCTTCTTTGCTCCGAACGGTTTCTTCTCGCCGAAGCTCTTACCCGCAGGCCGTGCATCTCCCGCACCCGGCCGCTCGCCACCCTGCGGCGCACCGAACGGCTTCTTGCCACCCTCGAACTTGCCGCCCTTGAACTTGCCGGCGAACGGCTTGCCGCCCTGCTCGCTTTTCTTGTCGAATGAAGGCCGCTCCGGCCGCAGGATCGCGGTTTCCTCATAGACCGGTTCGCGGTCTCGCCGCGTCGGGTCGTAAGGCTTGGCGCCGAACGGCTTGCGCTTGCCCTCATACGGCTTGCGCTCGGTCGAACGTTCGTCGCGGGCCGGATGGGCGCTGCGCGGCGCATGGCTCGCCTTCTCGCCGAAGGGCTTGGCCGGCCGGCGCTCGGCCTCGCCGGTCACCGGCTCGATCGTAATCCGGTCGCGATCGGGTACGCGGGTCAGCTCGGCGAAGCGCTCGGCGACATCGGCGTCGATCTCGACCTTGGTCTCGCGGTCGAAGATGCGGATCGCGCCGACCTCGTCGCGGGTGATCTGGCCGCGGCGGCAGATCATCGGCAGCAGCTTGCGCGGATCGGCGCCGTCCTTGCGGCCGATGCCGAGCCGGAACCAGACCGTCTCGCCGCGGGGACCCGAGCGCTCGCCGCGCTCGCGGTCGCCAGGCGTGCGCTTCTGCGCGTAATCCTCGCTGCTGCGCGCGGGGCGGCGTTCGTCACGACCGAAATTGGGATCGCCGACCTCTTCGGCCGCAGGCAGGCGGGAGCGATAGACCCGCACCAGCGCCGCCGCGATCTCCTCGGTCGAGCGCCCCGCGAGCAGGGCGGTGACCATCGCCGCATCGTCCTCGCTCGCCTCGCCGGAGAGCAGGGGATCGCTCAGCAGGCGCTGCTCGTCGAGCACGCGGATCTCGTCCTGCGTCGGCGGACCGGCCCAGCTCACCTCGATCTTGGCCTCGGCAATCAGCATCTCGGCCTTGCGCCGGCGCGAAGGCGGCACCAGCAGCACGCTGGTGCCCTTGTTGCCGGCGCGCCCGGTGCGGCCCGAGCGATGCTGCATCACCTCGGGATCATTCGGCAGCTCGGCATGGATGACGAGCGTCAGGCCAGGCAGGTCGATGCCGCGCGCCGCCACATCAGTGGCGACGCAGACGCGTGCCCTGCCGTCGCGCAAAGCCTGCAGCGCCGAATTGCGCTCGCTCTGGCTGAGTTCGCCCGAGAGGGCCACGGCCGAGAAGCCGCGCTCGAGCAGGATCGCCTCGAGATGGCGCACCGCATTGCGGGTGTTGCAGAACACCAGCGCGGTCGGCGAATCGTGGAAGCGCAGCAGATTGACGACCGCGAGCTCGGCTTCCTTCGGGAAGACGCGGATGGCGCGGTATTCGATATCGGCATGGCCGCGCTCGCCGCCGGCAACCTCGATGCGCAGGGCATCGCGCTGATAGCTGCGCGCCAGGGCGATGATCGCCTTCGGCAGCGTCGCCGAAAACAGCAAGCTGCGGCGCTCTTCCGGCGCGGACTTCAGGATGAATTCGAGATCGTCGCGGAAGCCGAGATCGAGCATCTCGTCGGCCTCGTCGAGCACCACGGCCCGCAGGCCCGAAACGTCGAGGCGGCGGCGTTCGATATGGTCGCGCAGACGGCCGGGCGTGCCGACGACGATATGCGCGCCCTCGTCGAGCAGGGCCGCTTCGCGGCGCGGGTCCATGCCGCCGACGCAGGAGATCACGCGGGCATTGGTCTGCTTGTAGAGCCAGCTGAGCTCGCGCTGGACCTGGAGCGCGAGTTCGCGCGTCGGCGCGACGATCAGCGCCAGAGGCAGTTCGGCCCGAGGCAGCGTCTCGGCGTCCCCGAGCAGGTCGGCGCCGATGGCAAGGCCGTAGGCGACAGTCTTGCCCGAGCCGGTCTGCGACGAGACCAGCAGGTCGCGGCCAGCGGCCGCCTCCTCGAGCACGGCGGCCTGGACGGGTGTCGGCTCGCTATAATTGCGGTCAGCGAGCGCACGCGCGAGCGGCGCACTCGTGGAAATGAAGGACATGGATGTCAGGCCTTAGATTGCAGCTGGCGGGTCGGCAGCACGCATAACGAGGGGCGGCGCCGGACGCGGCACCGCGATATTGCGCTGCACATAGAGGAAATCGCAGGAAAAGGGAATGGCGTGGCCGGCGTTCTGAGATACCAAGCCATGCGCGGCCCTCATCCTGAGGAGCCGTTCCGCAGGGACGGCGTCTCGAAGGATGCTTCAGGAGGCTCCGGAGCCAACTGGAGCTCCTTCGAGATGCAGCCTGACGGCTGCTCCTCAGGATGAGGGCCGAGGTTCGGCAGCGTCGGCAATGAGGAAGACCTGCATGAGCGAGACTTGGCGGCGTTTCGGCTCCTACGATGTCCTCGCACTCCATGACGGGATCTTCGAGGCGCCGCTCGACGTCTTGATCCACGCCGACGGAAAGGCCGCCCGCGACGAAGCCGTGGCGCGCTGGGGCAAGCCGAAGGTCAGCATCCCCGTCAATTGCTTCGCTCTGAAGGGCGCTGACGGGATCACATTGATCGATACCGGCACGGGCCCCTCCTGGGGCGAGGCGATGGGCCATGCTCCGGCGGCCATGGCGAAGGCTGGCATCGCTCCCGAGCAGGTCGAGCACATTCTGATCACGCATCTCCACGGTGACCACGCGCTCGGCCTCTTCGACGGCGATCGCCCTCGCTTCCCCAAGGCTGAGATCATCGTGCCGGAGACTGATTTCGCCTTCTTCGGGGAGGAAGCCAACCGTGCGCAGACACCGCAGAACCGGCAGGGCGGCTTCGCCGTGACGGCGGCGGTGAAGAAGCATTATGGCAGCCGCATCCATCCCGCCCCGGCCGGCACGGTGCGGCCGGGTATCACGCTGGTCCCGCTCCCCGGCCACACGGTCGGCCATAGCGGCTATCTCGTCGAAGGCGAAGAAAGCCTCTTGCTCTGGGGCGATGCGCTGCATCTCTCCGACCTGCAGGCCGCGGTGCCGGAGGTCGGCTTCGTCTATGATTTCGACGCCGCCGCCGCCCTCGCCTCCCGCCGTGCCATCCTCGCGCGCGCCGCAAGCGAAGGCTGGCTCGTGTCCGGCGGCCATATCGAAGGTTTCAGGCGCGTCATCGAGCGTGGTGCGGGATACGAACTGATCCCAGCCTGATCGCTTACCCGCGCATTCCGGCGGCATCGAGCAGCTTGCCAGCCGCCGCCCGCGCCTCCTCGGTAATCGAGGCGCCGGCGAGCATGCGGGCGATCTCCTCGCGCCGGCTGCCGTCCTGAAGCGGCGAGACGCGGGTGACCGTGCGCTCGTCCGCACCCTCCCCGCCATCAGCCGATTTCGCAATCAGGAAATGCTGGCCGGCCTTGGCCGCGACCTGCGGCGCATGCGTCACCGAGATCACCTGCACCCGCGCCGCCAATCGCGCCAGCCGCTCGCCGATCGCATCGGCCACCGCGCCGCCGACACCGGTGTCGATCTCGTCGAAGACCAGTGTCGGGGCTGAGCCGCGCTCGGCCAGCACCACCTTCAGCGCCAGCATGAAACGCGAGAGCTCGCCGCCCGAGGCGACCTTCATCATCGGCCCCGGCCGCGTGCCGGGGTTGGTCTCGACCCAGAACTCGACGCGGTCGAGGCCTTCCGGCCCGCGCGCATCGGGATCGCTGTCGATCTGCGTGATGAACCTTGCCCGCTCCAGCTTGAGCGGCGGCAGCTCCGCCTTCACTGCAGCATCAAGCGCCGTCGCCGCCCGGAGACGCCCGGCCGACAGCGCCGTCGCCAGCCCGACATAGGCGGCCTCGGCCTCGGCCAACTCCGCCTCCAGCCGCTTCAGCGAGCCCTCGCTCTCGTCGAGCGCAGCGAGATCGGCCGCCATGGTCTGCGCCAGCGCCGGCAGCGCATCGACAGGGACGTCGAACTTGCGCGCCGCTGCCCGCAAGGCGAACAGCCGCTCCTCGACCCGCTCCAGCACGCGCGGATCGAACTCCGCCGCGCGCACCGCCGCCTGCAAGGTCTCGCCGGCTTCTTCGAGCGCGACCACCGCCGTGGTCAGCGCGGCAATGGACGGATCGACTAACTCGGGCGCCTGGGCAGCGCGGCGTTCCAGCCGGCGCAGCACGCCCGACAAGGCAGCGACAGGGGACGCGGTGCCGCCAACCGCCTCGTATGCCTCGATGATGTCGCGCGCCACCTTCTCGGCCGCCATCATGCCCTGGCGCTTGGCGGCGAGCGCGTCCTCCTCGCCCGGCTCGGGCGCGAGCTTGCCGAGCTCGGCGACGGCATGGCGCAGGAAATCGGCTTCCTTGCGCGCGGTCTCGACCCGCATGCGCTGGCTCTGCAGGGCCTGGCGCGCCTTCTTCAGGGTCTCGCTGGCGCGGGCGACTTCGGCCGCCTGCTCTGCGAGTTCACCGAAGCCGTCGAGGATGGTGCGGTGCTGGGCCGGATCGGTCAGGGCCCGGTCGTCATGCTGGCCGTGGATTTCGACGAGCGCCGCGCCGATCATGCGCAGAATCTGGACGCTGACCGGCTGGTCGTTGACGAAGGCGCGGGTGCGCCCATCGGCATATTGCACGCGCCGCAGGATCAGGTCGCCATCGGTGTCGATTTCCTGCGCCTGGGCGAGCACGCGCGCCGGATGCGACATCGGCAAGTCGAAGACAGCGCTGACCTGCCCCTGGCTTTCACCATGGCGCACGAGCCCGCCATCGCCGCGGGCGCCGAGAGCGAGTGCGAAGCCGTCGAGCAGGATCGACTTGCCGGCGCCGGTTTCGCCGGTCAGCACGCTGAGCCCGTCCTCGAGACCCAGGTCGAGCCGGTCGATCAGTACGATGTCGCGGATCGAGAGCTGAGCGAGCATGCAACTCAGCTCCCTTGTGCCGGCAGGAGATGGCCTGGCCGGGGCACCAGCAGACCGACTTAGAGGCGGCCGAAACCAGCTATCCCGACGACGGCGCGCGTGAAGCCGTTGAAGGCCCGGCTGATATAGGAGCCGCGATCCTCGCGCGGCTGCAGGCCGCCGCTCTCCAGGAGCGTATAGGCGTCCTTGTACCAGGGGCTATCCGGGAAATTGTGGCCGAGCACCGCGGCGGCGGTCTGCGCCTCGTTGGTGATGCCGAGGGCCATATAGGCCTCGGTCAGGCGCATCAGCGCCTCCTCGACATGGCGCGTGGTCTGGTACTTGGTGATCACGTCGCGGAAGCGACCGACGGCGCCGGTATAGTTGCGCTTCTCAAGATAGAAGCGGCCGACATTCATCTCCTTGCCGGCGAGCTGGTCGCGCGCGACCAACATCTTCTCGCGCACGTCGACGACGTATTCCGACTTCGGATAGCGGTCGAGCAGCTCCTGCATCGCGCGCAGGGCCTGGTCGGTGCGCTCCTGGTCGCGCGTCGCGTCCGGGATCTGATTGTAATAGGACATCGCCAGGATGTACTGCGCATAGGCCGCGTCCGGGCTCGCCGGATTCTGCGCCAGGAAGCGCTTCGAGGCGGTGATCGCGTCGTCGTATTTCTGCGCCTCGTAATTCGAGTAAGCGGCCAGGATCAGGCCCTTCTTCGAATAGGGCGAGAACGGCGCCTGCTTGTCGATTTCGTCGAACTTCTTGTTCGCGCCTTCGGTGTCGCCGTTCTGGAGACGGGCGAGACCCTCATTGTAGAGCTTGTCGGCCGGAACCTCCGGCAGCACTTCCGGCTTGTAGGTCTCGGGCCGGTCGAACGGGTTGAGCGCGCTCATCGTGTCGCAGCCGCCGAGCGCGGCCGCGAGAGCGAAAGCCAGCACGAAGCGCTTGCCGCCGCTGGTCGATTCGCCGGAGTTGAATGTCTTCAGCCGCATGACGCTCACTTCATCCGTCCTTGAAGCGCCCCCATGCCAGGAGCGCGCGAAATGGCTTTAGCTCAGAAGCAACCTTTTCGCCAAGCGTGACGGGCGCTTCATGCAGTGCGATCGCCGTTTCCAACAGGAAACGGGCGAATGCAAGGCGTGGCGTCGCGTAATACCCTGCTCAGTGCAGGTCGGGCGCGAGCGCGGCAGGCACCGGGCCGGCCGCCATCTGCACCGCGTGGTGGGCGAAGACCGGCTGCGCCTCGACGATCGCGTAGTTCGCGCGGTCGGCGAACAGCGCCTCGAGGATGCGGACATTCATGCGATGGCCGCCGCAATAGGAACGAAACTCGCCGAGGATCGGATAGCCGGCGAGCGCGAGATCGCCCACCGCGTCGAGGACCTTGTGGCGCACGAACTCGTCGGCGTAGCGCAGGCCTTCGGGGTTAATCACCTTGTCGTCGCCGATCGCGACGGTGTTGTCGAGCGAGGCACCGAGCGCGAAGCCGGCTTTCCAGAGCTGCTCGACATCGCGCATGAAGCCGAAGGTGCGGGCGCGGGAGATCTCGCGGGCATAGGCCTCGGGGTCGAGATCGAAGATCTTGCGCTGGCGGCCGATGGCCTTGGTGTCGAAGTCGATCTCGACGTCGAGGCGGAAGCCGTTCTCGGACGGCGCCAGCTCGGCGAAAGCGCGGCCATTCTCGATCCGCACCGGGCGCAGGACCTTGAGATAGCGACGGGTCGCGCCGAGCGCGACGAGGCCGGTCGACTCGATGGCGGCGACGAATTCGGCGGCGCTGCCGTCCATGATCGGCATCTCGGGACCGTCGATCTCGACCAGCACGTTGTCGAGGCCGAGGCCGGCACAGGCCGACATCAGATGCTCGATCGTGGCGACGGAGCCGGATGCCTGATCGCCGATCACCGTGCACAGCTCGGTGGCGCTGACCTTGTTGTGGCGGGCGTGGATCAGCTGCTCATGGCCGCCTTCGAGGCCCTTGCGCAGGAAGACGACGCCGGAATTCGCGGTGGACGGCTTCAGCGTCAGGCAGGCGGGAGCCCCGGAATGAACGCCGATGCCTTGCAGGGTCACGGGCGAGCGTAGGGTCGTCTGCCGTTCAGCCATCATACTCAGTATCCGTCTCAAGCGCGACGATCTTCGGGCCGGCGCCTTGCGGCGCAACCTCTTCGACGATCGACGCGGTTCCCTGATTTGCGAGCGAACTCGGGACTAACCCCGAATCCCCCTACCCGGTGATGCGCTGCAAGATACGCGCAGGCGCATTAGCTTCAAAATCACGCTTTCTTTCGCTCTGTAACAGAGGTTACAAAGCCAGAAAACCTTAACCATCTGCTTGATGTATATGGTTTTTCAGACGTTAAAAAAGGCCCGGCGGAAGGTTCCGCCGGGCCATTCGTTTAAACCGGTTGAACCGGCTACTGCAACTCAGTTCGACTGGCGGCGCAGGAAAGCCGGGATCTCGAGCTGGTCCTCTTCCGTGTTGCGCTGCGGCGCGGCGCGGCCGAGCTGGTCGAGTTGGCCCTGGGCCGGCCGGGTGGCAGGCGCCGGCGGGCGACGCATGAACTCGGCATGGGCCGCGCTGGGGCCGGCTGCCGGAGCCGGCGGAGCCTGCCGCGGAGCCGGAGCCGGCGGCGCCATCGGAACCTCGTGCTCATCCTCCTTGCGGCCGAAGCCGACCGAGGCCAGGCGCTGCATCAGCGACATGCGCTTCTGCTCGGCCGAGGCCGGCACCGGAGCGGGCACTGCGCCACGGCTCTGCGCGATCTGGTGCTGGGCCGGCATCGGCAGGTCCTCGACCCGCGGCATGCGAGTCGGGCGGATCACCGCGCGCTCGGGAACCGGCGGGATGAAGCTGTCCTCGAAATGCGGCACCGAGGCCTCGGGAGCCGGAGCCTCGATGACCGGCGGAGCCATCATCGTCGGGCGCGGCTGGGCCGGCTCGATACGGACATCGGCGGCGAAGCTCGTCGGCGCCGGGGCCGGAGCGCGGACCGGCTCGGGAGCCACATACTCGGCCACGGGAGCAGGCATCGGCACCGGAGCGGGCGCAGCGGAGGTGCGAACGTTCGGGACGGCAGAGCGCAGCCGCGCTTCGGCCTTCAGTCGCTCGGCGACCTCGGCGATGCGGGCTTCGGTCGGGTCCAGCTCGCCCTGGGCGCTCATCGGCTTGTCGATGCCAGTCGCGACGACCGAGACGCGCATCGTGCCTTCCAGCGCCTCGTCGAAGGTGGCGCCGACGATGATGTTGGCCTCGGAATCGACCTCCTCGCGGATGCGGGTGGCGGCCTCGTCGACCTCGTAGAGCTTCATGTCGCGCCCGCCGGTGATCGAGATCAGCAGGCCGCGCGCGCCCTTCATCGAGACGTCGTCGAGCAGCGGGTTGTTGATCGCGGCCTGGGCGGCCGAAAGCGCGCGCTTCTCGCCCTGGGCCTCGCCGGTGCCCATCATCGCCTTGCCCATGCCACGCATCACGGCGCGAACGTCGGCGAAGTCGAGGTTGATCAGGCCGGGACGGACCATCAGGTCGGTGATGCAGGCGACGCCGGAGTAGAGCACCTGGTCGGCCATGCCGAAGGCGTCGGCGAAGCCGGTGTTCTCATTGGCGACGCGGAACAGGTTCTGGTTCGGGATGACGATCAGCGTGTCGACGGCTTCGTTGAGCTCACCGATGCCGGCCTCCGCCATGCGCATGCGGCGCTGGCCCTCGAACTGGAAAGGCTTGGTGACGACGCCGACGGTGAGGATGCCCATGTCGCGGGCCACGCGGGCGATCGCGGGGGCAGCGCCAGTGCCGGTGCCACCACCCATGCCGGCGGTGATGAAGACCATGTGCGCGCCGGCAAGATGATCGCGGATCTCGTCGATCACCTCCTCGGCGGCCGCACGACCGACCTCGGGCTGCGAGCCGGCGCCGAGACCCTCGGTGACCTGGAGGCCCATCTGGATGATGCGCGGGGCGCGGGCGAGCGCCAGCGCCTGCGCGTCGGTGTTGGCGCAGACGAAGTCGACACCGTCGAGCCCGGCCTCGATCATGTTGTTCACGGCATTGCCGCCGGCGCCGCCGACACCGAACACGGTGATCCGGGGCTTGAGTTCCCGGATGTCCGGGGCTTGCAGGTTCATCGCCATGATTGCCTCTTTCACTGTCTTGTCCGGCTCCTGGCGGGCCGTCCCGTCTTCCACGCCAGGGGCCTGAGCCCCGCTCTGCTCGTACTCACCCCGGTCCGCGCTGGCCTATCGGCAGCGCGGGCCGCAACACTAGAAGCTCTCGCGCAGCCAACGGCCGACGCGGGAGAAGTAGCCGTCGTGCGCGTGGGCGAAGAAGGACGCCCCTGCCCGCGGCTCGAAATGTTCGACATGCGCGACCTGCGGATAGACCAGCAGGCCCACCGCCGCCGCGAAGGACGGGCCCTTGCCCGCTTCCGGCAGACCCTTGATCCCGAGCGGGCGGCCGGTGCGGACCTGGCCGCCGAGCACGCGCCGCGCCACTTCCGGCATGCCGGTGAGCTGGCAGGCGCCGCCGGTCAGGACGACGCGCCGCCCGGCCTCGGCCGAGAAGCCGGCCGCCTTCAGCCGGTCGCGCACCAGTTCGAGGATCTCCTCGACGCGCGGCTTGATGATCCGGACCAGATGCGACTTCGAGAGATGGTTCGGCATGTCGCGCTCGTCGTCGTCGACCTGCGGCACCGCGATCATGTCGCGCTCGTCGGAGGGGCTGGCGATCGCCGAGCCGTGCAGCGTCTTCAGCCGCTCGGCCGCGGAAACGCGGGTCGAGAGCCCGCGCGCCACGTCCATGGTGATATGGTTGCCACCGACCGCGACCGCGTCGGCATGGGTCAGGTGCCCGCCGGAGAAGACACCGAGCGAAGTGGTGCCGCCGCCCATGTCGACCACGACGACGCCCATCTCGGCCTCGTCGTCGACCAGCACCGAGAGGCCCGCCGCATAGGGGGTCGCGACCACCGCCTCGACCTCGAGATGGCAGCGCTCGACCGCGAGCATGACATTGCGTGCCGCAGCAGCTTCCGAGGCCACGACATGCATGTCGACCGAGAGCGCCCCCCCGATCAGCCCGCGCGGATCGAGCACGCCGGGCGAGCCGTCGAGCGCATAGCCGGTCGGCAGCGCATGCAGCACCGCCTTGCCCGGCCGGATCGCATGGGTCGCCGCCGCGGCAAGCACCCTCTTGACATCGGAGTCCCCGACCGAGCCGCCGCGCAGATCGACGCTGGCCTGGTAGTGCTGCGAGTTCAGCCGGCCGCCGGTCAGGTTGACGATGACGGACTGGACCTCGACCTTGGCCATGCGCTCGGCCGCGTCGACAGCGGCGCGAATGGCGCGCTCGGCGCTTTCGAGATCGATGATCGCACCGCCCTTCAGGCCGAGCGAGCGCTGATGGCCGATGCCGATAATGCGCGCGACATGGGTACGCCCACGCAATCGCTCGTTCGCCTCGGCCGGGTTCAGCTCGGCGATCAGGCAGACGACCTTGCTAGTGCCGATGTCCAGAATCGACAAGGTCGCGCTCTTGCGCGACGACAATGGCCGCATCCGCGGGGTCAGGCCTTGCGAGATCAAGCTCATGCCTCGCCGCCCTTCTTCTTGGTCTTGCTCTTGAGCTGCTCGAACCGCGTTGTCGCGGCCTCTTCGGTCAGGCGCATGGTGACGCGGTCCGGCTGGCGCATGTCGATGGCGATCAGATCCTTCTCGCTGATTCGGAAATCCTGTTCGAGGCTGGCCAGGCGCTTCAGCGCAGCGCCCGCGCCCTGCTCCGGCAGCCTGATGTCGGCGCCGCTGTCGAGCTTCAGGTTCCAGCGCCGGCCGGCGACGAGGCTGCCGGCGCGGATGCGCGAGGCGAAGGAGCCGGCCTCGCCGAGCAGCGTGATGTATTCCTTCGCCCGCTTGTTGGCGTCGGGACCGACGACCAGCGGCAGATAGGCGAAGCGGCCATCATCCATCTTGTCGATCACCGTCCCGTCCTGGGCGATCAGGAAGAGCTCGCCCTTGACCTGCCAGAGCGCATAGGGCTCGCGCTCGGTCAGGCTGATCGAAATCTCGCCGGGATAGAGCTTGCGGACCGAGGCCTCGCGGATCATCGGCGTCGCCTCCAGGCGCTTGCGCGCCTCGTCGGCGTCGAAGAAGGCGAGCGAGATCTTCGGATCGATGCCGGCGGCGACCAGCACCTCGATCTCGGAGAGCCCGCTCAGCCCCGAGATGGTGATGCGGTCGATGCCGAGCCCAGCCAGCCGCGCCAGCGCGTGCCTGGGCTCGCCGTAATTCTCGCGGAAGGTTTCATAGTGACCGCCGAGAACGGCGCCGGTCGTGCCCACGAGCGCCAGGAAGCCGATCGCCAGCCAGGAACCGAGCCCGCTCGGCAGCCGCTCGGCCAGCGGCACCGCGACGGCACTGCGGCGCGAGCCGCGGAACCAGCGGCGCGAGCGCTCGCCGACGAGGAGCTGTGGCCCCGTCACGCGCATCGGCAGGTTGGCCCCGGCGAACACCGGTTCCACCTTCACCGATTCAAGGAGGCGTCCTCGACGATCCATTTGACGAGCTCACCGAAGTTCATGCCCGCATGGGCGGCTAATTCAGGCACAAGGCTGGTTTCGGTCATGCCGGGCTGCGTGTTGACCTCCAGCCAGACGAGCGTGTCGCTCTCGTCGTCGTAGCGGAAGTCTGAACGGCTGACGCCGCGGCACCCGATTGCTTGATGCGCCGTTAACGCACACTCTTCGATTTGGCGGTAAAGATTCGGTAAAATTTGCGCCGGGCAGATGTGGATTGAACCGCCTTTGGCATATTTGGCGTCGTAGTCGTAGAACTCGCCCGTCGCCGCCCGAATCTCCGTTACCCCCAAGGACTTGCCGTCCATCACCGCACAGGTCAGCTCGCGCCCGGCGATGAAGGTTTCTGCCAGCATGGTCTCGCCGCAGGGCCAGTCCGGCCGGGCGATCTCCTGGGGCGGATGCTCGCGGCCTTTCTTAACGATCACCACCCCGACCGACGATCCTTCGTCGATCGGCTTGATCACATAGGGCGGCGGCAGGACGTGGCGCTTGGCCGCTTCGAAGCGCGAGACGCTGATCCCGTGCGCCACCGGCACGCCGGCGGCAGCCGCGACCATCTTGGCCTTGTCCTTGCGGATGGCGAGCGAGGAGGCGAGCACGCCGGAATGGGTATAGGGAATGCCGAGGATCTCGAGCACGCCCTGGATCGTGCCGTCCTCGCCGAAGCGGCCGTGCAGGGCATTGAAGGCGACGTCGGGCTTGAGCTTTGCCAGCACCTCGGCGACGTCGCGGTTAACCTCGACGCGGGTGACGCGGTAACCGACGCCTTCCAGCGCCTGAGCACAAGCCGCACCGCTGCTGAGGCTGACCTCACGCTCGACGGACCACCCGCCCATCAGCACTGCAACATGCTTGCTCATCAAGGTTCCTGACACCGAACTCCTGGGTCCGAACCTGATCCGAGATGGTTAACGGCGCGTTAACGATGCGCCCTGCCGGTTAATGACGAGCCGGCTGTTGCACGCCGGACTCACTCCCCTTCGCCGGCCGCGACCTTGGCCAGAAGCGCCTTGAGCTGCTCATGCTCAGCCGGGCTGAGCGCCGAAATCAGCGCCGCCTCGGTCGCCACATGCGAAACCACCAGCCGCTCGATCAGCGCGAAGCCCTCGGGCGTGAGCACGATGCGCAGGCTGCGCCGATCCGCGGGGTCGGCCTGCCGTGCGATCAGCCCGCGCTTCTCCAGCCGGTCGAGCCGATTCGTCATCGCCGAGGTCGAGAGCATCATGTCCTTGGCGAGCTCTGACGGTGTCAGCGAGCCGCCGCGCTCGCCCTGGCGACGCAGGGTCATCAGCACGTCGAAGCCGGCGAAGTCGAGATCCTCGCCGACGAGATTGCGTCCCACACCGAGGCGAACCCGCTCGGCCGCGCGCCAGATCGCGCCGCAGACCGCCATCGGGCTGGGGTCGATATCGGGCCGCGCCCGTCGCCATTGCGAGAGGATAGAATCGAGCGGGCCACCCTGCCCGGCTTCGTCAGCTTGACTCATGGAAATCCTGCGCCTAACTATCCTGTATCAAATAATTCGATATCGAATTATCTCTTATCGAATAATTCTATGCGTACACGCTCCTCGATGCAAAGGGAGGCCGCCATGGCCGACAGCAAGACCCGCATCCTGCTCGCGACGATCCTGGCGCCCATCCTCTGGGGCTCGACCTATGTCGTCTTCACTCAGACGCTTCCCATCGAGCATCCGCTGCTGGTCGGGGCGCTGCGCGCGCTGCCCGCCGGCATCCTCCTGATGCTGCTCGGCCCCGGCCTGCCGCCGCGCGACAGGCTCCTGCCGCTCGCCATTATCGGTTTCGCCAATATCGGCCTGTTCTTCGGCATGCTCTTCCTCAGCGCCTCCCGCCTGCCGGGCGGGCTCGCCGCGACGCTCGGCTCGATGCAGCCGCTGCTCGTCGCCTTCCTCGCCTGGCCGCTGCTATTGCGGAGGCCGGGTTTCGGGCAGGTGCTTGCCGCGCTCGCCGGCACGGTCGGCGTCGGTCTCCTGGTGATCGACGACACCGTCAAGCTTGACGCGATCGGCGTCGCCGCAGCGCTCGTCGGCGCCGCCTCGATGGCGACCGGCACCGTGCTGATCGAACGCTGGGGCAAGGTCGGAACGCCGTTGGCGCTCGCCGCCTGGCAGCTCACCCTCGGCGGGCTCCTCCTCCTGCCGGTCGCGCTCGTGGTCGAGGGCCTGCCGCCCATGCCGACCCTGCGCAATCTCGCCGGCCTGAGCTATCTCGTCGTGATCGGCACCGCCTTCGCCTACTGGCTCTGGGTGCGCGGCATCGCCACGATCGGCACGGGCGTCGCCTTCCTCAGCCTGCTCAGCCCGCTGGTCGCGACCTTCCTCGGCGCCGCCCTGCTCAATGAATGGTTCAACGCCCAGCAATGTCTCGGCATCGCCGTCATCTTCGGCTCGACCGTCGCAGGTATCATGCTGTCACAGCGCAAGCCGGCGGAAACGCCGGCTCCCGCTCAGGCAGCGACGCCGAACCGCTTGATCTCCCAATGCAACTCGTAGCCTGAATTGTCCTTGACCCGGCGGCGGACCTCTTCGCCCAGGCCCTCGATATCGGCGGCGCTCGCGCCGCCGGTGTTGATCAGGAAGTTGCAGTGCATCTCCGAGACCTGCGCCCCGCCGATGCGCAGGCCACGGCAGCCGGCAGCATCGATCAGTTGCCAGGCCTTGCCGCCCTCCGGGTTCTTGAAGGTCGAGCCGCCGGTGCGCTCCTTGATCGGTTGCGCGGCCTCGCGGGCCGAGGTCACTCGGTCCATCTCGGCCAGGATCGCAGCCTGGTCGCCCGGCCGCCCCTGGAACAGGGCCGAGGTAAAGATGATGTCGGCCGGCACCGTCGAGTTGCGGTAGCTGAAGCCCATATCGGCATGCGACAGCGTCACGATCTCGCCCTTGCGAGTGACGCCTCGCGCCTCGACCAGCACATCGGTCGTCTCGCCGCCATGCGCGCCGGCGTTCATCCGCAGCGCTCCGCCGATGCAGCCGGGAATGCCGCGATAGAAGGCGAGCCCGTCGAGCGAGGCATCGGCCGCGGCGCGCGCCACCTTCACATCGGGAACCGCCGTCCCGGCGCGCAGCCGGTCACCGTCCTCGCGGCTGATCTCGCCGAACGCCTTGCCGGCGAGGCGAATGACCACACCGGGAATGCCGCCGTCGCGCACGATCAGGTTCGAGCCGAGCCCGACCACGGTAACCGGAACGTCGGCCGGCAGCTTGCCGAGCAGATAGGCGAGATCGGCCTCGTCGGCCGGGGTGAACAGAATTTGCGCCGGCCCGCCAACCCGGAACCAGGTCAGTCCGGCCATCTCCTGATTGGCGAGCAGCCGCCCGCGCAGCTCGGGCGCGGCGGCGCGGATATCGGAGGTGATGTCTTGGAAAGGCATGAGCTTACCCGCGCGTCTCCTTCTCCCCTCGGGGGAGAAGGTGGCCCGGCGAAGCCGGGTCGGATGAGGGCCGCCCGGCGAGGCCGACATACTCGGCGATCTCGCGTAGGACGAATTCGAGGTTTCCTAGAACCCGCTCGTTCGAAAAGCGCAAGACCCGATAGCCCTCATGCCTGAGGAACGCATCGCGCCGTGCATCCCGATTTTGCGCTTCGTCGGTCTCGTGAGGCTCGCCATCGAGCTCGACGATCAGCCGAAGTTCGAAACAGCAGAAATCCGCGATGAACGGCCCGATCGCCATCTGGCGCTTGAACTTGAGGTCGGCGAAGCGACGGCCGCGCACCGCCTGCCAGAAGGCAGCCTCGGCGCGGGTCGGCTCGCGGCGCTGGTCACGGGCGAAGGTGAGGGTCTTGCTGGAATTCTTGCGTTCCAACGCCAGCTCCCCCTGATCCGCCAGGCGCAGAACCCTTCTCCACTCGGGGGAGAAGGTGGCCCGGCGAAGCCGGGTCGGATGAGGGAAGGATAGCCGAAGCCTACATTCACTCTCACCCAGTCGCACTGCCCTCATCCGTCTGCTTCGCAGACACCTTCTCCCCCAAGGGGAGAAGGATCAAGCGAGCGCCGCCAGTTCCCCCGGCAGCGCGTAAGCCCACTGCGTAATATTCCCCGCCCCGAGGCAGACCACATAATCGCCCGGCCCGGCCAGCTCGGCGACCATGCCGGCGAGCTTGTCTGAGGATTCCAGCGGCAGCGTATGGCGATGACCGCGCGCCTTGATCGCCGCCACCAGCGAGTCGCGATCCGCACCCGCGATCGGCTGCTCGCCGGCAGCATAGGTGTCGGCGATGATGACCGAATCCGCGTCGTTGAAGCAGGCGACGAAGTCGGCGAACAGGCTCGCAAGGCGGCTGTAGCGATGCGGCTGCATCACAGCGATCACCTTGCCCTTGGTCGAGGCGCGTGCCGCCTTGAGCACGGCCGCGATCTCGACCGGGTGGTGGCCGTAATCGTCGAAGATCAGCGCGCCGTTCCACTCGCCGGTCTTGGTGAAGCGACGCTTCACCCCGCCGAAACCGGCGAGCGCGGCACGGATCTGCTCGACCGGCACGCCGAGATCATAGGCGACGGCGATCGCGGCGGTAGCGTTGAGCGCGTTGTGGTGGCCCGGCATCGGCATGACGAGATCGCGGACGACCTCGTCGCGGCCCGTCTTGCGGTCGCGGATGAGGAGCGTGAACTTCGCCTGCCCGCCGGTAAGATCGATGTCGATCAGACGGAAATCGGCCTGCGGGTTTTCGCCATAGGTGACGACGCGGCGGTCCTCGATCTGCCCGACGAGACCCTGCACGGTCGGGTGGTCGATGCACATCACCGCGAAGCCATAGAACGGCAGGTTCTCGACGAAGGAGCGGAACGCCGCCTTGATCGCGTCGAAGGTGCCGAAATGGTCGAGATGCTCTGGATCGATATTGGTGATGATCGCGACATCGGCCGGCAGCTTCAGGAAAGTGCCGTCCGACTCGTCGGCCTCGACCACCATCCAGTCGCTCTCGCCCATGCGGGCATTGGTGCCATAGGCATTGATGATGCCGCCATTGATCACGGTCGGATCGAGCCCGCCCTTCTCGAGCAGGGTCGCGACCAGCGAGGTCGTCGTCGTCTTGCCATGGGTGCCGGCGATGGCGACGCAGGATTTCAGCCGCATCAGCTCGGCCAGCATCTCGGCGCGGCGCACCACCGGCAGGCGCTTCTCGCGCGCCGCCATCAGTTCGGGATTGTCGCGCTTGATCGCGGTCGAGACCACGACGACCTCGGCCTCGCCGATATTCTCGGCCTTGTGACCGACGAAGGTCCTGATGCCCTTCTCGGCCAGCCGCTTGACGTTGGCGCCGTCGGAGGCGTCCGAACCCTGCACCTCGTAGCCGAGATTGTGCAGGACTTCGGCGATGCCGGACATGCCGATGCCGCCAATGCCGACGAAATGGATGGAGCCGAGCTTCGGCGGCAGCTTCATGATGGATACGTCCTGAACAGTTCAGCCTTGGGCGGTCTGCAGCACGAGCCGCGCCAGGCGGTCGGCCGCATCCGGTATGCCCGCGCTCTTGGCCGCCTGAGCCATCGCCGTCAAGCGCTGCGGTTCGGCAAGCAGCGTGGAAAGCTCGGCGGCGAGGCGCTGCGGTGAGAAATCGTTCTGCAGGATCATCATTCCCCCGCCGGCCCTGGCGAGCACGCCGGCATTGGCGGCCTGGTCCTGATCGAGCGAGCCCGGCAGCGGCACCAGCAGCGACGGCCGGCCGATCACCGTGAGTTCGGCGACGGTCGATGCGCCGGAGCGCGCGATCACCAGATGCGATGCCGCCATCCTGGCGGGCAAATCCTTGAAGAAGGGCGCGAGCTCGAACTTGATGCCGAGCGAGGAATAGATTGTCCTGACGCGCTCATCGTCCTCGGCCCGCGCCTGCTGGACGATCGAGAGGCGGCTGCGTTCTTCCGCTGAGAGCAGCTGGATCGCCGGCGGGACGATGTCGGCCATCACCCGCGCGCCCTGGCTGCCGCCGAAGACAAGGAGGTTGAGCCGCCCCGCCGGTTCGGCATAGGGCGAGGCCGCGTCGATCACCGCCGGCCGCACGGGATTGCCGACCTGCGTGCACTTGGCCGCCTGCTCCGACGTCAAACCGCCAACCTCGGCAAAACCGGTGGCGATCGCCTTGACCCGGCTGGCGAGGAAGCGATTGGCGCGGCCGATCACCGCGTTCTGCTCGTGCAGCAGTGTCGGCACGCCCATCAGGGCCGCGGCGAAGACCGGCGGCACCGTCGGATAGCCGCCGAAGCCGACGACGATGGCGGGCTTGAGCTGCTTGATCGCCTGCCGCGCCGCCAGACCGCCACGCAGCAGCACCAGCGCCGCCTTGGCCATCGCGACCGGCGACTTGCCGGAGGGCGTCGCGGCCGGCACGGCATGGATCGATTCCGCCGGAAAATTGCCGGCGTATTCGGCGGCGCGCGTATCGGTGATCAGCGCGACCCGGGCGCCGGCGCGGTGCAGAGCGTGGCTCAGTGCCTCGGCCGGAAAGAGATGCCCGCCAGTGCCGCCGGCGGCGAGCACGACGAGCGGCGCCTGCGCTCCTGCACTCACGAGCGCCGCCCCGGCTCGCCGAAGCTTTCGGCGCGCGGTCGCTTGCGCGTCAGCGCCAAAAGAAAGCCGGTGCCGAGCGCCAGCGAGATCAGCGAGGAGCCGCCATAGGAGATGAACGGCAGGGTCATGCCCTTGGCCGGCATCATGTGCAGGTTGACCATCATGTTGATCGCCGCCTGGATGCCGAAGAGCAAAGCAAGGCCGGTGACGCCGAGGCGCACGAACGGATCCTCGGCCCGCTGCGCCACGAACAGCGCCCTGAGCACGATGACCGCAAAGAGCAGCACCAGCACCATGCAGACGACGATGCCGAATTCCTCGGCGGTCACCGCGAAGATGAAGTCCGTATGGGCGTCCGGCAGGATGCGCTTCACCGTGCCCTCGCCCGGGCCCTTCCCGAACCAGCCGCCCTGGGCAAAGCTCTCCAGCGCCGTATCGACCTGGAAAGTGTCGCCCGAGCCCTTGTCCATGAACCGCTCGATGCGGGCGCGGACGTGCGGCACCAATTCATAGGCGATGAACAGGCCGACCGCGCCGACGCCGCCAAGGCCCATCACCCAGAACCAGTGCAGCCCGGCAACGAAGAACAAGCCGGCCCAGACCAGTGTGACCAGGATGGTCTGGCCGAAATCCGGCTGCAGCACCAAGGGCACGATGGTGATCGGCAGGAGCAGGAAAGCGATGATCGTGCCCGGCAGATCGGGCCGGCGATGGCCTTCCGAGAAGGCCCAGGCGGCGAGCACGACAAAGGCCGGCTTGAGGAATTCAGAGGGCTGGATCGAGCCGAGCGGGCCGAGCGTCAGCCAGCGCTTGGCGCCCTTGACCTCGACGCCGAAGAACAGCGTGCCGACCACGCCGGCGAGCGAGAACAGGAAGATGATCAGCGCGATGCGTCGCACCTGGCGCGGCGCAAGCAGCGAGGTCGAGAGGAAAATCGCCAGCGCCACCAGCAGATAGACCACCTGGCGGTTGACGAAATGGAAGGTCGAGAGGCCGAGGCGCTCGGCGACCGGAGGCCCGCCCGCCATCAGCAGCACGACGCCCGAGACCATCAGCGCCACCAGCGTCGTCAGGATGACGCGGTCGATCGACCACCACCAGCGGCCGCTCAGGCTGGGTTCTGCGCGCGAGACCATCGTTCAAAGGCTCCGTACGGGCGGGCAGATCGAGGCGCCCGCTCCGGCGAATCACTCTGTCAATGAATGGTTAACCGATTGATTCCGATCGTCGGCTTGTCGACGAGCTCGGCCTTATCATGCACAGGCAGCTCAAGCCTCCGGATAGGGCGTACCGTCCTTGTGTACGAAGTGCCCATCGGCATTGGCACTCATCATGTCGACATCGGAACAGGTGGCGACATCGGCGGCCTGGCGGCTGCCGACTTCGAGATAGATCGCGACGGTCTCCGATCGGTTGATCATATGGTGGCCATTGCCGCTGTTCTTGGCGAAGGCGGCGCAATCGCCGGCCCGCAGCACGGTCTCGCCTTCGTCCTCGACCAGGACCAATTCGCCTTCGAGCAGATAGACGAACTCGTCCTCATGCGAATGCCAGTGGCGCTGGCTTGACCAGCCGCCCGGCGGCAGTCGCATCAGGTTGACGCCGAAATCGCTGAGACCGCCGGCATTGCCGAGCCGCTTGCGGATGCGCTCGGCGCAAGGAGCGTCGAACGGTTTCGGATAGCCCGAGCCCGTGCGCCCCGGCACGGCTGCGACATCGATCTTGGGCATGGGCGCACTTCCCGGCTGCTGGCGGCGCCCCAATCTAGCACGTGACTGCTAGCTAGCGGCCCGCGACCGCCTCGAACCCCGGAAGCGCCTTGACCAGTGCCCGGAAGGCGTCACCGCGAACCTCAAAATTCGGGAACTGATCGTAGGAGGCGCAAGCCGGCGAGAGCAGAACTGCGATCTCGCCGCTTCCCTGCTGCGCCAGCGCCGCCTTGGTCGCGGCGGCGACCGCGACGTCGAGCGTGCCGCTGCGCTCGTAAGCCACGCGGCCGTCATCGTCGAAAGTCGCGGCGAAGAGGTCGCTCGCGGCGCCGATCAGATAGGCCTTGGCGATGTTGGGAAAATAGCGCCGCAGCGACTCGATCCCGCCTTCCTTGGCCTTGCCGCCGAGGATCCAGAAGATCTCGCGGAAGGAGGTCAGCGCCTTCTCGGTCGAGTCGGCATTGGTCGCCTTGGAATCGTTGATGAAGACGACGCGGCCGATGCGGCCGAGCTCTTCCATCCGATGCTTCAGCCCGGGATAGCTCTTGAAGCCGGCGGCGATCTCCTCGGCCGTCTGCCCGAGCGCGGCGCAGGCAGCGAAGGCAGCCGCCGCGTTCTGGGCATTGTGGCTGCCGCGCAAGGAACCGATGCCGGCGAGGTTGGCGACCACCCTGGGCTTGCCGTCCTTGACCTCAACGATGCGCGTATCGAGCTGGCCGGCATTGGCAGTGACGCCGGCGAAGACGCCTTCGTCGAGCGGCTGCTCGCCGCTGATCTTGACCAAGGGCTTGCCGGAAGCTGCGCGACGGCGCGCCATCTGCTTCGACGGCTCGTCGTCGACTCCGACCACCGCAATGTCGGAGGCCGCGACCAGCCGCTCCTTGATCGCGCCATAGGCTTCGAAGGTGCCGTGCCGGTCGAGATGATCCGGCGTCAGGTTCATCTGGATGCCGACTGTCGGCTTGATCGAGGGAGCCAGATCGATCTGGAAGGTCGAGCACTCCACCACATGGATGCGGTTGTCGGCCGGCGGCTCCAGAGCCAGCACGGCGGTGCCGATATTGCCGCCCATCTGCACGTCGCGGCCGGCTGCCTGCAGCACATGCGCGATCAGCGCCGTGGTCGTCGACTTGCCGTTGGTGCCGGTGATGCAGACCACCGGCGCGGCTGGCGCGATCTTCGCCCGCTCCAGAAAGAACAGTTCGATATCGCCGATCACCGGGACAGTCGCGGCCTTGGCCTTCTCGACTGTCCAGTGCGGCGCCGGATGGGTGAGCGGCACGCCGGGCGAGAGCACGAAAGCGGCAAAGCCTATCCAGTCTGCGGTCGCGAGATCGACGACGGAGAGCCCCTCGGCCGCAGCCTTGTCGCGGCTCGCCTGGTTATCATCCCAGCAGGCGACCTGCGCACCGCCAGCGACGAGCGCGCGCGCGGTTGCCAGCCCCGAGCCGCCGAGGCCGAACAGAGCGAGCGTCTTGCCCGCGAAGACTGTGACCGGTGTCATGATGTTCTCGCTTTCATGAGCCAGCGCACGCCCTCTTTGTCATTCCGGGGCGCGCCGCAGGCGCGAACCCGGAACCCACGACCGGATGAGATATCAGATGCCCAGTCGCGGGCACCTCGCCCAGTCGTGGGTTCCGGGTTCTTCGCTGCGCGAAGCCCCGGAATGACAAGGGTAGGTCCGACCAAGAACGATCCGACAGATGGCAATACCGCCTCAACGCAGCTTCAGCGTGGCGAGGCCGACCAGCGCCAGCACCACCGAGATGATCCAGAAGCGGATCACCACCTGCGGCTCGGTCCAGCCCAGCTTCTCGAAATGGTGGTGGATCGGCGCCATCAGGAAGACGCGCTTGCCGGTGCGCTTGAACACCGCGACCTGGATGATCACCGAGAGCGCCTCGACCACGAACAGTCCGCCGACGATGGCGAGAACGATCTCGTGCTTGATCGCGACCGCGATGGTGCCGAGCATGCCGCCCAGGCCGAGCGAGCCGGTATCCCCCATGAAGATCTGGGCCGGCGGCGCGTTGAACCAGAGGAAGCCGAGCCCCGCTCCCATCATCGCGCCGCAGATCACGGCGAGTTCGCCGACGCCGGGCACATGGTGGATCTGCAGGTAGTTGGCGAAGATGGCGTTACCCGCGAGATAGGCGATGAACCCGAAAGTGCCGGCCGCGATCATCACCGGCACGATGGCGAGCCCGTCGAGCCCGTCGGTCAGGTTCACCGAATTGCCGGCGCCGACCACGACGAAGGCGGTGACGACCGGGAACAGGATGCCGAGCGGGATCATCAGCTCCTTGAGGAAGGGCATGGCGAAGCCGCTGGCGATCGCAGGCGGGCTGACCTGCATGACCGCCGTGCAGGCGATCAGCGCGATGACGATCTCGAGCCCGAGGCGTGCCTTGCTGGAGAAGCCCTTATGCGACTGTTTCGTCACCTTGAGGAAGTCGTCGTAGAAGCCGATCGCGCCATAGCTCGCGGTGACGCCGAGCACGATCCAGACATAGGGGTTGCGCAGGTTGCCCCAGAGCAGCGTAGCGACGAACAGCCCGGTCAGGATCATCAGCCCGCCCATGGTCGGCGTACCGCGCTTGGCGAGATGCGATTCCGGACCGTCGGTGCGGATCGGCTGGCCCTTGCCCTGCTTGATCCGAAGCCAGGAGATCGCCGCCGGGCCGAAGAAGAAGACGAAGAGCAGCGCCGTCGCGGTCGCTCCGCCGGCACGGAAGGTGATGTAGCGGAAGACGTTGAGGATCGGGAAGTGCACCGCGAAGTCGGCGAGCCAGACCAGCATCGAATTCTGTTCCTTACTCAGTCGTCGGCCTGGACGACCGGAAAGCGGGCCGTCATCGCCTTGACGATCGGCCCCATGCGCGTACCGAGCGAGCCCTTCACCGTGACGACGTCGCCGGCACGGACGGCATCGAGCACATAGGGCTCGAGGCTGCTCGCCTGTGCGGCATAAGCGCCGCGGCGGTGCGAAGGCAAGGCGTCATAGAGGGTTCTCATCAGCGGACCGCAGGCGAAGACGAGGTCGATGCCGTTGCTGGTGACCGCGTCGGCGAGCCCCTTGTGTAGCTCCGGCGCGGTTTCGCCGAGCTCCAGCATGTCACCGAGCACGGCGATCCGCCGCCCACGGCCCGACACCGGCATCCGCCCGAGATTCTCGATCGCCGCCCGCATCGAGGCCGGGTTGCCGTTATAGCTTTCGTCGATCAGCGTGAACGGACCGGCCGGCGCATGCAGGACCTGCCGCGCGCCACGGCCGGATGGGGGTACCAGATCGCCAAGCGCCAATGCGGCGAGGGCGAGATCGGCGCCGAGCGCCTCGGCCGCCGCCAGCACGGCGAGCGAATTGAGCACGATGTGCTTGCCGGGGCTGCCGAGCTTGTAGGTCACCGCCCGCCCCATGACATTGGCCTCGGCGGTCGAGACATCAGGCTTCAAGGAGCAGCCGAGCAGCCGCACATCGGCCGCCTCGCTCTCGCCAAAGGAGATGACGCGCCCTGCCCCGCCGGCGAGCGCCAGTTCGCGCAGCAGGCCGGCCTGCGGGATGTCGGCATTGATGATCGCTGTTCCGCCCTGCTTCAGCCCGCCAAAGATCGCCGCCTTCTCGCGGGCGATCCCTTCCAGCGACTCGAAAGCGGCCAGATGCACGGGCTGGATCGTGGTGATCACGGCAACGTCCGGCTGGACCATCTTCGCCAGCGGCAGGATCTCGCCGGGCGCGTTCATGCCGATCTCATAGACGCCGTAGCGGACATCGCGTGGCGTCCGGGTCAGCGTCAGCGGCACGCCCCAATGATTGTTGTAGGAGGCGACCGGCGCATGGGTCTTGCCCTGGCGCGAGAGCACGAGTCGCAGCGCCTCCTTGGTCCCGGTCTTGCCGACCGAACCGGTGACGGCGACGACTCTGGCGGTCAATTCCGCCCGGCGCGCCATGCCGGCCTGCTCCATGCCGCGGAGTACGTCCGGAACGATGGCAAGCGGCGCATCGGCCGGGAAGGCGCCGGCATGCGCCTCGTCGACGACGGCGAGCGCCGCGCCTTTGTCGAGCGCCGCCGCGACGAAGTCATGTCCGTTGCGCGCCTCGCCGGTGATCGCGAAGAAGGCCTCGCCCGGCTCCAGCGTGCGCGTGTCGATCGAAGCGCCGGTGACGGCCGTCGGCACGGGCCCTTGCGAACGGGCGCCCATCGCCTCGATCAGGCGCGCGCCGATCCATAGCGGTTCGGTGGTCATCCCCGTCTTCCCCCAGCCAATGCCGCGATCGTCTCGCGAACCACGTCGTGATCCGAGAACGGCAAGGTCCGATCGCCGATGATCTGGCCGCTTTCATGGCCTTTTCCGGCGACCACGAGGACATCCCCAGGCTGCAGCATCGTGACACCGGCCATGATCGCCTCGGCCCGATCGCCGATTTCCCTGAGGCGCTCCGGTGCCGCCGCCAGCACCTCGGCGCGGATCGCCGCCGGGTTCTCGCTGCGCGGATTGTCGTCGGTGACGATGGCGATGTCGGCGCCATCCGCGGCGATCTTGCCCATCAGCGGGCGCTTGCCGCGGTCGCGATCGCCGCCGCAGCCAAAGACGCAGATCAGCCGGCCGCTGGCATAGGGCCGCAAGGTCTTCAGCACCGCCGCCAGCGCATCGGGCTTGTGGGCGTAGTCGACGACGACGAGCCCGCCATTATGTTCGCCGACGCGCTCCAGCCGGCCGGGTACGCCTTGCAGGCCGGCGATGGCACACACCGAGGCAACGGCGTCCTCGCCCGTCGCGATCGCGAGTCCTGCGGCGACCAGCGCATTGCCGGCCATGAAGTCGCCGACCAGCGGCAGCAGCACCTCCGTCTTGGCGCCGTCGACCTCGACCGTCAGGCGCTGCGAGAAGCCCTCGCGGGCCACATCGACCAGCTTGAGACGATCGCCTCCCCGGCCGATGCCGATCACCGGATGGCCGCTGGCCTTCGCTGCCGCCTCGGCCTTATCGGCATAGGGCTCGTCGCGGTTGATCACCACCGGCGCGCCGGGCGGCAGCAGCTCCCACAGCCGCAGCTTCGCGGCGAGGTAGTCCTCGACGCTCGGATGATAGTCGAGATGGTCGCGGCCGAGATTGAGGAAGGCGCCGGCCGCGAGCCGGACGCCGTCGAGGCGATGCTGGTCGAGCCCGTGCGAGGAGGCTTCCATAGCAAGATGCGTGACGCCCCCGCCCGCCAGCCTATCGAGCGAGGCGTGCAGCGAGAGCGGGTCCGGCGTGGTCAGCGAGCCGTAATCGGCGCCAGCCTCGGTGACGATGCCGATCGTGCCGACGCTCGCCGCCTTGCGGCCGAGCGCCATGAAGATCTGGCGGCTGAATTCGGCGACCGAGGACTTGCCGCTGGTGCCGGTGACGGCGACGACAGTGCCGGGCTGGCGCGGATGCACTGTCGCAGCCGCCAAGGCCAAAGCGAGCCGGGGATCCTCGACCTGGGCATAGGCTATCCCGGCCGGCAGCTCGGCAGGGCGCGGCCCGCCGGCGACGATCGCGATCGCCCCGCGCTGGACGGCGTCAGTAACGAAGCGGGCGCCATCGGCCTTGGCGCCGGCGAGCGCGACGAAAGCTTGGCCGGGCGCAACCTTGCGGCTGTCGAAGGCGACGCCGCTGACTCGGCGCTCGCCCGCTTCAGCGAAGGCTCCCGGGAAAAGCTGGTCGAGGCTGAAGCCGGTGTCAGTCACAAGAGCGTATCCTTGCCGGGCGCGGGGTCCCGCGCGTCATTCTCGGGCGAAGCGAAGCGTAGACCCGAGAAGCTCATGCAGGATCAAGCTCCCTTCCGTCCAGAGATGCTCGGCCAAGCCCGAGCATGACGCTCCCTATCGCGAACCCCAGGCGCCGAGCCTGGCCATCAGCGGGAACGGTGCCGGCGGCGGCTCGAAGCGCGGCGCCATGCCGAGGATCGGCGCCGCCCGTTCGATGACCTTGCCGGTGGTCTTGCCGGCGTTCCAGGCCGCGGTCGAGTAGCCGCCGCTCTCGGCGTAGCCCTTCGGCTCGTCATAGATGGAAAGGAAGACGTAGCGCGGCTTGTCCGAGGGCGCGATCGCCGTGAAGGTGGTGAAGTTCTTGTTCTTGGCGTAGCGGCCATTGATGACCTTCTCGGCCGTTCCGGTCTTGCCGCCGACGAAGTAGCCGGGAATGTCGGCGAAGCGGGCCGAACCTTTCTCGCCATTGATGCGCATGATGTAGCGCATCGCCTCCGAGGTCTCGGGCTTGATCACGCGGATCGCGTCTTTCTTGGCCTCCTCCTCGGTGCGCTTCAGAAAGGTCGGCTTGATCAGGTAGCCGCCATTGACCAGCGCGCCGACTGCCGCCAGCGCCTGGATCGGCGCGACCGCGAGACCATGGCCGAAGGCGATCGTCGCCGTGTTGATCTCGCCCCAGCGGCCGGGAACGATCGGCGCGGCGCTCTCGGGCAGCTCGGTCGTCATCCGGTCGAGCTGCATCATCTTCTTCAGGAACGCCTTGTGGCCTTCGACGCCGACAGAAAGCGCCATCTTGATGGAGCCCATGTTCGACGAGTGCAGGAACACCTCCGGCACGGTCAGGGTGCGGCCGGTGCCGTGGTATTCCTTGATGACCTGGCGGCCGAACCGCATCATGCCGCCGGCGGTCGAATAGCTCGAATTGATGTTGGCCTTGCCGGAATCGAGTGCCATCGCGATGGTCAGCGCCTTGAAGGTCGAGCCCATCTCGTAGACGCCGACATTCATCCGGTTGATCCGGTCCTTCTCCAGCGCGTCGACCGGATTGCCGGGATCGAAATCGGGCAACGAGACCAGCGCGATCATCTCGCCGGTATTGACGTCCATGATGGCGCCGGCCGCCGCGATCGCCCGGTATTTCTCGATGCCCTTGACCAGCTCGTCGCGCAGCAGGTGCTGGACGCGCATGTCGATCGAGAGCTGGACCGGCTTGAGGTCCGAGGCCTGCATGGCGAAGCCCGCCCCGTTCAGGTCCTGCAACCCCTGCGAGTCGATGTACTTCTCGATGCCGGCGATGCCGACATTGTCGACATTGGCGAAGCCGAGCACATGGGCCGCGACATTGCCGTTCGGATAGACGCGCTTATTCTCGGGCACGAAGCCGACGCCGGGAATGCCGAGCCGGTGCACCTCGGCCTGCTGGCGCGGCGTGATCTCGCGCTTGATCCAGACGAAGCCCTTCTTGGTGCTGAGCTTGTCGCGCAGTTCCTTGGCGTTGAGGTCGGGCAGGACTGCGGTCAGAAGCTCGGTCGCCTCGTCCTTGTCGAGGATGTTGCGCGGCTCGGCGAAGACCGAGACGGTGCGGATGTCGGTGGCGAGCGGAATGCCATTGCGGTCGAGGATGTCGGGCCGCGCTGCCGAGATGGCGTTCGACGTCGCCCGGCGCAGGCCGACCTGGTCGCTCGGGAAGGCGCCGAGCATGACGAGCCGGCCGACGATCGCCAGGAAGAGGCAGCTGAAGCCGAGGATGACGAGGCCGACGCGCGGCTCGCTCTTCTCGCCGCTCATCCGGAAGATGTCGCGCAGCCATTCGGTGCGGAAGCGCCATTTGGGCTTCACGGCCTCGGGCTTGGCGACCGTCGGAGCGACGATGTCCGGCGCCGCAGCCTGCTGATGGACCTCCTGGCTCATGGGCGGGCTCCCGGCGTGGTCGCGGTGTTGCTCTTGCGGTCCCGCGGCGTCTCGGTCGGCAGGCCGAGACCGAGATCCTCGAGCTTGCGGCCGATCGAATCCACCTTCGGACCGCGATTGGGAATGTCGGAGAGGCGCACGATCTGGGCCGTGCCCAGCGGTTGCAGGTCGAGATGCCTGTCGGCCAGCGCCTGCAGCCGCTCCGGGCGGTTGAGGAACTGCCATTCGGCCTTCAGCACGGCGATCGCCTCGCGCTCGCGCTGGGCCTTGGCCTTCAGCTTCTGCAACTGCTCGGCCTGCAGCGTCGTCTCGTATTTGATCGAGTAGGCATAGAGCGCCGAGGAGACCAGCGCGCCGATGGCGATGACATGCAAGAGCTTGATCACGCTCAGCTCCTCCGGCGGGTTTGCGGCGCGGGCACGACGGCGAGACCGACGAGATCGGGATCGGGCGCGCGCGGCGGCGCCTCGGTCCGTTCGGCGGCGCGCAATTTGGCCGAGCGGGCGCGCGGATTGGCCCTGGTCTCGGCCTCCGACGGCGCGACCGGCCCCTTGGTGACGAGCTTGAACGTCGCCTGCGGGGCGGCCGTGGCCGGGGCATGGCGCGAGCCGCCCGGCGCCCGACCTGAGCGCTCGGCGAAGAACTGCTTGACGATCCGGTCCTCGAGCGAATGGAAGGTAACGACGGAGAGCCGCCCACCGGGAGCAAGCACAGCCTCGGCCCCGTGCAGTGCCCGCACCAGCTCGCAAAGCTCGTCGTTCACCGCGATGCGCAGACCCTGGAAGGTCCGCGTCGCCGGATGGGGCCCGCCGGGCTCGCCCCGGACGATGCCGGCGACGAGATCGGCGAGCTGCTTGGTCGTGGTGATCGGCGCCTTGCGCCGGGCTTCGACGATCGCCCGCGCCACGGCGCGCGAGCGCCGCTCCTCGCCATAATGGTAGATGATGTTGGCGAGTACGCCTTCATCGGCTTCGTTGACGAGTTCGGCAGCGCTTTGCCCGCCCGCCTCCATACGCATGTCGAGCGGCCCGTCGAACCGGAAGGAAAAGCCGCGCTGCGCCTGATCCAGTTGCATAGACGAGACGCCGATATCGAGCACGACGCCATCGAGCGGCGTCATCTTGAAGCGCTCAGCCTCCTCGGCCAGGGCACCGAAGCGGGCTTCGGCCAAGGTCAGCCGCCCGTCCATCGCCGCGACGAGACCGGCGCCGCCAGCGATCGCGCTCGGATCACGGTCGAGCGCCAGCAGCAGCGCCTTCGGCTCGCGTTCCAGCAAGGCGCGCGAATAGCCGCCGGCACCGAAGGTTCCGTCGAGATAGCGGCCACCGGCTTTCAGCGCGAGCGCATCGAGCGCCTCTTCCATCAATACGGGGATATGCGGTTCACTTGTCATGCCACCGGCCTCGCGCCGAGGGTACGCCGGACGTCGCGCAGCTTCGCCCTCGCCTCTTCGAGGTGCGCCTTGAAGCGCTCCGGCTCCCAGATCTGGAACTTGTGGCCCTGGCCGACGAAGGTGACGGTGTCGCCGATGCCGGCATGCGCCTTCAGCGTCTCGCTCAGCATGATCCGCCCTTCCGGGTCGACCTTCAACACCTCCGAGGTGCCGTTCAGCGCCGTCGAGAGCGACTCCCATTCCTCGGAGAAAGGCGAGAATTGCGAGAGAATTTCGTCGATAGTCGCCCGCAGCGCATGACCGCCGCAGTCGAGGCTGGCCTGGTCGAGCGCCGGATAGACGTAGAGCCCCTCGTAGCCGTCCTTCGCCAGCACGGCCCGGAAAGACGCCGGGATCGAAACCCGCCCCTTGGCGTCGAGCCTGTTGGTGAAATGGGAGACGAAGCGGTCCGTCAACGCCGCCTCCGGATCGGGCTACCAACCGCGCCGCAAGGGCGCGAAACGAGCCGGCAGGGGCCGGCGATCGATACTCCCGTCGACCCCGACATGGCGGAGCCGTCAGCCAGAGTCCGCGCGGCACACGGGCCCTGACTTGGTGCTTGCCTGTCGGTTTCGACGGGATGATTTGGGATAGCATGGGACAATATGGGCGTCAACGGATTCAGCGCTGCGGACAAAGGCCTGCCCGAGCCTGCGAGCATCACAGCTCGTTAAGGTTAACTATCCGTAAAGACGAGGATTTTTGGCAAAGAACGCCGACGTCGCCACCTGCGTGACGCGGCTCGCGCGGTCACGCTGCGCAGAAAAATTTTCGAGGCTGCCGCCCTGCCCTATCGGGCCTTCAATCCTCGGCCGTCGCGCGGCGCAACAACGCCTCGCGCAAGGCCTGGACATCGCCGAGCAGCCGACCCGCCGCAACGCCGCTGTCCTCGACCGCGCAGGGCACCGGATTGGGGACGCCGCCCGCCTTCTCGCGCAGGCCGTGCCCCGCCTCGGTCAACTCGACCAGCACCTGCCGCTCATCCTCGCGGCCACGCTTGCGCAGGATCAGGCCGTTCGCTTCCAGGCGCTTCAATAGCGGAGTCAGCGTGCCGGAATCGAGTCCCAGCCGGTCGCCGATCGCCTTCACGCTCTGGCCGTCCTGCTCCCACAGCACCAGCATGACCAGATATTGCGGGTAGGTCAGCCCGAGCTCGGCCAGGAACGGCCGATAGGCGCGGTTGAAGGCATGGGCAGCGGAGTAGACCGCAAAGCAGATCTGCTCGTCGAGCCCACGCACCGGTGTAGTCATCCTATCCTTCGTCATAGCCTTGCCGCTTGTCGCCCGCATTGTGAGATTAGAGCCGGACGCGATCGGGTTGAACCACCCAGATGGGTAACTGCCCTCTCGACCCAAGATACTCATTTGCCGCGGGCCGCGCCGCCCCGCTCACGGATATTTGAATTGCAGACAATTCAATTGTGCACAATCTAATTTGCATCAACCACGGCGGATGGCCCGCCCAGCAAGGAGAGCAGTCATGAAGATCCTCTACACCGCCCATGGTTCCGCCACCGGCGGCCGCGAAGGCCGGGCCGCGACCGACACCGGCAACGTCAAGCTCGTGCTGAACACGCCGAAGGAGCTTGGCGGCGGCGGCGGCGACGGCACCAATCCCGAGCAGCTCTTCGCCATGGGCTATTCCGCCTGCTTCCTCGGCGCGCTGAAATTCGCTGCCGGCAAGGAGGGCGTGAAGATCCCGGACGACGCCCGCGTCAGCGCCGATGTCGGCATCGGCCCCCGCGACGACGGCAAGGGTTTCGGCATCGCCGCCAAGCTGACGATCTCGGCGCCCGGCATCGACAAGGCGAAGCTCGAGGACCTCGTCCAGAAGGCCCATATCGTCTGCCCGTATTCGGACGCGACCCGGGGCAATATCGAGGTCCAGCTGACGGTTGCGGCCTGACCCTGCGCCACCCATCTGAGCCTCACGGCCGGGCATCCTCCCGGCCGTGAGACGACACGGCCCGCCCCTCCGAGCGAGCCTCGTTTCCGGAAGCCTCAGACCTCAAGCCTCTGGAACATCCCATGATCGATCGTCGCCATTTCCTCGCCGCGGCCGCTGCGACCGCTCTCGCCCCCGCTTTGCCCGCGCAAGCCCGTGCGCCCCAGGCCAGCGCTCAGGTGCCGGGCATCTATCGCCGCAAGCTCGGCGACCTCGAGATCACCGCGATCCTCGACGGCTACATCCCCTTCGACACCAAGGTCTTCAGCGGCGGCGACCCTGCCGCGATCCGCCAGAGCCTTGCCAATGCCGGCCAGGGCGAACGCCTGCCGACCGCGGTCAACACCTTCGTCATCAACACCAAGGACAGGACCTATCTGCTCGACACCGGCGCAGGCGCCTGGAACGCAATGGGCGACACGATGGGCCGGGCAGAGAGCAATCTGCGCGCAGCCGGCATCACGCCGGAGCAGATCGACGCGGTCATCCTGACACATGCCCATCCCGATCATCACGAGGGCCTGCTCACTGCCGAAAAGACGGCGCGCTTCCCGAACGCCGAGGTGATCATCAACGAGACCGAGCATGCCTTCTGGCACGATGACGGCATCCTCAATCAGGCTCCGGCCGAGGTGAAGCCGTTCTTCGCGTCGGCCCGCAATGCGCTCGCGCCCTATGCCAGCCGGACCCGCAAGGTGAAGGCCGGGGAGGTCGCCCCGAGCCTGACGCTCGAGCATGCGCCGGGCCATACGCCCGGCCACAGCATCCTGCGCGTCTCCTCGGGCAACGAGCAGCTCCTGCTCGTCGGCGACAGCATCCACAACGTCGTGATCCAGACAGCGCAGCCGGACGTGACCTTCGTCTTTGACGCGGATGGCAAGCAGGCGGCAGCCTCGCGCCGGCGCGTGCTCGACATGGCTGCCGCCGACGGATTGCTGATCAGCGGGGCGCACATGCCCTTCCCGGGCTTTGGCAAGGTGCTGAAGGACGGCACCGCCTTCCGCTTCGTCCCGGCCGACTGGAGCTACGCGCTCTGAGGGCCGGACTTGCACAAGTGAAAGGGCCGAGATCGCTCCCGGCCCTTTTCGCAATGACTGAAGGGGTGCCAGCCGGCCTGTAAGCCGGGTTTTGGATGGCCGGAAGATCTCTCTCCCGACGTGACGGCCATTCCTCTGGGACGCACATTGCTGCGCGCCTCGAGCAACCAACCCGGACGACTGGACCTGGAAACCGGCCCCTCCTCCCTTGCGGGCGAGCATCGTCCCTATTCGGTTTTGCTCCCGGTGGGGCTTGCCATGCCGTCCCCGTTGCCGGGTCCGCGGTGCGCTCTTACCGCACCTTTTCACCCTTACCGCACACCGAGGCGCGCGGCGGTTCGATCTCTGTGGCGCTTTCCCTGGGGTCGCCCCCGCCGGACGTTATCCGGCACCGTGTTTCCGTGGAGCCCGGACTTTCCTCCCCTGCCGAAGCAAGAGCGGCCGTCCGGCCGACTGGCGGGGCCGATGTGCGCTTTCGCGCCTGAGCCGTCAAGCTCAGTTGCTGGCGGTGATCGTGCCGCTGCGGCCCGTGATGTTGCGGACCTTGGCGCAGTAGGTGCGGTTGGCACCGCTCAGGCGGGTCGCCATGTGGCCGCTCTGGTACTTCATCACGGTGCGGCAGGTATCGCCGCCGGCGAGCTTGTAGGCCTGGCCGAGATATTTCATCGCGTAGCGGGCATTGGTGTCGGCATCGAGCAGGCCGGCCGCGCCGCCGCTGTAACCGACGCCGCGCGCCGTCTGGTGGCGGATCTGCATCAGCCCGTAATTGCCGGCATTGGCCGCGCGCGGATTGTAGCGGCTCTCAATGCGCACCACGGCATCGGCCAGCGCGAAGGGCACGCCGTTGGCGGCGGCGTGGCGGGCGACAAGCTGGCGCAGGCCTTCCGAACCGGCCGGCGCCGCGAGCGGCGTGCGCTCGTCCCGGCTGGTCCTGGCGGTCTTGGCCCGCCCCTTGCGGTCGCCCTTGGCTTCGGTGGTCTCGGTCGCCTCACGCGAATCCTGCCCGGTCTCAGCTGCGGCAGCCTGGCGCTTGATTTCAGCTTCTCGCACGATGAAGGCGCGGGCGTCGGTCTCGGCGTTCACCTGGGCGGAAGCGGGTTGAAGAAAGGCCAGGCAAATCGCGAAGGCGGCGCAGCCGCTACCGGAGATGTTCATCATGCTGGAGGAGCCTCATCTATCTGTTGCAGCGCAAAACAGGGCGGCGAAATGATAGATGAATGTGACGACAATCTGGCTGATACGAACAATTTTCGACCGATTCTGAAAGAATGATGATTACTTTAGCCTCGTTCCGAGAGTAGTAATTATCATGTATTGAACGACGGAACGATTTATCCTCGCCGGCGTTGACGCAGTCATGGCGGCAGGCCAAATCATCGCCGCATTGCCACCGCAATTGCCGGTCGCAATGCAAAAAGTCGGCGTTGGCCGGTGCCGTGCCGCTAGGTACGACCCGAGAAGGGGGAACGAGATGAAGAAGTTGATCGCAATGGCCGCTGTCGGGCTGGCGCTCGGCGCCTGCACGCCGCATGAGGAGCGTGTCGGCGGCGGTGCCGTGCTCGGCGCAGCCACAGGCGCCGTGATCGGCGGGCTCGCCACCGGCCGGGCGGGCGGCGCGCTCGCCGGCGCTGCGATCGGCGGTGTGGGTGGCGCGATCGTCGGTTCGGCCACCTCGCCCTATCGCCGCGGCGGCTACTACTACGACGACGGCTACTATGGCGGCTGCCCCTATGGCTACTACCGCGACTACTACGGCCGTCTCTATTGCCGCTGAGCCGCGCGCGTCCTACGCAGGAGCCATGGCTAGAACAAAATCCTCGATCATCGATCCGGTGATCGAGGCCATGGCTGGATAAACGATGACATCGTCTTTTTGGGGGGTTTTGGGCGGAGGCGGCCTCGGCTTTGCGCTGGGCGGTCCGCTTGGTGCGCTCGTCGGCGCGCTGGCCGGGCATGTCCTGATCGACCGTGAGGGCGCGCTCTTTGGCCCTGCTCCCAAGCAACTGATCTTCACCACCGGCCTTGTCGCGCTCGCCGCCAAGATGGCGCGCGCCGACGGCGTGGTGACGCGCGACGAGATCGCGGCCTTCGAGCGCATCGTCGAGGTGCCCGACGAGCAGAAGGCGCAGGTCGAGCGCCTGTTCGATCTCGCCAAGCAGACCAGCGCCGGCTTCGAGGCCTATGCCCAGCAGATCGCCGAGGCCTTCCGCGACGAGCCGGCCCTGCTGGAGGACGTGCTCGACGGCCTTTTCCTGATCGCCGCCGCCGATGGCGCGATCCATGAGCGCGAACATGCCTATCTGCGCGATGTCGCGACGATCTTCGCCCTAGACGAGGCCGGCTTCGCCCGCATCGAGGCGCGCCACTTACGCCGCCGCGACGATCCCTATCTCGTGCTCGGCGCCAGCCGCGAGATGAGCGATGGCGAGCTGAAGCAGCTGCATCGCCGCCTCGTCATCGAGAACCATCCCGATCGCGAGATCGCCCGGGGCCTGCCGCAGGAAGCGGTCTGCATCGCAACGCGCCGCCTCGCCGCCATCAACGCCGCCTGGGACGCGATCGAGAAGGAGCGCGGCCTCGGCCGCAGGGAGCCCGAGCCGGCGTGAGCGTTACCCTCACCCCTGACAGCCGCTTCGCCGCCAAGGTCTTCCCCTCGCCCAACCATGGCGAGCGCAAGTTTCGCGACGGCACGGCCGGCCGCCGCCCCGACGCGCTGATCCTGCACTATACCGGCATGCCCGATGCAGGCGAGGCGCTGCAATGGCTCTGCAACCCGGCCTCGCAGGTCTCCTCGCATTATTTCGTCTTCGAGAACGGCCACACCCTCCAGCTCGTGCCGGAGGAGCGCCGCGCCTGGCATGCCGGCGCCTCGCACTGGGCCGGCGAGACCGATCTCAACTCGGCCTCGATCGGCATCGAGATCGCCAATCCCGGCCATCCCAACGGCCTGCCCGATTTCCCCGAAGCGCAGATCGCCGCGACGCAGAACCTCTGCCGCGACATCTGCGAGCGCTGGCGGATCCCGCCCGAGCGCGTCCTCGCCCATTCCGACATTGCGCCGGGCCGCAAGATCGATCCCGGCGAGAAATTCCCCTGGCGCCGCTTCGCCGAGGGCGGCGTTGGCCTCTGGACCGAGCCGGCTCCGATCAAGGGCGGCCGTTTCTTCGCCCGCGGCGATGCCGGCCCGCCGGTCGAGGCGCTGCAGGCGATGTTCGCCATGCTCGGCTACGGCGTCTCGGTCGACGGCAGCTATGACGAACGCTTCGAGGCGGTCGTCGCCGCCTTCCAGCGCCATTGGCGGCCGGAGAAGGTCGACGGCGTCGCCGATGGTTCGACCATCACCACGCTGCGCGACCTGCTGGCGCTGACGCAGGAAGCGCGGACGGGCTGACCCGCAGCTCCCTCAGCCCTCATCCTGAGGAGCAAGCGCAGCTTGCGTCTCGATGGATGCTTCAGGAGGCTCGGGAACCATCTGGACCATCCTTCGAGACGCGCCCTGCGGGCGCTCCTCAGGATGAGGGCTGGAGTTCGGCTTTCTCGGCATCCGGCAAGCTTTCCGCAACATTGCAGCGAGTTAACTCGTCTGCACCGCCTGAATCTGGCATGATGCGCGGCAATGGAAGGCTGGCATTGTTCCCAGCCTCGGAGGATGAACGGACGTGCGTCTCTGGGCAATCGGTGCGGTGGTCGGCGCAGGCGCGCTGGCGGCCGGCTATTTCGCGCTGCGGCCGACAGGCGGCGCCGCCAATGACACGCCCTATCGTCTCGCCGCGATCGATCGCGGCCAGATCACCGCTTCCGTGCGAGCGACCGGCACGCTGACCCCGATGACCACCGTCGTGGTCGGCTCGCAGCTCTCCGGCCAGATCGTCGAGATCCTCGCCGACTATAATTCGCAGGTGAAGGCAGGCCAGGTCGTCGCCCGCCTCAACAGCGACCAGATCAAGACCCGCCGCGACGCTGCGGCCGCCGATTTGCAGCAGGCCAGGGCAGACCTCGTCGTCAAGCGCGCCCAGCTCGACCGGGCCAAGGTGGCGCGGACCAAGGCGAACTCGACGGTCAATGACCTCGAGGCCCAGCGCGACCGCACTCGCGCCCAGCTTGCCGACGCCAAACGCACCTTCGATCGCCAGAACGAATTGTTCACGCGCGGCGCCGGCGCGCAGCAGGGCCTCGACAGCGCCCGCACGCAGGTCGAGATCCAGACCGCGACGCTCGCCTCGAACGAGGCCCAGATCGCCTCGCTCCAAGCCGAGATCGCCGGCCTCGACGCCGATATCGCCTTGGCCCAAGGCCAGGTCCAATCCGGCGAGGCTTTGATCGCCCAGCGCGACGCCAAGCTGAAGGACATCCTGATCGATCTGGAGCGTACCGAAATCCGCTCGCCGGTCGACGGCGTCGTCGTCCAGCGCCAGGTCGATCTCGGCCAGACGGTCGCCGCCTCGCTCTCGGCCCCGGTGCTGTTCCAGATCGCGCAGGACCTGCGCACCATCGACATCTACGCCAATATCGACGAGGCCGATGTCGGCAGGCTCAAGGTCGACCAGGACGTCTCCTTCAGCGTCAACGCCTATCCGAACCGCACCTTCCAGGGGAAGGTGCAGATGGTCCGCCTGGGCGCCCAGACCATCCAGAACGTCGTCACCTATACCGGCGTCGTTCGCGTCTCGAACCGTGATCTTGCTCTGCTGCCGGGCATGACCGCCAATCTCCAGATCGTCACCGACGACCGCCAGGACGTGCTGCGCGTGCCCAATGCAGCCCTGCGCTTCCGCCCGCTCGGTGGCCCGACCGCCCTGCCCGCCCCCGCACCGGCCGAAGCTCAAGCGACACGTGGCGCAGGCGGCGGCCGCGCTGCTGGCGCCTTGCGCGAACGCATCGAGGAGGAGGTCCAGCCGACGCCGGAGCAGAAGCAGGCGATCGCTGCGATCATGTCCGAGCAGCGCGCCGCTGGCCGCCAGGCCGTGGCCGGCCTCTCCGAGGATGAGCGCCGCGCCGCCTTCCGGGCCGCCCGCACCGATTTGCGCGCCAAGATCGCCGCCGTGCTCGATCCCGAGCGCCGCACCAAGTTCGAGGCGCTGATGCAGGAGGGCCGCCCGGCAGCGCAGAGCGACGTCACCCCGGGGCGCGTCTATGTGCTCGATGGCGAGGGCCAGCCCAAGCCGGTCGCGATCCGGCTAGGCGCGAGCGACGGCGCCTTCACTCAGGTTCTACCCGCCACGGGCATCGCCGAGGGCGTCGAGGTCGTGATCGGCGGCGGGCCGCGCAATGCCGAGCCGACGCCCGCCGGCCGCGGTCCCGCCCCGCGCGGCCCGCGCCTGTTCTGAGGCGGCCGCCATGCCCCTGATCGAGGCGCGTGATCTCTCCCGGGTCTACGATCTCGACTCCGGCCGCGTCACCGCGCTCGGCGGCGTCTCGCTCGACATCGAGGCCGGCGATCTCGTCGCGGTGATGGGGCCGTCCGGCTCGGGCAAGTCGACCTTCATGAACCTGATCGGCTGCCTCGACCGGCCGACCGGCGGCCATTACCGGCTCGACGGCGTCGCGGTCGAGACGCTCTCCGGCGACGGGCTCGCCGAACTCCGCAATCGCAAGCTCGGCTTCGTCTTCCAGCAGTTCAACCTGCTGCCGCGGGTCGACGCCTGCGCCAATGTCGAACTGCCCATGGTCTATGCCGGGCTCGACGGCAAGATACGGCGCGAGCGGGCGCTCGCCGCCCTCGCTCGTGTCGGCCTAGGTGACCGCGCCCATCACCGGCCGATGCAGCTCTCCGGCGGCCAGCAGCAGCGCG
>DASYHC010000138.1:0-22528 GCA_035998995.1 Allobosea sp.
GACATAGGTCTCATCATCCACGACGACGTCTCCAGCACCGCTGCCAGCACTACTGCCGGACTACGAGCGCGGAAAAGCTGGACGCCAAAATGCTGAGACACAAGGCGGTCCACGCCGGATGAATACGTTGGTCGCTGATGCTGATCACCAACGAGGACTCAGCGTCTGCTTCCAGCAGGAGCCCGCCTGCATGCTGAATTGCGGCCATAACTTCCCCAGACGAAGCCCCTGATCTGAAGAATACGGCTACAGGGCGACCTGAGACGGGCCAACTTGCAGATGCCAATGCGGCAATCGCGACCAGAAGGGCGAATGACGAGCCGAAAACAATCTCGCGCATATTACCGCCTCCATCGCCCTGGGGAGATGTGTCCCCATTGGGAGGCGTGTTCGGATGGACGGCTTAGCCAGCGACTTGGTTCATACAATTTAAGCTTACACCTGATTGTAGCAACGTATTGGATACTCCGAGGTTCATTAATATTGCCTCAATGGAAAGCGGGATCGCCGGCACGGAAGGGCCGGGAAGGAGTGCATTTGAGAGGCACTGCAACCTGCCAGGTTGCGCCAGCACGGTCTGCCGGATGACCCGTGAAAGCTCCGTGCCATCGAGCTTACAATTTGACTGGGGTACGCAAGCCTACCGGGGAGCTCCGATTAGCGATGCCATGGCGTAGGGCCTATCGACAGGCACTGTGTTTCAGGGGCAGAAATCGCTTATTAGCCCGGCAGCACACGTGTAATTCTCGCAACCGACGTGCGGGGAATGTCATGGACCTCATCATTTTCGATCTCGACGGGACCCTGATCGATTCCAGCGCGACCCTTCTTGTCGCCCAAACCGAGACCTTCAGGCGATGTGGCCGGAGACATCCGGGGCCGGAAGCCGGCCTCGAGGTCATTGGGCTATCCCTGGATGTCGCCCTGGCTCGCCTCGCGGGCCTGGGACAGCCCGACGATCTGCTCACCCGCACCTACCGTGAGATTATCGGGGACATGCATCGGCGCGCCTTGAGCGATCCTTTGCTCCGTGCTCCGCTTTTCCCCGGTGCTCCGGAGCTATTGGCAGAAATCAGGCGCCAGACCGGGCTCAAGCTCGGTATCGCCACGGGCAAGTCGCGCAAGGGGACAGAGCTTGTGCTCGCTCAGTACGGCTGGGCAGGCATGTTCGATACGATCCAGACGGCCGATGACGCGCCATCCAAACCTCACCCCGGCATGGCGCTGCGCGCGATGGCTGAAACTGGCGCTTCTCCGGAACGCACGGTGATGGTCGGGGACAGTTCCTATGACATGGGTATGGCTGTCGCGGCCGGCATCACGCCGATCGGGGTTTCCTGGGGCTTTCAGCCACCGGCAGCATTGGTTGCCTCGGGCGCCCGGTACGTCCTCGCGCATCTCGGCGACCTGCCAGCTGCTCTGAAGCTGCCGGCGTCGCCGTTTCGGCCTGGGCCGTAGCTCTGGGGTCGACGGCGGCCCGAGATCGCCTCGGCGGCTCACGCCAGCCAATTCGGGAGTCATTAAGCTCGATGCCTGCTATCAGCCCCGTTATGAGCAGAAGATCGTAAAGATCGACCAGGTTCGCCAGCTTCAGTCCGTTTTCTGCCGCGATTTCCCGAGCATAGCGGTCAAAAAGGTCGAGTTCGGTGGCTGCGATCTTACGCGCCGTGATGCAATCATGGGTACTCCGCAGGGCCGGAGTTGGCGGCAAAAACTGCAATGAGGCCGTCCAGCGCTCGTCAAGCTCTCTCGCCGATTGCAGATAGGAGATCACATCGGGCTCCTTGCGCAGCAGGGAGATGAGCTATTGTCCGCCGCGCAGGGCATTTTGAGCGGCTGCTTCAAAGAGGCCCTGACGGTGCGCTTTCGATTGTTGATCGTCAAGCGGTCATGAAAGCAGGGTTTGGTCAAGAGGCGAAGCAAAGATTGCCCCCAGACAGAATATATTGTCGAGAGCTCCCCTGCGGCATTTCGCGCCCGGCGTTTTTAACCAATTCTTATGGCGCATTGTGCTGATTTCGATATTCGGAACCAGGCTCCGAGGGAAAGAGATGTTTGCTGTTCTGGTGGAGTCAAGCAGCTTTAGCGGAGACGTTAAATTGCATCAGGATGCCCCTTGGCCTATCGAGACTGAAGGATCAAATTCAGCCGCGACCGCTGCGGATTTTACGCGTTACGCTTTGGACGCGGCGGCGATCGTCGCCATTACAGACGTTCAAGGAACGATAACCTACGTAAACGATAAATTCTGTGAGATATCCGGCTACTCTCGGGAAGAACTTATCGGCAACAATCATCGGATCATTTGCTCAGGCTTGCATAGCAAGGCATTTTTCCGCGATTTATATCGCTGCATCGCTAGTGGGCAGACGTGGCGTGGCGAAATCTGCAATCATCGTAAGGACGGGAAGGCCTATTGGGTCGACACCACCATCGTACCGCACCTTAATGAGAGCGGAAAGCCAGATAGCTATACCGCGATCCGCTTCGATATCACCGCCCGCCATGAGGCTGAAGAGCACCTACGCCAGATCGTGGATCTTGACCCGCTGACGGGTATCGCGAACCGGCGGCGTTTTCAGTCCTATTTAGAGGCTGCGCTCGAACGGCACGACCAGGCTCGGGGGGCAATTCATCTCGCTTTGATCGATGTCGACGCCTTCAAGGAAATCAACGATACGTTTGGCCATGATGTAGGCGACAGCTTTCTCAAGGTGATCGCCTTGCGCCTGGCCGATTTCCAGTCGGAAGGCGCGTTTATTGCCCGGCTGGGCGGCGATGAGTTCGGAATCATCACCTCCGACAACTCGGATGCCGTAGTCGGGCGCTTCCTGGACGATGTGTTAAAGAGCATCAAATCTCCTATCTGGCTTGGTGGGGTCAAGCACAGGTACTCGGCAAGCATCGGAATCGCGTCGTTCCCCGACCAGGCGAGCAGCGCGGAAGACCTGTTCAAAGCCGCCGACATGGCGCTCTATCAAGCCAAAGCTTCAGGACGCGACCAGAGGAGTTTCTACACGCCCCGCTTACGACGGTTGGCCGAGCAAAAGAGCGAGTTGCTGCAGGCGGTGGAAGCGGGGCTTTCTGAAAGCCAATTTCACCTGTATTATCAACCAATAGTCCCACTAGACCCTTCAAAGCCGATCTACCTGGAAGCGCTGCTGCGCTGGCGACATCCAGAGCGCGGCCTTCTGCTGCCCGGCGCTTTTCTGACAGGTATCGACGATCCGGGGTTGGAGGCGGCGATCGGCATGTTTGTCGTAGAAGCCGCCTTCAAGGACCTCGCCTTCATGCGCGAGCAGGGGATTCCGATTGGGCGTGTCGCTATCAATGCCACGAACGCGGATTTTCGCTCGGACCAGTTCGTCGACCGGTTCCTAAGCCTCTCTGCCCAGACTCAGGTCACGCCTGACAGCTTTTGCATCGAAGTCGTTGAGCAGGTCTTCCTCGGGAGCGACTATCAAGGTTTTCGAGGGCGGTTGGCGCGCCTGCATGAGGCAGGCGTAGAGATAGCACTGGACGACTTTGGAACAGGCTATGCATCGCTCTCGCACCTGCGCCGGATACCAATTGATCGATTGAAGATCGATCGGAGCTTTGTGTCCAACCTCCCGGAAAGCTCCGCCGACCTGGCCATCGTTGAGGGCGTTATCGGCATTGCTCACGCCTTAGGCAAGTCCGTCACCGCCGAGGGCGTCGAGACCCTGGAGCAGGCCAGCTTATTGATGGATTTGGGGTGCGACTTCCTCCAGGGCTGGTATTTTGCAAAGGCCAGCAATCGAGAACGCCTGCCGCATATCCTTGCAAACCTCCCGCCCGTTCCGTCTCCGGCAGACGACGAAATGCTCTCTACGGTGAGCCGGCTCCCGGCTGGACGGCTAGGGGCTTGAGCGCCTCACGGCCCATCCGCCTACCTGAAAATGGACACTCTGGAAGTCAGAAGGAGCCAGCCTCTGCGTTGACGCCCAGTCGTCAAACTCGGCTGCCCGAGACCGGACGTTGCCAGAGTCCGCTAGGGGCCAGGAGCAGCCATCTGCCACCGACAGCTGCCTCCTGCGCCTAATTGTGCCTTGCACTGGCGCGGTCAAACCCGCGCTGAGATAATAAGGCGAACCCTCTGACTAACAGGTATGCACACGCCATCGTGGTAACCAACTCAACAAATCCGGCGAGCCCAGAACCCGGGCTCTCTATCGCGCCGAGTTCAGCTAACAGTCGGCGCAAAACAAGAGGCAGGCCGGCCAGCAGAACAGCCCCAGAAACCCAGAGGTTCGGAATGGACGCTCGGGCACTCTCCAGTGAATGCTGAAGATGCGGCCGCAAACTCCATCGCGCCCAGTAGCCGGTCAGCAGCCAGCCTAGTGCGGCCAGCGCTATGCCGATCAGCATCAGAGCGGCTTTAATAACAGGTTCGCCAGGGCCCGGAACGGTCAATACAGCGAGCAGCATTCCAGTCGTAAGGCCGCCGCCTATCGCCCACCGATAAGGAAGACTGTCAATCCAAGCTTTTGCCGCGTGATGTTCGCGACCCGTTCCTCGCTCTCGCTGCATTATCCGACCGTGTTTTCCGCTGAATATCCGATTTTTAGATATCCAATTTTTGTATCGGGAGGTCAAGCGCATAGCGAGGGTCGATCGTTGATCGAACGAGCTCATGGCATCCTCTATACGCTCAGAAAGACATAAGCGGTTGGCTCAGCTCATCGGTGAGTACCGAGAGCGTTCGGGCCAGCTTCAGTCGGAGGTCGCTGCCAAGCTCGGCCGACATCAGCCATTCATTGCCAACATCGAAAGCGGCCAGCGCAGAGTGGACATTCCTGAATTGCTGCAGTTGGCCGCAGCAATCGGATTCGATCCCCACGAGGCCATCGACGAGCTACTGAAAATTTCAGATTAAGCCGCTTGTTCGCGAGTTATATCGGCCGTCGGCCAATTGCCTCGCCACGGCTGTATAGCTTTTCACTATTTTCGCGATAACCGCACCGCGATACGCTACAGGGACCGCGAGTTCAGCTTCACTATCCCTGACCCAGGCAAAAGGCCCCTGCCATTCGAACGGCCCGAATCCGTGTTCGGTAAAGGTGGCTTCGAGCCCCCGCAACCAAATATCCTGAAAACCCCGTCTCCCCCGAGACGGGGTTTTCGCGTTCTGCGAACACAGCGCCAGATTCCGCGCAGGTCCCCGTGAAGCTCAAGCGAGACACCGTGGCTAGCGCGCGGCGTCACCACGATCGTCTCGATCATCGAGCGGATCGCCTCCATCGCCTCATCCCACAGCTCTGGATCTTCCAGCAGGCTCTCCAAGTTCGCCACGCGTCGGCGATATACCTCAGCCAGGTTCGGGTGGACCAGGATCGCAGGACACTCGGCGTGTTCTGATAGCCGGGTCTCCAGCGATTGCCTCTCATGCTCAAGCTCGGTGAGGCGCTGCTTTATCGAAGGCTGGTACAGACCGCCCTCGATCGCCGCCATGATTCCGCCGATCTTGCGCTGGATGGCCGCCAAGGCCACAGGTGCATCCGTTTGCCGACGCTCGGCCTCGGCAGCATTGCGATTGCGCTCCTCCTGATAGGCGCGGGCGAACTCGGCCACCAGTTCCGGCGTCAGCAACTGCTCGCGCAGTGCCGACAGGATGCGTTCCTCGAGCTCGCGGCGGCCGATCGTCCGATCGTTCTGACATAGGCCCTGGGAACGCCGGCCAACGCAGCCATAGCGTCCGGCCGTGATCAACGCGTAACCGGAGCCGCAACAACTGCAGGTGAGAAGGCCCGACAAGAGGTACCGGCGCCGATGGGCGCGGTTCAGAGCGTTACTTCTTCATCGCGGCGCATCTCAAAGGCAGTCGTCTCCTGGGGCTGCTCGGCGGCTTGCCACAGCGTCTCATCGACGATCTGCAGCTCTGGGACGCTCCTGCGCTCCCATTGCTCGGATGCGTTCGGCCGCGCAAGCGTCTCCCTGTCGAAGGGTCCCTCACATAGGAGCAGCGGTTCCAGACGAGCTCTCCTGCGTACAGTTCATTGTTCAGGATCCCGGTGCCGCGCTCCTTCTGCCCGCGGATGGTCGTGTCGAGCCATGGGCGCCTATCAGGACCGGGGACAGCCTCGTCGTTGATCCGGTGGGCAATCCCACGCGGGCTGACGCCGTTGGCGAACTGTTGGAAGATATTGCGAACGGTCGCTGCCTCGGCCTGACTGATCACGCGCCCACCGCGCTCCGTGCCCTGGACGATGTCGCAGCCGAAGGCCGTTCCCGAAGCGGCGCGGCCCTGCAGGATCCGGCCGAGCTGGCCGCGCCGTGTCTTCTCGCGCAGGTCGGCGACGTAGATCTGCGCCATCGTCCCGAGCATGCCGACATGCATCGTCTCGATCGGCCCAAGGCTGACAGCGTGCAACTTAATGCGCGTGAACTGCAGCTCGTCATGGAGCCGCGCGATCTCGGAGAGCTTGCGTGATAGCCGGTCCGGCGCCTCGACGACAATCACATTGAACCTGCTGCGGCGGGCCTCCGTCAGCAGATCCTGATAGCCCGGACGTCGAACCGTCGTGCCAGAGATCGCGCGATTGCTGAAGGTCGACGTAACCTGCCAGCCTTGCGCCGCCGCATAGCGCTGGTAGAGCTCGAGCTGGTCCTCGATCGAGGCGTCCCACTGATTCTCGCTCGAATAGCGAGCGTAGATGGCCGCCCTCATGCTGCCTTCCCAATCCGCGTGAGCACCGCATCGACACGCCGGCTCGCGGCTAGGTTTCTCCGCAGCCGCAGCCTCACACGCTGGACAAGCCTCTGGCGGCATGTTCGCCCTGCTCATAGGCGCTACCTCCGTTTCGGGGCGATTGGAGCAGAATCCCCCGAGAACGAACTTTCAAAACAACACTTGTGAGGTAGGTCGAGTCCTGTTAAACGTTTTACAGTTAAACGTTTAACAGGCAGATGATGAGCCGCCGCGTAACGATCCGGGATGTCGCAGACCGTGCAGGAGTGTCGATCGCGACGGTCTCGAATGTCTTCAGCGGCAACAAGCCGGTGAATGACGATCTGCGCGAACGCGTGCTGCTGGCGGCGAAGGAGCTGGCGTATCAGGTGGATCGCGCCGCGTCGCAGCTGCGCTCGGGCCAGGCCCGCGTCGTCGGTGTGCTGGTCCCCGATCTCGATGACGTCTTCTTCACCTCGCTCGTCTCGCGGCTGGAGGTCCTGGCGCAGGCGGACGGTTACGACATCGTCGTCGCGAGCTCCCGCGACGATATCGGCCTCGAACAGTCGCGCCTGCGCACCTTGCTCGCCTGGCGCCCATCCGGTCTGATCGTCGTGCCGTGCTCCGACGCCGTGCCGCAAGCACTAGCCGCCGAAATCGGACGGTTGCCGATCATCTTCGTCGACCGTGTCCATCCGGAAGGATCGGTTGTCGACACCGTCGCGATCGATAACTGCGAAGCCGGTGAGATCGCAGCGCGCCACCTTCTGGCGTTGGGGCATCGCGATTTCGTCATCGCCGCCTCCAGCCTCGCCATCTCGCCGATCCGCGAGCGCGTCCGCGGGGCCAGCGAACTGCTTCAGAACGTGGCTGATTGCGGGGTTACCGTCGTCGAGCTCGGCTCGGTCGCCGAGCGTGGTGCCGAGCTGTTCCGGAGCTGGCTCGAGCGGCATCCGCAGCCGAGCGCTGTCATCGCGCTGACCAATGTCACGACGCTGAGCACGCTGTCTGCGCTGGCGCGCCTGAAGATCGACATTCCCGCTCCTGTTTCCGTGGTTGGCTTCGATGATTACCCGTGGATGAGCGCCCGCAAGACGGGGCTGACCGCGATCCGGCAGCCGATCGCCGAGCTCGCCGCTGCGGCTTGGCAGAGACTGCGAGCGCGAATGTCCGGCGATAGTGCGCCGCCGCAAACCATCGTGCTGCAGACAAGTCTGCAAGTGCGCGACTCCGTGCGCGATCTCACTGCCACCAGGGATCGGGGCAACAACCACGATTCCGAGCCGCTTCCGAATCCGGAGAGACCGGCCGCCTCGCCCAAGGCGGTGCACTGACGAAGACCGACTGCGGACGCCTAGCGTCCGGGCCACCGGGCCGACAGAGCCCGGAGCGAAAAAATCTGGAGGAAAGCGTGCAGCTTCAAGGAACAGCACGGATACTGCCGCTGCTTGCGCCGGTGCATCTGCTCATCCTGAGCGTGATCGTGCTGCCGTCACTTTACGTCGTCTGGCTGAGCCTGAACACGTCGAGCTTCGGCCAGGCGCCGAGCTTCGTCGGCCTGCAGAACTATTGGCGCGTCCTTGCCGATCCGGCCTTCCACGGCGCGCTGTGGAACACGGTCGTCCTCGTCGTGGTCGCCGTGCATCTGGAGCTCGCTGTCGGCCTCGGCATGGCCCTGCTCTTTGCCAGCGGTCTGCCGTTCCGGCGCTTCCTGCTCGTCGCCGTGCTCGCGCCCTATGCCGTCAGCGAAGTCACCGCCGTGGTGATGTGGCGCTTCCTGTTCGATCCCGATGCCGGACCGATTACGCTGGCTTTGCACGCATTGGGCCTGCCGACGCTCGACTGGTCGTTCGAGCCCTCGCACGCAATGATCCTGATCGGCCTGCTGACGATCTGGCTGCACCTGCCCTTCACCTTCGTCATCGTCTATGCGGCGCGTCTCGCCATCCCCGGCGAGCTCTACGAAGCCGCGCGGATCGACGGCGCGACGCGCTGGCAGGCCTTTTGCCGCGTGACGCTGCCGCTGCTCGGCCCGGCGATGCTGATCGCGCTGCTGTTCCGCTACATCTTCGCCTTCCGCCTGTTCTCGGAAGCCTGGCTGCTGACGAAGGGCGGACCCGCACGCTCGACCGAGGTCGTCGCGATCTACCTCTATCAGGAAGCCTTCAGCTTCAACGCCTTCGGCCCGGCAGCCGCCACTGCCTGGATCATGGTGCTGGCCTCGCTGCTTCTCGCCGGCGCCTATGTCCTTCTGCTCAGGCGCGGAGGGGTGGCCCATGCGCACTGAGCGCCTCCTGATCGGAGCGGGCAAGGCGCTCGCCGTCGCGGCGATCCTGTTCTGGTCGCTCTACCCGATCCTGTTCATCGCGATGTCGTCGCTGAAGCCGGGGCAGGACATCTTCGCGGTGCCGCCGAAATGGCTGTTCACGCCGACATTCAAGCACTACGCCGAGCTCTGGCGCTCCTGGGGCGTGTTCTTCGAGGGGCTGCTCAACAGCCTGCTGATCACGGCGGGCGCAACGCTGCTGGCCATCGTCGCCAGCGCCTGTGCCGGTTATGTCTATTCGCGCAATTCCGGGCGCTGGCTCGGGGCCAGCCTGCTCGGGCTCATCATCGTCAGGCTGATCCCGCCGATCGTGGTGACGCTGCCGCTCTTTCCCATCGTCAATGCGCTCGGCCTCAGCGACACGCATCTCGTACTGATCCTGCTCTACGCGACCTTCTTCGTCTCGCTCGGGACGGTGCTGATGCGTACCTTCATGGACCAGATCCCCCGCGAGCTCGACGAGGCCGCCTCGATCGATGGTGCTAGCCGCCTGACGATCCTGCGCAAGGTGATCGCGCCGCTGGCGATGCCCGGCGTGCTCGCCGTCGCGGTGTTCGTGATCGTCTTCTCCTGGAACGAGTTCCTCTTCGCCTTCATCTTCACCGCGACCAAGGCCAAGACCGCGCCTCTCGTGATCTCCGAGATGATCGGCTCCATCGACGGCGTCGATTGGGGGATTCTGTTCGCCGCCGCGACGGTGCAGCTCGTGCCCGTCCTTCTCTTCGTCGTCTTCATGAACCGCTACCTCGTGGCCGGCCTCACCGCCGGTTCGACGAAGGGGTAGCCAACCAAAAGAGGGAGGAAGCCATGTCGAAGAGGCCTGAAACAAAGCTGACCCGCCGTGCATTCGTCGCCGGAGCGGCCGGTGCAGCCGCCGCGCTTACCATCCGGCCCGCGCTCGCCGCCGGCAAGACGCTGAACGTGCTGAGCCACAAGGTCCACCAGACCGTGCTCGGCAGCGGTGACGGTGACCTGATGGCGGGCTGGCGCAAGGCGAACGACGCCGAGATCGCCTTCACCACCTTCGACTCCAATCCGCTGCAGGACCGGCTCTTCCGCGAGGCCAGCCTGAAGGAGACCGAGTACGGCGTCGGCTATCTCATCGATAACCGGCCGACTTCGCAGATCGCCGCCTTGTTCGAGCCGCTTGGCCCCTATCAGGACAAGGACGCGATCGAGGATTTCACCGATATCGCGCCCGGCCTCGTCCAGGGCATGACCATCGACGGCAAGCTGATCGGCATCCCCGTCCGCCATGCCACCCAAGGCCTGTTCTATAACGAGGCGCTGCTGGAGGAGGCCGGCATCTCCGCCCCGCCGACGACGCTGGAAGAGCTGATCGAGCAGGCGAAAAAGACGACCTTCACCTCGAAGGCCGGCACGCCCGTCACCGGCCTAGTTCTGGCCAGCGACCTCGCCGTCTTCCCAGTGATGTTCGCCCGCGCCTATGGCGGCGACTTCATCAGTCCCGACCTCAAGTTGGTGCCGAACCGGGAAGCGCTGGAGCAGGGGCTGGCGGCGTTGCGCGGCATGTTCGAGGCCGGCAGCCTGCCGCGCAGCTATGCCACGACCAAGAACGACGATCAGGTGACCTGGCTGCAGCAGGGCCGCGCGGCTTTCACCGTGCTGCCCTTCGCCCGCGGGGCGCAGCTCAACAATGCCGAGCAGAGCAAGTTTCCAGGCAGGATCAAGGCGGTCGAGTTCCCCGGCTCGGCCGCGATCAAGGGCAAGGTGCCGATGGCTTCTGTCGTCGAGGCCTGGGCGATGGCGATCCCCAGGAATGCCAGGGACAAGGCGCTGGCCTGGAGTTTCATCAGGGAAGTCTCCAGCAAGCGCGTGACCCTCGGCATGGCGATCAACGGTAACGGGCCGGTCCGGGTTTCCTCCTATGCCGATGCCGGGCTTAAGGCGAAGAATCCGCTCGCCGAGGTGGAGGCCAAGGTGCTCAAGACGGCGCGCGGCGCCTTCCCGCCCTTCCCGGAGGCCGCCCGCGCCCAGGCGACCTTTCTAGAGGAAGTCCAGCTCGCCGTACTCGGCCGCAAGCCGGCCAAGGATGCCGTCTCCGCCATCATCGAACGCGTCAAGCCGATGATGCCAGCCTGATTGCCGACCCCGGCTGCGGGGCGCGCTGCCCCGCAGCCGTCACTGAATTCATCGTACTCTGAAGGATCTTCGTCATGTCGACCGCAGCGACCCGTTTCATCGAGGAGCCGGCGCGCTCCATTCCCGTCTCGGCCGAATACGACGTGCTCGTCGTCGGCGGCGGGCCTTCGGGCCTGACGGCAGCACTGGCCGCGGCGGAGGACGGTCTGCGCGTCGGCCTGATCGAGAGCCGCAGCTTCGTCGGCGGCAACATGACGATCGGCCTGCCGGTGCTCGGCTTCCTTGGCCAGAAGGGCAACCAGATCATCGACGGCTTGCCGCAGAAATTCATCGAGCGGCTGCGCCGGGAGCGCCAGGGGGCGAGCGAGCATCGACCCTGCCCACTGCATATGGGCATCACCCTGGTCGAGCCGGAGGCGGTCAAGACGGTGGCGCTGGAGATGCTGACCGAGGCCGGCGTCGATGTGCTGTTCTACACCTTCTTCGCCGGCGCGCTGGTCGAGAACGACACGATCCGCGGCGTCATCACCGAGAGCAAGAGCGGCCGCACCGCGATCCTCGCCAAGGTCGTGATCGACTGCAGCGGCGATGCCGACGTCGCCTATAGCGCCGGCGTTCCCACCGAAAAGGGCAATGCCGAGGGCGGCATGCAGCCACCGACACTGATGTTCTGCCTCGCCGGCGTCGACACCGATGCGCTCAGGCTCTCGATCGCCAATGCGCCGCCGGCCGCGCGGACCTATCTGACCGACTTCATCCCGGCCGAGTATTTCGGCCAGAACCACCAGTTCATCGTGGTCGGCATGCGCGAGCTCATGGCCAAGGCCAAGGCCGAGCGCGGGCTGAAGATTCCCAACGAGCGCACCATCATCATCACCGGCCTGAAGAAGGGCGAGGTCTGGATCAATATGACCCGCGTCAAGGGCACGGATGGTACCGACGCCCGTAGCCTGACCAAGGGCGAGATCGAGGGCCGGGCCCAGATCGACGACATCGTCACCTATCTCGTGAACTACGTGCCGGGCTTCGAAAAGGCCTATTTCACCAAGACTGCCCCCTTCCTCGGCATCCGCGAGACGCGCCGCATCATCGGCCAATATGTGATGACGCAGGAGGATGTGCTTGCCTGCAAGCATTTCGACGACGCGATTGCGGTGGCGAGCTATCCGATCGATATCCACCGGCCCGCTGACGATGGCTGCACCCTGATCTGGTGCGGAGACTGCTACGACATCCCCTATCGCTCGCTGGTGCCGCAGAAGATCGGCAATCTGCTGGTCGCCGGTCGCAGCATCTCGGCGACGCACGAGGCGATGGGTGCGATCCGTGTGATGGCGACCTGCATGGCGATGGGCGAGGCGGCGGGACGGGCCGCCAAGATCTCGGTGCGCGGCAATCGCCCGCCGGCCGAGATCGACGTCGAGGAGCTCCGCCGCCAGCAGCTCGAACACGGCGTTTATTTGCGCAACCCCGATGGTACCCGCGCCGGATCGCCGAACCGTGCCGCCGCCTGACATGGCCGCGCATTTCATCGGCATCGATGTCGGCACCGGCAGCGCCCGGGCCGGCATCTTCCATCCGAGCGGATGCATGGTCGCGACAGCCAAACGCGACATCGCGCTCTACCGGGACGGGCCCGACATCGCCGAGCAGTCCAGCGAGGACATCTGGCAGGCTGTCTGCGCCAGCGTTCGCGAGGCGATGGCGCATGCCGGGCTCGCACCGGACGCGATTGCCGGCATCGGCTTCGACGCGACCTGCTCGCTGGTCGTGCTGGGGCAGGGTGGCACGCCCTTGCCGATCGGCTCACATGGCGATGCCAGCCGCGACATCATCGTCTGGATGGATCACCGCGCCATCGGCCAGGCCGAGCGCATCAACGCGACCCGCCATCCGGTTCTTGCCTATGTCGGCGGCGCGATCTCGCCGGAGATGGAAACGCCGAAGCTGCTCTGGCTCAAGGAAAAGCTGCCGCAGACTTACAAGGCGGCCTGGCAGTTCTTCGACCTGCCGGATTTCCTGACCTGGCGGGCGAGCGGCTCCCTCGCCCGCTCGACCTGCACCGTGACCTGTAAATGGACCTATCTCGCCCATGAAGGGCGCTGGGATGCCGGCTGTTTCCATGAGATCGGGCTGGCCGATCTGGCCGATGATGGCTTCGCCCGGATCGGGACGGAGATCGTGCCGGGCGGCACCGCGCTCGGACAGGGGCTGACAGAGAAGGCCGCGGCCGAGCTCGGTCTGAAGCCGGGCACCCCCGTGGCCGCGGGGCTGATCGACGCCCATGCCGGGGGCGTCGGTTCGATCGGCGTGCGCTCGCCGCACGGCAGCGCCCTGACCCGCATGGCCTATGTCTTCGGCACCTCGGCCTGCACCATGGCGAGCAGCCGGGAACCGATCTTCATCCCGGGTGTCTGGGGCCCGTATTTTGCTGCGATGGCACCCGGCCTCTGGCTCAGCGAAGGCGGCCAATCGGGAGCCGGCGCTGCCATCGAGCAACTGATCGCGTTTCATCCGGCCACGCCGGAGGCGCAGCGCCGGGCTGAAGCGGAGGGACTCTCGCTGCCCGATTGGCTCGCCGCGCAGGCCTTAAGACATGTCGACGGGCCATCGGACGCCGCTCGCCTCGCCGGCGAGCTGATCGTCGTGCCCGATTTCCTCGGCAACCGCTCGCCCCATGCCGACCCGCACGCGCGGGCCGTGATCGCCGGGCTCGGCATGGAACGCGATCGCGACAACCTCATCGCGCTCTATGTCGCCGGCCTCACCGGCATCGGCTACGGCCTGCGCCAGATCATCGAAGCCAGTCGGGCGAGGGGGGCGGCGATCGAAGCGATCGTCCTCAGCGGCGGCGCCGGTCGTCATTGCCTGATCCGGCAGTTGCTGGCGGACTGCTCGGATCTGCCGCTGCTGGCACCGGATGAGGTCGACCCTGTCCTGCTGGGCTCGGCCATGCTCGCTGCGACCGCCGCGAACGCCTTTCCCGATCTGTCAGAAGCCATGACCGGGATGGCGCCGGGCGCAGCCGTCTTCACGCCCGCAGGCGGCGCAATCGCCGCGTTGCACAGCCGCCGCCTCGCCGCCTTTGAAGTGCTGCAGGCGGCTGCGGGCCAGGCGCGGGAGCTGATGCGACCCGCTCGAATCCAAGCCGTATCGGAGACGCCGACGTGACTCAGGAGCTGACCGGAAAAATCGCCGCGATCACCGGCGCGGCCTCGGGGATTGGTCTCGCCTGCGCGAAACGCCTGCTTGCTGCCGGTGCACGCGTCGTCCTCGTCGATCGCGATGGCGAGGCCCTGCTGCAGGCTTGCAAGGCGCTCGGCGCCGATGCCATTCCGCTCGTCATCGATCTGACCGCCCCCGCCTCCGTCGCCGGCATGCTGCCGCAAATCCTCGAAATGGCAGGCCCGCTCGATATCTTCCATGCCAATGCCGGCTCCTATGTCGGCGGGCCGGTCAGCGAGGGCGATCCCGACGCCTGGGACCGGATGCTGAACCTCAACGTCAACGCGGTCTTCCGCAGCATCCACGCCGTGCTGCCCCATATGATCGCGCGCAGGACCGGAGACGTCCTCGTCACCAGCTCAGTCGCCGGCGTCGTTCCGGTGGTCTGGGAGCCGGTCTACACCGCCTCGAAGCATGCGGTGCAGGCCTTCGTCCACACGGTGCGCCGCCAGGTCATCCCGCATGGCCTGCGTGTCGGCGCGGTGCTGCCCGGCCCGGTCGTGACGGCCCTGATCGCCGACTGGCCGCAGGAGAAGCTGGACGCCGAGCGCGCCCGCGGTGGCCTGATCGAGGCGGAGGAAGTGGCTGAAGCCGTGCATTTCATGCTGACCCGCCCACGCAATGTCACGATCCGTGATCTGGTGATCCTGCCGCAGAGCACGGATCTCTAGCCAACGGATTCTCTCGGTGATTTCGGAAGGCAGTGCACTCGAAAATACATTTGTGTCACAAAACATTCATTTGTATGATCCATGGCAAAACCGCTGCCCCGCACGGACGGAGGCGGCCCGCATCCCCGGCCTCCGGGGGGCGCGTTCGGAGGGTGGTCATGCGTCGGATCGTGCAAATCTCGGACACTCATCTCAGTCCGAACAAGCCGCATTTTGCCTGCAATTGGCAGCCGCTGACGGCCTGGCTGGCGGCGCAGAAGCCCGATCTCGTCATCCATACCGGTGACGTTACCGTCGATGGCGCCGATCTCGACGAGGACTTTGGCTATTGCAGCGGCCTCCTGACGGCTCTCGGCGTGCCGGTCCTCAGCGTCCCCGGCAACCATGATGTCGGCGAGGCCTATCATCCGCATCAGCCGGTCGACGCGCTGCGCCTGGCGCGCTGGCGCGAGCATCTCGGGGCGGATTTCTGGACTCATGACGTCGAGGGTTGGCGGCTGATCGGCCTCAACTCGATGCTGTTCGGCAGCGACGAGGCCGACGAGGCCCGTCAGCTCAGCTGGCTGGAACAGCAGATCGCCAGCGCAGAGGGGCGCCGGCTCGGCTGGTTCCTGCATCGGCCGCTCTTCATCGAGGCGCCCGACGAGGGCGACAAGGGCTATTGGAGCGTGCCGCCGAAGCCGCGCGCGCAACTGCTCGATCTTGTTCGCAGGCACGAGGTCGCCTTCGTCGCCAGCGGCCATCTGCACCGCGCCCACGACTTCGAGGTCGGCGGCACGCGCTACATCTGGGGCCCGTCCTCCGGCTTCGTCGTCGGCCCCGAACTGCAGCCTGGCATGGCCGGCACGACGACGCTCGGCGCCGTGACCTACGATTTCGACGGCAGGGACTACAGCGCCGCGATCCACGAGATCAGCGCACTGAAGACGCTCTGGATCGACGACGTGATCCACGAGGTCTATCCGCCGCGCGCCGCCTGAGATGCCAGCTGACCCGAAAGGGCCGCGCTCCGACGACGTCAAACGCAAGAAGCCCTGACGGTCCCGCACAGAAAGGCGAGCGACGTGGCAACGGTCACCCTGTCCTCCATCGCCAAATCCTTCGGCCCGACCCGCGTGCTCGGCGGCGTCGATCTCGATATCGCCGATGGCGAGTTCCTGACCCTGGTCGGCCCGTCCGGCTGCGGCAAGTCGACCCTGATCCGCATCATCGCCGGCCTGGAGCATCAGGATGGCGGCGCGGTGGCGATCGGCGGCCAGCCAGTCGACCACCTGCGCCCGCACGAGCGGCGCGTCGCGATGGTGTTCCAGTCCTATGCGCTCTATCCGCATATGAGCGTGCGCCAGAACATCGCGCTGCCGCTGACCATGTCGCGGCTGAAGCTCTGGCAGCGCCTGCCGCTGCTGCGGGCGCTCTCGGGCCAGCGCCGCACGGTCATGCGCGGGATCGAGGCCGATGTCGCCGCCGCCGCGGCACAGCTCCAGCTCGATCATCTGCTCGATCGCAAGCCGGCTCAATTATCGGGCGGGCAGCGCCAGCGCGTTGCGCTCGGGCGCGCCATGGTCCGCCATCCCGACGTGTTCCTGATGGACGAGCCGCTGTCCAATCTCGACGCCAAGCTGCGCGTCCATATGCGGACCGAGCTCGCCGAGCTGCACAAGCGGCTGGGCGCGACCTTCGTCTACGTTACGCACGACCAGGTCGAGGCGATGACGATGTCGGACCGCGTCGCGATGATGGATTCCGGCACGATCCTGCAGCTCGGTACCCCGTCGCAGCTCTATGAGAAGCCGGCCTCGCTCAAGGTCGCGCAGTTCATCGGCAGCCCGGCGATCAACCTTCTGCCGGGAATCGTCGGCGCGGGTGGCAGGCTCGAACTCTTCGGCCGGCCGATGGCGCTCAATGTGCAGCAAGCGCAGGGACAGGCGGTGACGCTTGGCGTGCGTTCGGAAGCGCTTTCGCTTGTCCAAGGCGAGCCGGCTGGAACGGGACGCGCCTGGTTCTCGGCCCGTTTGCGGCGCAAGGAGAATCTCGGCTCCGAATACATCCTGCATTTCGATCTCGCCGGCCGCGACGTGCCGGGCGTGACGATGCGCACCAGCCCGGCGGTTGCGGTCGGCATCAGCGAGGCCGCCGAAGTGACGCTCGGCTTCGACGAAAGCGCCTGCCATCTCTTCGCCGCCGATGGCGAGCGGATCGTGTCGCGCGGACCAGGCGTCGCGACCGCTTCCATCGTCCCGCTGAGGGCCTGAGCATGACGCTCGCGCTCGACATGCCCGTGCAACTCGCCTCCAGCCGGCGCCGTCGGCTCTGGATCGAGCGCGTCACCGGCCTCGGCTTCGCCGCGCCCGCGTTGGTGCTGCTGCTGTTGACGATCCTGGTGCCGCTCGCCGTGCTCGTCGTGCTCAGCCTGACCAATTACGAGTTCGGCGGCGTCGACCTCGACTTCGTCGGGCTCGCCAATTTCCAGAAGGCGCTGGCCGATCCGATCATTCGCCGCTCGCTGCTGAACACGCTGATCTATGTCGCGATCATGGTGCCCGGCGGGGTCTTCGGCGCGCTGCTGATCGCCATACTGATCCATCGGCGGACGCGCTCGCGCTCGCTCTACGAGGTAATCTATTTCCTGCCGGTGACCTCGACGCTGATCGCGATGGCGACGGTCTGGCAGTTCCTGCTGCACCCCTCGCTCGGGCCGATCAACGGCCTGCTGAAATGGCTCGGCTTTGCGCCGGTCGCCTTCCTCAGCGAACCTTCTACGGCGCTGGCGACGCTTGCCGTGATCGGCATCTGGCAGATCCTCGGCTTCAACATGATCCTGTTCCTGGCCGGGCTGACCGCGATCCCGCGCGATCTCTACGAGGCCGCCGATATCGACGGCTGCTCCAGCGGCGTCGACCGCTTCCTGACCATCACCTGGCCGCTACTCGGGCCGACGACGATGTTTGTGGTGATCACGACGATGATCACCGCCTTCAAGATCTTCGACACGGTGGCGGTGATGACGCGCGGCGGTCCGGTCGGTTCGACCGAGGTGCTGCTCTACAACATCTATCTCGAAGGTTTTCAGTACTTCCACACCGGCTATGCCGCGGCGCTGACCTTCATCTTCCTTGCCTTCATCCTCGTCTTCTCGGCCGTGCAGACCTTCGCCCTCGACAAGAAGGTGCACTACTGATGTTGGCCCCAGCCTCATCCGTCGCAGCCGTCTCTCCCGCACATTCGGCGGCGCGTCGTTTCCTCTCGCTCGTCCTGATCCACGGCGTGCTGATCGCCGGGGCGCTGTTCATGCTGGCGCCCTTCATCTGGATGCTGGTCACCTCGATCAAGCCGCCGGCCGAGATCTTCAGCGCCGAGATCGCGCTCTGGCCGAAGCAGTTCTACGGCGTCGAGAACTACCGCTTCGCCATGGAGAAGGCGCCGCTACTGCGCTTCGCGCTGAACGGCGTCATCCTCTGCGCCGGCATCCTCGTGGTGCAGCTCCTCGTCGCGATACCCTGCGCCTATGCGCTGGCCAAGCTCGATTTTCCCGGGCGCAACCTGCTTTTCGTGCTGGTGCTGCTGGGCCTCTGCATCCCCGTCCAGGTGCCGGCGATGCCGCTCTATATCGGCCTCGCCCAGCTCGGCCTGCTCAACACCTATTTTGCGATGATGGTGCCGTTTTTCCTCTCGGTCTTCGCCATCTTCCTGTTCCGCCAGTTCTTCCGCAGCTTCCCCGATGACATCATCAATGCTGCCCGGCTCGACGGGATGAGCGAGTTCGAGATCGTCTGGCGCATCGTCACCCCGAGCGCTTTGCCTGCGATCGCGGCGTTCGCGGTGTTCTCGACCGTGGCGCACTGGAACGACCTCTATTGGCCACTGATCGTCATCTCCGACGCCAAGCTCGCGCCGCCGCCGCTCGGGATGATGTTCTTCGCCGATGCCGAGACCGGCTCGAATTACGGCGCGCTGACGGCCGCGGCGACGATCCTGACCGCGCCGCTCGTCCTCGCCTTCCTGATCGCCAGACGCAGATTCATCGACGGCATCACAATGACCGGCGTGAAATAAGCCGACCACCGAAACGCCCAAACCTGAAACGCCTAAGCCTGACAAAAACTCTATCCTCTCAAGGAGATCACCGATGAAAGCTTTCGGCAGAACCCTGGCCGCCGCGGCGTTCGCGCTGGCCGCATCGACAGCGGCGCGCGCCCAGGAGGTCACGCTCGACGTGCTCTATGCCTTCCCGGCCTTCGCCAAGTTCCACGAGCCGATCGCCGCGGAGTTCATGAAGAAGAATCCGGGCATCAAGATCAACTTCCGGGCGCCGGCGGCGAGCTATGACGAGGGGCATCAGGCGATGCTGCGCTCCTCCGTCACCAACCAGCTGCCGGACGTCTATTATTCCGGCTTCCATTTGCTGACCGAGCTGGTCGAGACGCTCGACAAGCGCAAGCAGGTCGTCGACCTCGGCGAGCTGCTCAAGGCCGAGCCGGAAGCCTGGCGCAAAGCCAACTACTCGGATGCGCTGCTCTCGCTCGGCCAGGCCAATGGCAAGCAGGCGGGCCTCGCCTTCAACGCCTCGACGCCACTGATGTATTTCAACGCCGAGCTGGTGAAGAAGGCCGGCGGCGATCCCGAGAAGATGCCCGACAACTGGGCCGACACCATCGCGCTGGCCAAGAAGATCCGGACCGCCGATGTCGCCGGCCTCGCCTACAACATCCATGACTGGCCGGATGACTGGCTCTGGCGCGGCATCGTCCAGCAGGGCGGCCATACCCTGCTCGACGCCAGCGGCAAGAAGGTCGCTTTCGGCGGCGATGTCGGCCTGAAGGCGCTGGAGACCCTGCGCAGCCTCGTCACCGAGAACGGCATGCCGCTGATCGACTGGGACCAGTCGCGCCAGCAGTTCATCGCCGGCAAGATCGGCATCTTCTTCGACACGCCGGCGCGTCTGCGCCAGGTCACCGACCTCGTCGGCGAGCGCTTCACCATGAAGACCGCGCTCTTCCCGATCGACGACAAGGCCAAAGGCACGCTGCCGACCGGCGGCAATGCCGCGATCATCACCGCCAAGGACCCGGCCAAGCAGAAGGCGGCCTGGGAGTTCGTGAAGTTCGTCACCGGTCCCGAGGCGCAGAAGATCGTCGTCGAGACCTCCGGCTACATGCCGACCAATCTGCGCGCCGGCGAAGACGCGTTCCTCGGCCCGTTCTACAAGGACAACGCCAATTTCCGCACCATCAACGGCCAGGTGAACCGCGCTTCGCCCTGGCAGGGCTATCCGGGCGGCAACTCGGTCCGCATCTGGCGCCAGCAGCGCGAGGTGATCGCTGGTGTGATGCGCGGCGAGATCCAGCCCAAGGCCGGCCTTGAGCGCATGGTCTCCGAGACCGAAGCGTTGATGAAGTGAGCGCTTTGCGCTGACATTGATACCGCCGCCCGGCGTCCGCGCCGGGCGGCTCGTTGTTTTGTAGCCATTGGATCAAGACCCGATGATCATCGCCCAGCTCAGCGATTTCCACGCCAGGCCGCATGGCCGTCCGGCCTATGGCATGGTCGACACCAATGCCGCGATCACCAAGGCGGTCGACGCCGTGCTGGTGCTCGATCCGGCGCCGGACTGCGTGCTGGTCACCGGCGATCTCGCCGATTGCGGCCTTGCCGAGGAATACGCGATCGTCGGCGACGCGCTGCGGCGGCTGCCGATGCCGGTCTATGTCCTGCCCGGCAATCACGACCGACGCGAGAGCTTCGCTGAGGCGCTTGGCGGCGATTGCGCCTACCTGCCGAAGACCGGCTTCCTGCACTACACCGTCGAGGATTTTCCGGTCAGGCTGATTGGGCTCGACACGGTGATCGCCGGTGAGGATGGCGGCGAGATCTGCGCTGAGCGCGAGGCCTGGCTGACGGAGCGCCTGCGCGAAGGGCAGGGGCGTCCGACACTGGTCTTCATGCACCACCCACCCTTCGCGGTCGGCGTCGACGGCATGGACGTGATCCCCTGCCGCGTGTCCGAGAGCTTCGCCGGGCTGATCGCCGCTCATCCCGAGATCGAGCGCGTGCTCTGCGGCCACTATCACCGGCCGATCCAGCGGCGCTTTGCCGGCACGATCGGCTATGTCGCGCCGGGTACGGCCCATCAGGTCGCGCTCGATCTGCGCCCTGGCACGGATAACTGGTTCATCATGGAGCCGCCGGCTTTTGCCGTGCACGCCTGGCGCCCGGAGACCGGCATCGTCAGCCATCTCCAGCCGATCGGCGATTACGGCCCGCGCCGGCCCTTCGTGCTCGACGCCGCCTATCCCGGCAAGCCGCAGGTCGCCCATGTCTGAGCCGCGACTTCTCGCTTTGCTTGAGCAATCAGCCGCGATCGCGCGGCAGGCGGCCGAGCTGTTGGTCCGCATGCAGGACGGCGACCTCGCGGTCGCCCGCAAGGACTTTCGTGATGTGGTGACGGCGGCCGATTTCGCCTCGGAACGGCTGGTCATTGACCGCTTACGGCAACTGACGCCCGAGGCGGCGATCCTCTCGGAAGAAGCTGGCTTCGCCGGCTTGGAGACGGCGCCGCGCTGGATCATCGATCCGCTTGACGGCACGGTGAACTATGCCGGCGGCCTGCCCTGGTTCTCGGTGACCATGGCCTATCAGGAGGAAGGCCGCACGCTGCTGGGCCTGACGCATGCCCCGCTGGCCGGGCTCGTCGCGCACTATGCCGAGGGCGGTGTCGCGATTGTCAACGATCGCCCTGCTGCGGTCTCGGCGACCGCGAGCCTCGCCGATGCCGTGGTCTCGATCTGCCTGACCTCGCATTATGCGCCGGAGGAGCTGGAGCGGACCAACGCCGTCATCCGCCGGCTGTCCGGCCTGTGCCGCGGCGTGCGCGTTCTCGTCTCGGGCGGCCTGGAGATGTCGCTGGTCGCGGCCGGCCGGCTCGACGCCTTCATCGGGCTCAAGGCCGACATCGTCTCGCATGCGGCGGCGATGCCGCTGGTGCGCGCCGCCGGCGGCATGGTCACCACCGTTGCTGGCGTCGATTCACGCGACGAGGATCTGGAGAAGGTCGTCAGCAACGGCCTGATCCACGAGGAACTGCTCGCGGCGATCCGCGCCGCCTGAAGGCTTTCAGTGCAGAGCGAGCACGGCTGCGGCAGCCTGCTCGTCGGTGATCAGCACCGAAGCGAGCCTGCCTTTGAGCGCGGCGGCGATGACGGCGGCCTTGTTGCTGCCGCCCGAGGCCAGGATCACCGTCGGGATGCGCGTCAACGCTTCCAGCGGCAGCGCGATGGCGCGGCGGTTGATCGGGTGGTCGAGCGGCGTGCCGTCCTTGTCGATGAACTGGCCGAGCAGGTCGCCGACCGCGCCTTGCGCCGTCAGTTCGGCGATGTCGAGATCGCGCGGCAGGCCGTAGCGCACCAGCAGCGAGCGCTCGCTCATATCGCCGGCGCTGAGGATCGAGACGTCGGTGGCGCGGACACGCGCGAAAGCCTCCTCGAATACGTCCTGCGCCAGGATGGTGTCGCGCGATTG
>DASYHC010000058.1:0-17613 GCA_035998995.1 Allobosea sp.
CCTGCCTGAGGGCACCGAGATGGTGATGCCTGGCGACAACATCGCCATGGAAGTGCACCTGATCGTGCCGATCGCGATGGAAGAGAAGCTGCGCTTCGCCATCCGCGAAGGCGGACGCACCGTCGGCGCCGGCGTCGTCGCTTCGATCATTGCCTGATCGACGCGCATAGCGATTTGGGAAGGGGCGGCGGCAACGCCGCCCTTTTTCGTTTCTGCAGGGCAACCGTTTGGGCGCACTGGTTTCGCGGCGAGGATCGTGCCAGCTTCCTGTATCTTGCATACGGACTGGAGATCGCGATGAGTCCCCGCCATTCGCTCGCCGACAGGCTGCGGCAGCCCGGCCTCGTGGTCGCGCCCGGCTGCCATGACGCCATTGGCGCAAGGGCGATCGAGCAGGCCGGGTTCGACGCGGTCTACATGACCGGCAACGGCCTCTCCGCCAGCCTGATCGGCGCGCCCGATATCGGGCTGCTGACCATGACCGAGATGGTCGCGCGGGGCCGGGCCCTTGCCGCGGCGATCACGGTGCCGCTGATCGCCGATGCCGATACCGGCTATGGCAACCTCAACAACGTCGCCCGCACCGTCGCCGAATACGAGGCGGCCGGCGTCGCCGCCATCCATCTCGAAGACCAGGTCACGCCCAAGCGCTGCGGCGCGATGAAGGGCCTGGCGCTGGTCACGCCGGAGGAACACGCCGAAAAGATCCGCATCGCGGTCGCGACCCGGCGCGATCCCGACTTCCTGATCATTGGTCGCTCGGATGCAAGGCTGCCGCTCGGCCTCGACGAGGCGATTGCGCGCGGCAAGGCCTATGCAAAGGCCGGCGCCGATCTCGTGCTGCTGGAGATGCTGCAGTCCGAGGAGGAGATGAAGCGGGCGCTGGGCGAGATCGAGGCGCCGCTGATGTTCAACTATGTCGAGGGCAGGGTGCCGCCGCTGACGGCCGCGGATTTCGAGCGGCTGGGCTTCAAGGTGCTGAGCTATCCGGTCGCCTCGACATTGGCCTACGCCCATATGATGGCGGCCTTCGCCCGCGAGCTGAAGCGCTCCGGCACGACACGCGCGCTGGAAGCGAACATGCTCGACCTGCCGAGCTACGAGGCCTTCCTGGGGCGCGAACACTATGCCTGATCTCAAGGTCGAGCAGCCGAAATCGCTGGTCGCCATCGTCGAGGAGCGCCTGCGCGATGCGATCGTCGACGCCGAGATGCGCTTGGGCGAGACCTTGTCGGAGGAAGCGCTGAGCGAGGCCCTCGGCGTCAGCCGCACGCCGGTGCGCGAGGCGCTGGCGCGGCTGCAATTGCAGGGGCTGGTGACGATTGTGCCGAAGAAAGGCACCTTCGTCTTCGCGCCGACCGAGGAGGACGTCTCCGAGCTCTGTGTCTTCCGCTACATGCTGGAGACGCAGGCCCTGCGTGAATGCATGAGCAAGGCGCGGGCGGCGGCGCTGGCCGCTATGAATGATGCGCTCGCGGCGATGGAAGCGACGCAGGCCGGCGGCACCCGCCGCGACTATGCCCGGGCCGACACCGTCTTCCACGAGGTCTTCTTCCAGCATTGCGGCAACCGCTATCTCGGCAATGCCTATCGCGGCGTGTCCGGCCGTGTCGCGGCGCTGCGCACGCATCTCTCGGTGCCGCTGGAAGGCGAGCAGGAGCGCTCCATGGCCGAGCATCATCTGATGGTCGAGGCCTTCGCTGCCGGGCGCCTCGCCGATCTCGATTCGATCCTGCACCGGCACATCATGCGGGCCTGGGATGCCTATGCCGACGTGCTGCGCAGCGGCGAGGTGTCGGGGTGAAGATGGGAGCGGGCGGGTAGGGCTTGTTCCCTTCCCCCCGCTTGCGGTGGGGAAGGGTTAGGGATGGGGGGCCGCAAAGCAGGAACTCTATCGTTGATCGTCTCGCCGAGCGGCGCTGCCCCCCACCCAACCCTCCCCGCCGCAAGCGGGGGGAGGGCTTGCGCCCAGCACGGCCACGGAGCGCTCCTTCAAACGAATGCTTAGCAGTCGCCAAATCATCTTGCATACAGTGTCCTACGGCCTATGCTCCCGGATGAGAGCCACAAACGGCCGTCGCATCTCGGGAGGAGACCTCATGAACATCGGTCTGAAAGCTGCTGCCCTGTCGCTTGCACTGGCGGCGACGCCGGTCATGGCCCAGGACAAGGTCAAGCTCGTCACCATCGCCGAGTTGTCAGGGCCGGGCGCGACCGCCGGCACCAATTGGAAGAGCGGCATCGAGCTCGCGGTTGAGGAGATCAACGCCAAGGGCGGCATCCTCGGGCGCAAGATCGATCTCGTCGCCTATGATACGCAGACCAACCCGGCCAATGCCCGTGCCGCTGTCCAGCGCGCGATCGACGAGGGCACCCATGCGGTGCTCGGGCCGGTCTATACCGGCTCGATCATGGCTTCGATGCAGATCGCCCAGCGCGCCGAGATCGCTCAGCTCGCCGCCGGCGACGGTACCGCCTACACCGCCCAGGGCAACCCCTTCATCTTCCGGACCTCGCTTAGCCAGTCGGCGGCGATGCCGAAGATCGCCGCCTATCTCAAGGACCAGGTCAAGGCCAAGTCGGTCGCCGTGGTCTGGGTCAACAACGACTTCGGCAAGGGCGGGCACGAGGCGATCCTGAAGGAGCTGAAGAGCCGCGGCATCGAGGTGCCTGTCGACCTCTCGACCGAACAGGGCCAGGCGGATTTTGCCGGCGAGGCGATCAAGGTGAAGAATGCGCAGGTCGATGCCGTCTTCGTCTATCTCAATGAGGAGGAGAGCGCCCGGCTGCTGGTGGCGATGCGCGACCAGAATGTCGGCAAGCCGGTGATCGGCGAGACCACGATCCTGAGCCAGAAGGTGATCGAGCTTGCCGGCAAGGCGGCTGAGGGCGTGCGCGGCCATGTCGGCCAGACCGTCGATGCGCCGATCCCCGCGCTGCAGGAGTTCGGCAAGCGCTTCGAGGCGCGTTTCAAGTTCGTGCCCGACCATAACGGCATCAAGGGCTACATGGCCGTCCATGCGGTGAAATGGGCGACGGAGAAGCTCGGCAAGTTCGAGCCGACCAAGATCGCGGCGACGCTGCACGGCGCGACGATCAAGCCGGAGGAGGCGCCCGGCATCCTGATGGAGACGACCTTCGATGCGAAGGGCGACGTCCAGCGCGAGAGCTTCCTGGCTGAGGTGGTCGACGGCAAGCAGAAGATCATCGGACGGCTGCCGAAGTGAGCGCCTAGCCGGGGTCATCGTTCGCAAAGGGCGGCGGTAACGCCGCCCTTTGTCGTTGTGCGGCTGCGTCCCGAGCCAACTCTTTCTTGATCTGCCCTCAGTGAAATATGCTGAATCTGCCGGGCTTTGCCGTGGCCGGCTGAGGATATGAGACAACTTCGAACGAGACGGTTGCGATTTCGACTTGAAAAGGCCGCAAGGTTCGGGCTAAGCAACCGACGCTACAGGGGTGTAGCTCAGTTGGTAGAGTACCGGTCTCCAAAACCGGTTGTCGTAGGTTCGAGCCCTACCGCCCCTGCCAGCCTTTCGTCCGATCTGCGATGACCCAGAACATCTACGACGACGTCGGCTTCTTCCAGAACTACAGCCAGTTGCCACGCTCGCTCCGCGGGCTCGACGGCGCGCCGGAATGGCCGGCGTTGCGCGCTTTGCTGCCACCGCTCGCGGGCAGTGCTGTGCTCGATCTGGGCTGCGGCTTCGGCTGGTTCTGCCGCTTCGCTGCCGGCGAGGGCGCGGCGGAGGTTATCGGCGTCGACGTTTCCGAGCGCATGCTGGGGCGAGCGAGGGCGGAGACATCAGCGGGAAGCGTCCGCTACGAACGGGCAGACCTCGAAACTTACGAGCCGGCCGCCGGGCACTTCGACCTGATCTATTCCTCGCTCGCCTTCCACTATCTCGTCGACCTGCCGTCCGTGTTCGGCGGTATCGCGCGAGCGCTGAAGCCCGGCGGGCGCCTGGTCTTCTCGGTGGAGCATCCGATCATGACGGCCCCGCGCCATCAGGGCTGGGGCGAGGACGCGTCGGGACTGCCGGTCTGGCCGGTCGGCGCCTATCTCGACGAGGGCAGGCGCGTCACCGACTGGCTGGCCGAGGGCGTCGTCAAGCAGCACCGGACGCTCGCGACCTACCTCAACCTGCTGATCGGGCTCTGCCTGAGATTGCGGCATGTCGAGGAATGGGGGCCGACACCGGAGCAGATCGCCGCCGAGCCGGACTGGGCCAGAGAGCGCGAGCGCCCGGCCTTCCTGCTGATTGCGGCCGAGAAGCCCTGAACCGGTGGACTCAAAACCGCTTGGCGAGCGGGCATTCGCGTTGTAAGAAGCGCTTAACGACGGCGCGCGGCTCCCTGAGCCCCGCGCCGCGAATCTTTCAGGACCACCGAATCGCTGCTTCAAAGCGGTGATCCGGAACCGAGGTGACGAGCCCGATGGCCAAGACGAATCCGTTCCAGTTCCTGCAGGAAGTGCGCAGCGAAGCCAACAAGGTGACCTGGCCTTCGCGCCGCGAGACGCTGATCACCACCGGCCTGGTCTTGCTGATGGTGCTGGTCTCCAGCCTGTTCTTCCTTTTCACCGACACGGTCATCCGTTGGGGTCTCGGCCTCATCCTCGCGCGCTGAACGGAAGCAAGAACGTGAGCACACGCTGGTATATCGTCCACGCCTATTCCAACTTCGAGAACAAGGTCGCGCAGTCGATCAAGGACCAGGCCGCGCAGCGCAACCTGTCCGACAAGTTCGATGAAGTGCTGGTCCCGACCGAGAAGGTCGTCGAGGTCCGCCGCGGCCGCAAGGTCGACACCGAGCGCAAGTTCTTCCCGGGCTATGTGCTGGTGAAGTGCGAGATGACCGACGAGGTCTATCACCTCATCAAGAACACGCCGAAGGTCACCGGCTTCCTCGGCGCCGACAAGGCCAAGCCGATGCCGATCCCCGAGCATGAGGCGATGCGGATCAAGGGCCAGGTCGCCGAGGGCATCGAGCGGCCGAAGCCGACCGTGGTGTTCGAGGTCGGCGAGCAGGTGAAGGTCGCCGATGGCCCGTTCGCCTCGTTCAATGGCGTCGTCGAGGATGTCGACCATGCCCGCGCCCGCCTCAAGGTCGCGGTCTCGATCTTCGGCCGCGCCACGCCGGTCGAGCTCGAATACAGCCAGGTCGAGAAGCTCTAAGCTCAGGCAGATTGTGAGAATGCCGAAGGGTGCCGGAGACGGCACCCTTTTTGCGTGTTTTCGTAGTTAACGCCTCCTTCAGGCGTGTGTGAGATTGTCCGCGCCGGCTATCGACGCGGGCAGGCATGTTTCCCAGAACATTCAAGGCGACGGTCGGACAGCGCCTGGCGCTGTGGGGCGTGCTGCTCGGCGCGCTATCCTGCCTCTATGTCGCGACCGAGCTGGTCGGCTCGCGTAAGCTGCACGGCTTCACGCAGGCGCTGGCGGCCCAGAGCGATCTCGCCCGGCGCCTCGAAGCGACGACCATGGTCTTTGAGCGGATCAGCATCGCCGTTTTCTCCGGTGCCAAGGCCGAAGCCTCCGATCTCGAGGTGCTCGCGATCGCAGCCGAGGACATCGCGACCCGGCTGGAAGGCAAGCTCGAGGTCGATGCACTGACGGTCGCGGGGCGTGCCCTGGCGATGCGCGGGGCCGCCGACACCGCTACGGCCCGTGCCGAGCTCAGAGTGATCGCCGACAAGCGCTCGGCTCTGCGACGCACGCTCGGCGAGGAGATCGGCCGGCTGAGCGCGAGCCTGTCGCAGCATGTCGAGAATGCCCATCAGAACAAGGTGCTGCTGTCGCTGCTCGGATTGTTCAGCCTCGTTTTCATCGTGGTGCTCGAGCATCGTTGGCTGGTCCGCCCCATCACCGACATGGCGCGGGTGCTGGCGGAGAAGCGGCTGGATGGGCGAGGGCTCGACCAACTCGCCACGCGCGGTGACGAAATCGGGATGCTCGGCCATGCCCTGCTGGCGCACCAGCTCGGGCTTCAGGACGAGCAGGAGGCCGCCCGGGCACGGGTGAGCGCACTGTCGGATGAGGTTGCACGCCAGGAGGCCGCACAGGCGCGCAATGGCGCCTTCCAGGATCGGATCGCGGCGATCGCCCAGGCGCTGGAGCAGCAGGGTGCCCGGCTGTCGCAGGCTGCCGGTGAATTCGCGCAGCTCTCCGGCGTCGTCGACGAGCGGGCCGGTGCGGCGACGCAATCGACGCAACGCGTCTCCGGTCATGTCGACCATGTCGCCGGTGCGATCACAGAGGTGTCGTCGCTGCTCGCCACGGCCGCGAGCGAGGCACAGCGCACCTCCGAGGTCGCGGATGCGGCGAAGACGCTGGTCGACGAAGCGAACGCCGACACCGTGATTCTGTGCGACGCGGTCGGCAAGATCGTACAGGTGATCGACATCATCGGGACCGTCGCCAGCCAGACTAATCTGCTTGCGCTCAATGCGACCATCGAGGCTGCCCGGGCCGGCGAGGCGGGCAGGGGCTTTGCCGTCGTCGCTGGTGAGGTGAAGCAGCTCGCGCATCGCACTGCCGAGGCAACCGGCGACGTCCGCAAGGGGCTCGATCAGATCAACGTAGCGGCGCAGCGCATCACGATGCGGGTCGGCGCCCTCGTGACCTCTGTCGAGAAGGTCGACAAGGCGGCACTCTCGATCGCCGAACTGACGGCACGCCAGGATGTCGGCTCGCGCTCGATCAGCGAGACGACCACGCGGACCGCGGGCGATGTCCGGCTCGTCGCCGAGCAGGTCGAGCAGCTTGCCGGCACGCTAGCGAGCTGGCGCCAGACCGCGGGCTCAGTCACCGCAGCCTCGGCCGACCTCGACCGGCAGGCCGCCGAGCTGCGGCAGGCGGTCGACGGCTTCATCGCGCGCAGAGGGGTGATAAGCGCATGAGCATGGCGATCCCAGAGAGCGAGGTGAGGGCTGATGGCAAGCCGTCATTGCCGATCCTCGCCCAGGTGCTGCACTGGCTGACCGCAGCTCTGGTACTGGGATTGTTCGCCACCGGCGTGATGATGAAGCAGCTCGGCGAGGGGCCGGCAGCCGACCTGCTCTACCTCTGTCACAAGACCATCGGCGCCGCGCTGCTCGGCCTCGTTCTGATCCGCATCATCTACCGCCTGTTCGCACATCTGACGGCACGCTGGCAGAAGGGGGCGGCGAGCCGGCCGGTGCATGCGCTGCTCTATCTCAGCCTGCTGGTTGTGCCGCTGCTGGGCTGGGCGGGCGTGTCAGCGTTCGGTGCCCGGCAGCTCCTGTTCGGCCTCTCGCTTCCGGAGATCTGGGCGCCGGAAACCGGCCATGCCGAGCTGCTGCTCTCGAGCCATGCCTGGCTCGCCTTCGGCTTGATTGCACTCGTCGTCGTCCATATCGGGGTCGCACTCGGCGATTATCTGACCCCGGACGCCAAGGCTGACTGAGGCTGCGTCAGCCGGTCGACGCCCGCGCTGCCTCCACCACGCATTTGCCGAGCAGTAATCCGAGCGCTGCTCAGTCTGCAAGAATGTAGTCCGCCAGGCTGTAGCAATGGCTCGCCTGATACGCGTTCCGACCCCGGTTCATGTGCTTCAGATTGAAAGTCCGAATGGCACCCAGGACACGGCGCGCCGTGAGGAAACGGCGGATCGAGGCTGAGTTCCGCACGTTGATGCCGAACATGTCTGTGCCGCGAGGCAGGAAATAGCTGACATCTTCCGGCGTCGTGACGCAGTGCTCGAGAAAAGCGTCGTCCAGATGATCCAGTGCCAGCGAGCGGTCCGTGGTGAAATCCGAAAGATGCACCAGGAATCTCGCCCGGATGCCCTCGCCATCCGCATAGAGCGTGAAAAGCTCCATCCAGCTCGCATTGACGCGCACGAGCGGCTTGTCGGAGGTCGATGGCAGACAGGACACCGACCAGTAGTGGCCCTCGCTCCGGCGCGGGATGGGGATGCAGCTTTTGCCGTAGAGCGAAAGTATCTCCAGAATGTCCTGGGCTTGGGGACGACGAAGCAGCTTCTGAAACCGCGGGACGTATTTGAAGCGCAGCTCGACGGATTCCGACCGCTCGTCGGCGTCGGGCAAGTCCGTCTTGCCCGCTATCCAATCGCGCTGCTGCTCGGGATCCAGGAACTGGCGCAGACCAGTGGTGCTGCGGCGCGGTGTCGTGCTCACGTCAGGTGCCATGGAGATCCATCTGCGCTGGGCGTTGCGGAGGGCAGATCATGGACTGCTCTCCGGACAATGGACGGCCGGAGCCTGTTCTGGATCGGGGCGAGCGCAAGCTGAAGCTGTAGCTTGCCGGCAAGGTGGGGCAGCAAGGTCGATCGAGCCTGCGTTAACCCGATAACACCCGCACCGGCTGCGCCGCGTCTATCCTTCCGATCCATAACAGATGCCAGGGAGGACATTATGAGCGGCAAGCGCATTCTGATGATCGTCGGCGATTTCGGCGAAGACTACGAGATCATGGTGCCGTTCCAGGCGCTGCTCGCGGTCGGCCACAAGGTCGATGCGGTCTGCCCCGACAAGGCGAAGGGCGACAGCGTCGCGACCTCGATCCATGATTTCGAGGGCCAGCAGACCTACTCGGAAAAGCGCGGCCACAATTTCGCGCTCAACGCCAGCTTCGCCGAGGTTGATGCGGCGGCCTACGACGCGCTGGTGCTGCCGGGCGGTCGTGCCCCGGAGTATCTGCGTCTGAACAAGCAGGTGATTGCGATCACCAGGCACTTCTTCGAGGCGAACAAGCCGGTTGCCGCGATCTGCCACGGCGCCCAGATCCTTGCCGCCGCCGGTGTTCTGCAAGGGCGCAGCTGCTCGGCCTATCCGGCCTGCAGCCCCGAGGTCGAGCTCGCCGGCGGCCGCTATGCCGACATCGCCATCGATGCGGCCACGACCGACGGCAATCTGGTGACAGCGCCCGCCTGGCCGGCGCACCCGGCCTGGATCGCGCAGTTCCTGGCGGTGTTGGGAACGCAGATCAGCCATGGCGAGCTGCGTCAGGCCGCTTGAGGCGGAGTCGCTTTGGCTGGCCGCCGCGCTATGATGCGCGGCGGTTGCGCGCGGGGAGGGCGCCATGTGCAAGCTCTTCATCAACGCCGATGCCGATCTCTGGCGCACGCGCCTGAAATCGGTGCGGCTCAACGGTTTTTCGACCAGCGTCCGGCTCGAGAACCTGTACTGGCGGGTGCTCGAGGAGATCGCCGGGCGCGACGGCATGAGCCTCGGGCAGCTCCTCGCCAGACTCCATGGCGAGCTGATCGAGACGCATGGCGACGGCGAGAATTTCGCCTCCTTCCTGCGGGTGTGCTGCGGGCGCTATCTGATGCTGCAACTTGCCGGCGAGGTGCCGCGCGAGCTTGACCGGTCGATCCGCGATCTCGACGCCGATGGCATCCTGGCGCGGGAGGCGCGACGACTTGGGCCTGCGACACGCCGTCCGCAGCGCGTCGGTGCATCCGGGGCTTCCCTTCCAGACCATCCTGTGCCATAGGGCGGCCCTCACATGCGTGGGAGGCGTGCCGGTCAGCCAGCCGGAGGTTCTCGCCGCACCACGCCCTGCAACACCCCGATCCGGAGCGATAGCAGCTCGCGGGCGGGGCGTCGTCGTTCCGGTCGGCACCGGGGCGGACGACAGGAGCAGCCATCATGGCAAAGAAGATCACGGGTTACGTGAAGCTTCAGGTTCCGGCGGGCGCGGCCAATCCGTCGCCGCCGATCGGTCCCGCGCTCGGTCAGCGCGGCCTCAACATCATGGAATTCTGCAAGGCCTTCAACGCGAAGACCGCGCAGATGGAAAAGGGCATGCCGATCCCGGTGATCATCACCGCGTATCAGGATCGCTCCTTCACCTTCGAGATGAAGCAGCCGCCGGTCTCGTACTGGCTGAAGAAGGCTGCTGGCCTGACCTCGGGCTCGAAGACCCCGGGCAAAGGCGGCAATGTCGGCAAGGTCACCTCGGCCCAGCTGAAAGAGATCGCCGAGAAGAAGATGGCCGATCTCAACTGCGACAACGTCGATTCGGCGGTGGCGATGATCCGTGGCTCGGCCCGTTCCATGGGCCTGGAAGTCGTGGGCTGAGGGGGAACTGACAATGGCACATGTCGGAAAGCGCGTCGTCAAGGGCCGTGAAGGCATCGACCGCATCAAGCTCTACCCGCTCGCCGAGGCCGTCGCGATGGTCAAGGCCCGCGCCAACGCCAAGTTCGACGAGACCGTCGAGATCGCGATGAATCTCGGTGTCGATCCGCGTCACGCCGACCAGATGGTCCGCGGCGTCTGCAACCTGCCGAACGGCTCGGGCCGCACGCTGCGCGTCGCCGTCTTCGCCCGCGGCGCCAAGGCCGAGGAGGCCAAGAAGGCCGGTGCCGACATCGTCGGCGCCGAGGACCTGGTCGAGACCGTGCAGAAGGGCGAAATCAACTTCGACCGCTGCATCGCGACCCCGGACATGATGGGCCTGGTCGGCCGCCTCGGTAAGGTGCTGGGCCCGCGCGGCCTGATGCCGAACCCGCGCGTCGGCACGGTCACCATGGACCTGACCGCTGCCGTCGCCGCCTCGAAGGGCGGCTCGGTCGAGTTCCGCGTCGAGAAGGCGGGCATCGTCCACGCCGCCGTCGGCAAGGCCTCGTTCGATGCCGACAAGCTCGGCGAGAACATCAAGGCCTTCGTCGATTCGGTCTCGAAGGCGAAGCCGGCCGGCGCCAAGGGCACCTATATCCAGCGCGTCGCGATCTCCTCGACCATGGGTCCGGGCGTCAAGATCGAGCCGAACACCGTTCTCGGCGGCTGATATTGCGCGGCAGCCGCTTCACTGCGGCTGCAGCCCCGCCTTGCGCTTTGGCGCGGGGATTACCACTTGGCAGAAGCCGGGGGAGGGTCTATAGCCTCCTCCGTGTTTCCATGAGTGACGGGGCTTCCGCGTGCTTGGCACGAGGAGGTCCATTTCGCGTTTTTCGGCGGTTCGCCGCTGAAGAATGGGTGTTTTGGTCGAGGAGAGCGATTTCCGAGGCCGGGCATCCAGTCCTGTCTGAGACTGCAGGTGCGCCTTTGGCTCCGGCCAAGGGGCATAATTTCGCCAAGAGGCCTGCATAGACGGTGCAAGAACTTTTCCGGCACGAAACGTGCCGAACGAGGTTCGAACCATCTCGCCCGATCACGGCTTTCAGCCATGGCAGGGGACAGGGCACTGAGCGTCGCTCCGGTGAGGGGTCGGTGTCAACCGGTCACTTTTCGAGAGCGGCACGTGCAACTGGCGGCGGGTCTCAAAGCCTGTCGCCTACCGGAGAGAGCCCAGTGGATAAAGCGGCAAAATCTGATGCCGTCGCGTCACTGAACGACGTCTTCTCGAAGACGTCGGTCGTTGTCGTGGCCCACTATGCGGGTTTGACGGTGGCCCAGTTCCAGAAGCTTCGTCGCGAGATGAAGGCCAATGGCGCCACCGTGAAGGTCGCAAAGAACCGGCTGGCCAAGATCGCTCTTGAAGGCACCGACGTCGCGTCCATCAGCAAGCTGCTGACGGGTCCCACCCTGATCGCCTATTCCAGCGATCCGGTCGCGGCGCCGAAGGTCGCCACCGCCTTCGCCAAGGAGAACGACAAGCTCGTCATCCTCGGCGGCGCGATGGGCAAGACCGCCCTGAACCCCGATGGTGTCAAGGCTTTGGCCACGATGCCCTCGCTCGACGAACTGCGCGCCAAGTTGCTCGGCCTCCTGCAGGCCCCTGCGACCAAGATCGCTCAGCTCTCGACCGCGCCTGCTGCGAAGCTCGCGCGCGTGTTCCAGGCATATGCCGACAAGGACGCTGCCTGAGCAGCCGACAACCGTTAATCGTTCGAACCTCTTACATCAGGAACTTAAACCATGGCCGATCTCGCCAAGCTCGTCGACGAACTGTCGTCGCTCACCGTTCTCGAGGCTGCTGACCTCGCCAAGATGCTCGAAGAGAAGTGGGGCGTCTCGGCTGCCGCCGCCGTCGCCGTCGCCGCTGGCCCGGCTGCTGGTGGCGCTGCCGCCGCCGCCGTCGAAGAGCAGACCGAGTTCACCGTTGTCCTGGCCTCGGCCGGCGACAAGAAGATCGAGGTGATCAAGGAAGTCCGCGCCATCACCGGCCTGGGCCTCAAGGAAGCCAAGGATCTGGTCGAAGCCGCTCCGAAGCCGGTTAAGGAAGCCGTCGCCAAGGACGAGGCCGAGAAGCTCAAGAAGCAGCTCGAGGCTGTCGGCGCGAAGGTCGAGCTCAAGTGAGCCGGGCCGGCTGATGCCGGTCCGTATCTAGTCGACAAGGACAGTCCCGGGGCGGCTCGCCGCCTCCGGGGCTGTTGCGTCGTTTCCGGTAACCGGAGCGATGCGTTTGCAGGGCCTGCCATGATGCAGGTCGATCCAGTTGAACGTCGGCGCGCATGAGCGCCGAGCGGCTCACCCGGCGGCCCGGTCCGCCACGGCCCGGACCCCCGGGTGAGCCGTCCGAGATTGCGAGGAACATGATGGTAACTTCCCTCCAGGGTCGCAGGCGCGTCCGCAAGTTCTTCGGCAAGCTCAAGGAAGTGGCGGAGATGCCGAACCTCATCGAGGTTCAGAAGGCGTCCTATGACCAGTTCCTGATGGTCGAGGAACCCAAGGGCGGGCGTGGCGACGAGGGCCTGCAGTCGGTCTTCAAGTCGGTGTTCCCGATCGGCGATTTTTCGGGCGCGTCGCTGCTGGAGTTCGTCAAGTACACCTTCGAGCCGCCGAAATACGACGTCGACGAGTGCCGCCAGCGCGGCATGACCTTCTCGGCGCCGCTCAAGGTGACCCTGCGCCTGATCGTGTTCGATATCGATCCGGACACCCAGGCGAAGTCCGTCAAGGACATCAAGGAGCAGGACGTCTACATGGGCGAGATGCCGCTCATGACGGACAACGGCACCTTCATCGTCAACGGCACCGAGCGCGTCATCGTCTCGCAGATGCACCGTTCGCCGGGCGTGTTCTTCGACCACGACAAGGGCAAGACCCATTCCTCGGGCAAGCTGCTCTTCGCTGCCCGCATCATCCCCTATCGCGGCTCCTGGCTCGACATCGAGTTCGACGCCAAGGACATCGTCTACGCGCGTATCGACCGCAAGCGTAAGATCCCGGTCACCTCGCTGCTGTTCGCCCTTGGCATGGACGGCGAGGAGATCCTGTCGCGCTTCTACAACCGCGTCGACTATGTCCGCGACAAGGACGGCTGGCGCGTGCCCTACGACGCCGAGCGCATGAAGGGCTTCAAGGCGACCGTCGACATGATCGACGCCGACACCGGCGAGGTCGTGATCGAGGCCGGCAAGAAGCTGGTCGCGCGCACCGCCCGCCAGCTCGCCGAGAAGGGACTGAAGTTCCTGCGCGCCACGGATGAGGACCTTTACGGCCAGTACATTGCCGAGGACCTGGTCAATCCCGCCACCGGCGAGGTCTTCGCCGAGGCCGGTGACGAGATCGACGAGAAGAGCCTGAAGGCGCTGCTCGACGCCGGCTTCGACGAGCTGCCGGTGCTCGACATCGACCACATCACGATCGGCCCCTACATCCGCAACACGCTCAAGGTCGACAAGAACTCGCGTCGTGAAGAGGCGCTCTTCGACATCTACCGCGTGATGCGCCCGGGCGAGCCGCCGACGCTCGAGACCGCCGAGAACATGTTCCAGTCGCTGTTCTTCGACTCGGAGCGCTACGACCTCTCGGCCGTCGGCCGCGTCAAGATGAACATGCGTCTCGACCTCGACGCCGCCGATACCGTGCGCATCCTGCGCAAGGAGGACATCTTCGCGGTCGTCAAGGCGCTGGTCGACCTGCGCGACGGCAAGGGCGAGATCGACGACATCGACCATCTCGGCAACCGGCGCGTGCGCTCGGTCGGCGAGCTGATGGAGAACCAGTATCGCCTGGGCCTCCTGCGCATGGAGCGCGCCATCAAGGAGCGCATGTCCTCGGTCGACATCGACACCGTGATGCCGCAGGACCTGATCAACGCGAAGCCCGCGGCTGCCGCGGTGCGCGAGTTCTTCGGCTCGTCGCAGCTCTCGCAGTTCATGGACCAGACCAACCCGCTCTCGGAAGTCACCCACAAGCGCCGTCTCTCGGCACTTGGCCCGGGCGGCCTGACCCGCGAGCGCGCCGGCTTCGAGGTGCGCGACGTCCACACCACGCATTACGGCCGCATCTGCCCGATCGAGACGCCGGAAGGCCCGAACATCGGCCTGATCAACTCGCTCGCCACCTTCGCGCGCGTCAACAAGTACGGCTTCATCGAGAGCCCGTACCGGCGCATCCGCGACGGCCAGCAGACCGACGAGATCATCTATCTCTCGGCCATGGAGGAGGCGAAGTACAACGTCGCTCAGGCCAACGCGGTCGTCGACGAGCAAGGCCGTCTGACCGACGACCTGATCGTCTGCCGCCGCGCCGGCGAGGTTATCGTCGTGCCGGTCGACAAGGTCGACTTCATGGACGTCTCGCCCAAGCAGGTCGTCTCGGTCGCCGCGGCGCTGATCCCGTTCCTCGAGAACGACGACGCCAACCGCGCGCTGATGGGCTCGAACATGCAGCGCCAGGCGGTGCCGCTGGTTCGCGCCGACGCGCCGTTCGTCGGTACCGGCATGGAGGCCGCGGTCGCCCGTGACTCCGGCGCCGCCATCGCGGCCCGCCGCGCCGGCATCGTCGATCAGGTCGACGCGACCCGTATCGTCATCCGCGCCTCGGACGAGATGGACCCGACCAAGCCGGGCGTCGACATCTACCGTCTGCAGAAGTTCCAGCGCTCCAACCAGTCGACCTGCATCACGCAGCGTCCGCTGGTCCGCGTCGGCGACGTCATCAAGAAGGGTGACATCGTCGCCGACGGCCCGTCGACCGAGTTCGGCGAGCTCGCGCTCGGCCGCAACGTGCTCGTCGCGTTCATGCCGTGGAACGGCTACAACTTCGAGGACTCGATCCTGCTCTCTGAGAAGATCGTCTCGGAAGACATCTTCACCTCGATCCACATCGAGGAATTCGAGGTCATGGCCCGCGACACCAAGCTGGGTCCTGAGGAAATCACGCGCGACATTCCGAATGTTTCGGAAGAGGCGCTGAAGAACCTCGACGAAGCCGGCATCGTCTACATCGGCGCGGAAGTGGCGGCGGGCGACATCCTCGTCGGCAAGATCACGCCGAAGGGCGAGAGCCCGATGACCCCGGAAGAGAAGCTGCTGCGCGCCATCTTCGGCGAGAAGGCTTCGGACGTGCGCGACACCTCGCTGCGGGTGCCCCCGGGCGTCCAGGGCACGATCGTCGAGGTCCGGGTGTTCAACCGCCATGGCGTCGACAAGGACGAGCGCGCCCAGGCGATCGAGCGCGAGGAGATCGAGCGTCTCGCCAAGGACCGCGACGACGAGCAGGCGATCCTCGATCGCAACACCTTCGCGCGTCTGGCCGAGATCCTGACCGGCAAGACCGGCCTCGCCGGTCCGAAGGGCTTCAAGAAGGACACGGTCATCACCCGCGAGGTGATGAGCGAGTTCCCGCGTTCGCAGTGGTGGCTGTTCGCCACGGCGGACGACGCCCTGATGACCGAAATCGAGGCGATGCGGAAGCAGTACGACGAGTCGAAGAAGCGCCTCGAGCAGCGCTTCCTCGACAAGGTCGAGAAGCTGCAGCGCGGCGACGAGCTGCCTCCGGGCGTGATGAAGATGGTCAAGGTCTTCGTCGCGGTGAAGCGCAAGATCCAGCCCGGCGACAAGATGGCCGGCCGCCACGGCAACAAGGGCGTGGTCTCGCGCATCGTGCCGGCGGAGGACATGCCGTTCCTCGAGGACGGCACCCATGCCGACATCGTGCTGAACCCGCTCGGCGTGCCTTCGCGCATGAACGTCGGCCAGATCCTGGAGACCCATCTGGGCTGGGCTGCCGCCGGTCTCGGCAAGCAGATCGGCAAGGCGATCGATGCCTATCGCAAGGCACATGACTCCAAGGCCCTGCGCGCATCGTTCGACGCGGTCTACGAGGACAACGAGATCATCGCCTCGATGGACGACGCCGAGCTGATCGAGATGGGCCAGAACCTGCGCCGCGGCGTTCCGATCGCGACGCCGGTCTTCAACGGCGCCAAGGAGTCCGACATCGAGCGGCTGCTTGAGCAGGCGGGTCTGCACAGCTCCGGGCAGTCCACGCTGTATGATGGCAGGACTGGCGAGCCCTTCGACCGCAAGGTCACGATGGGCTACATCTACATGCTGAAGCTGCACCACCTGGTGGACGACAAGATCCACGCCCGTTCGATCGGCCCGTACTCGCTGGTTACCCAGCAGCCGCTCGGCGGCAAGGCTCAGTTCGGCGGCCAGCGCTTCGGCGAGATGGAGGTCTGGGCTCTGGAAGCGTACGGCGCCGCCTACACGCTGCAGGAGATGCTGACGGTGAAGTCGGACGACGTCGCCGGCCGCACCAAGGTCTACGAGTCGATCGTGCGCGGCGAGGACAACTTCGAAGCCGGCATCCCCGAGAGCTTCAACGTGCTCGTCAAGGAGATGCGCTCGCTCGGCCTCAACGTCGAGCTCATCAACACCAAGCCGAAGCCGGGCGATGTGCCGGCCGAGGCTGCCGAGTAAGGCGCGACGCCCGCAGGGGCGGAACGTCGTTCGTTACTCATGCCGGCGGCATTGTCGCCGCCGGCCGATGGATCAAGGACCGGGCAGGGCGGTTTTCCCTAGAACCCCACCGGTCACAGGAGACAGGCTATGAAGCAAGAGGTCATGAACCTTTTCGGCCAGCAGCCGGTGCAGCAGGCGTTCGACGCGATCAAGATCTCGATCGCGAGCCCTGAGAAGATCGCATCCTGGTCGTTCGGCGAGATCAAGAAGCCCGAGACGATCAACTACCGCACGTTCAAGCCCGAGCGCGACGGCCTGTTCTGCGCCCGCATCTTCGGGCCGATCAAGGACTACGAGTGCCTGTGCGGCAAGTACAAGCGCATGAAGTTCAAGGGCGTGATCTGCGAGAAGTGCGGCGTCGAGGTGACGCTGGCACGCGTCCGGCGCGAGCGCATGGGCCATATCGAGCTCGCCGCCCCGGTCGCGCATATCTGGTTCCTGAAGTCGCTGCCCTCGCGCATCGGCCTGCTGATGGACATGCCGCTCAAGGACCTCGAGCGCATCCTCTACTTCGAGTCGTACGTCGTCCTGGAGCCGGGCCTGACCCCGCTCAAGGATCGCCAGCTGCTGACCGAAGAAGAGTATGTCCGCGCGCAGGAAGAGTACGGCGCCGACACCTTCACCGCCCAGATCGGTGCGGAGGCGATCCGCGAGATGCTGCGCGCGCTCGACCTCGACCAGATCAACGCCGACCTGAAGCATGAGATCGCGACGACCACGTCGGAGCTCAAGCCGAAGAAGCTGATGAAGCGCCTCAAGATCATCGAGGCCTTCCAGGAGTCGGGCAACAAGCCGGAATGGATGGTGATGACCGTGATCCCGGTCATCCCGCCGGATCTGCGTCCGCTCGTGCCGCTCGACGGCGGCCGCTTCGCGACCTCTGACCTGAACGACCTCTATCGCCGCGTCATCAACCGCAACAACCGCCTGAAGCGGCTGATCGAGCTGCGTGCGCCGGACATCATCATCCGCAACGAGAAGCGG
>DASYHC010000091.1:0-35592 GCA_035998995.1 Allobosea sp.
AAATCCTGCAGCATCCAGCGCGGCAGCGGGTCCTCAAGCAGCAGGACGTTGCCGACCTTCTCGAGCTCCCGGATGATCGGGCGGGCATTGCCGGAATTCTCCCAGCGCTGATTGGGATCGAAGATCACCTTCATCCCGGGCGCGTATTCCTTGATGCGGGCGCACCAGCCGGCGACGTCGTCCTCGAGGTCGCATTTGAACTTGATGACCTTGTAGCCCTGCTCGAAATAGCGCTGCACCCAGGGGCCGACTTCCTCCTGGGTTCGGTGGCTCGACCAGGCGCTGACATTGATCCGGTCGCGAATGGCGCCGCCGAGGAGGCGGTGCATCGGCACGCCGAGCGTCTTGGCATAGGCATCCCAGATGACGCATTCGAAGCCGTCATATTCGCGGCAAAGCGGCAGCGGCAGGTCCTGCAGCGGCAGGTCGAACACCGACTGGCCGATCAGATTCGCACAGATCGCCTCGATGCGCGGCCATTCATGGTCGCGGTAGAACTCGCCGATGCCGACGACGCCGTTCTTCAGCGTCATCCGGACGATCAGCTTGGGCAATTCGTCGAACTGCACGCTCCAGCTCGCCTTGCCGCCGACCGGCAGCATGTGAAGGGGCTTGGCCAGGCTGTCCGAGTTGATCACGCCGGGATGCGCGGGCACCACGACCTCGTCGAACTGAAAGGAAACGATCGTCCCGTCGGCTGGGTGCATGGCTCGGCTCGTCTTCTGTTCGTTGGCGCTGGGCGCGACGACCGGGCTATGTAGCTAAATTACATTTATTGTCAATCCAGCTTGCGAGAGCGACACGAAATTTCTCGCTTTTCTCCGCGAAAAGGCAATTGGGCGCGATGGCCAATGCCGGGGCGTCAAGGCGGTTGCGATGGTGCTGGCGAAATTTTATCTATCTGATTTTGCTTGATATTATTTTTTGGAGACGGCCTGCGAACAATCGCTGTACTCGCCATCTTCAGCGTGCGGCGGCAAAATGTAGCAAAATTACTGAACCGGCGATTAGTCGCCGATCGGCTGCCCCTCGGTGCTGCCATGGAGGGCGATCAGGGTCGCGCGGGCGCGCCAGAGCTTCTTCGAGACGATTTTCATGCGACGGGCCCCCAACAGCGTCGCCATGCAGTCGAGCAGGAAGAGCTGCCCATAGCGGCCGCGATTGGGCATGTAGAAGAACTTCTCCTCGTCGAAGGCCTGCAGCGGCACCAGCACGCTGGCGAGCTCGGCCAGCGGGCTCGGCGGATGGGTGACGGCGATCACCTGGGCTCCCTGGCTGCGGGCGACCTCGGCGCTGTCGAGCAGCGAGCGCGGCTTGCCGGTGACCGAGAAGATCAGCAGCACGTCCTCCGGGCCGCAGGTCGCGGCCATCACGCGCTGCTGATAGGGGTCGGCCGTCGAGGATGCCGCGACGTCCAGGCGGAACAGCCGGTTCTCCGCCTCCGTCGCGACATTGGCCGAGCTGCCACCGACGCCGAAGCAGAACACCCGCCGCGCCTTGTCGAGCACATCGACGGCTGCTTCGATCGCTTTCGGATCATGCTGGCTGAAGGCCATGGCCAGCGCCTGTATGGTCGCGTTGTAGACGTGCTCGGCGACCTCGTTGCCGGTGTCGGCCGGCTGCTGGCGCTCGGCCGCTAGATACATCCGGCCGATCGCATATTCCTGCGCCAGGCGGATCTTGAAATCGGTGAAGCCGTCGCAGCCCATGCGGCGGGCGAAGCGCACCACGGTCGGTTCGCTGACCTGAGCCTGCGTGGAAAGGTCCTTGGTGCTGATCCTCGTCGCGCCATCGATATCGGCCAGGATGATCTCGGCGACGCTGCGCTCGGCCCGGTTCATCTCGGGCGCTTCATGCCGCATGCGGTCGATCAGGCTGGTCACGTGGCGCATCGTCCTGTTTCCGCGCTGCTGCGGGCTCGCGCATAGGTCTTGTCGCGCATGTCTTGGCATGTGCGGATGGATTTGGCCAAGCCGGTGCACGTCTCAGTCTGGCGCTGGAAGCCAGATGTCGCGCTCGCGTCAGATCACGAAATCGATCGCGGGCTTGTAGGCGGCGGCGCGGCTTGCGAGATCGGCGATGGTGGTGTTGTCGACCACTGCCGCCATGGCATCGCGCACCTCGCGCATCACCGAGCGGACGACGCAAGCCTCGATGTCACCGCAATCCTCGCACGGCTTGAAGGCCGATTGGCTGGCGCAGCCGATCGGCGCGATCGGCCCTTCCAAAGCGCGGATCACGGCGCCGACTTCGATGGTCCGGGCCGGTTTCGCGAGTGCGTAGCCGCCGCCCGGCCCCTTCTTGCTGCGCAGCATGCCGGCATTGCGCAGATCCAGCAGGATCGCGTCGAGGAATTTCTTCGAGATGTTGTTGCGCTGGGCGATTTCGGCGATCTGGGCCGTCTCGCCGGCCTCGAGCATGGCAAGATGCACCATCGCCTTGATGCCGTATTTGCCCTTGCTGGTCAGCACGGCCGATCCTCCTCGCAGAGAGGTACACTCTATCGATCTATTTTAGGGTGATTGCAAAGTGGCGGCTTGTCAGGTCGCTCGCGTCTCGTTCGAGCCGGTCCGGATCGCATAGGCCACCGCCCCGGCGCTCATCAACGCGAGGCAGAACCAGGTCAGCGCGTAGACGAGATGGGTGTTGCGGAAGGCTAGCTGGGTCATGCCGCCCTGCGGTAGCGGGCCGGGCTCGCTGACGGCGTCGGCATCGATGAAATAGGGCGCGACCTCGCCGATCCGCTGTGCCTGCGCGATCGCCGTGACATCGCGGGAATACCAGCGGCCGGCGGCGGGATCGTTGGCACGCAGGAAGCCGCCGCCCGGCTCGCTCGGCCTGAGCAATCCGACCAGCTTCGCCTCGCTGCCCGCGACCTTGCGTCTGTCTTCCGGCGCGCGCTGCCCCTCCGGCACGAAGCCGCGATTGACGAGGACGGTGAAGCCGGCATCGGCCCGGAACGGCGCCAGCACCCAGAAGCCGGGGCCGCGCTCCGTCACCGCCATGGTCAGCGTCTCCGGCGCGTCGAGATAGTGGCCTTGCAGGGTGACGCGGCGATATTCGTCGGCTGTGGCCGTGATTCCGGGCCATTCGGTCGGACCGGGCGCTGCGACTGGCGGCGCCTTCAAGCGCGACTCGACGCGCGCGATCAGCTCGAGCTTCCAGCTCAGCCTCTGGACCTGCCAGACGCCGAGGCCGGCGCAGACCAGCGCCGTCAGACAGAGGCCGGCGATGAAGATGGCTCGCGCGGCGCCTCTGGACCGCTCGGCCGCGTCAGGCGACACGGCCTCACATCCTGTGCGGATCGGGCATCATGTTGGCGTTGAGGTGGAACATCACCCAGAGCGAGCCGGCGAGGGCGATGGCGACGATGATGATCGTGAAGATCAGCGCCAGCATGGTCCAGCCGCCCTCCGAGCGGCCGTTCATGTGCAGGAAGTAGACCATGTGGACGACGATCTGCACGGCGGCGAAGAGCATGATCACGATCGCCGTCAGCGTCGAGTTCGCCAGCACGTCGTTCATGACGAGCCAGAACGGGATCGCGGTCAGGACGACGGAGAGCAGGAAGCCGGTGACGTAGCCGCGCAGGCTGCCATGCGCCGCGCCGTGGTCGTCGTGCCCGTCATGATCATGGCCATGGGCCTCGGCCTGGTTCTGGCTAGCGCTCATTTCAGTACGCCCATCAGATAGACGAAGGTGAAGACGCCGATCCAGACGACGTCGAGGAAGTGCCAGAACATGGAGAGGCACATCAGCCGGCGCCGATTGGCCTCGATCAGCCCGCGCTTCGAGACCTGGATCATCAGCACCGTCAGCCAGATCAGGCCGAAGGTGACGTGCAGCCCGTGCGTGCCGACCAGCGTGAAGAAGGAGGACAGGAAGGCGCTGCGCATCGGCGTCGCGCCCTCATGGATGAGGTGCGCGAATTCGTAGAGCTCGATGGCGAGGAAGGCGAGGCCGAAGAGGCCGGTGACCACGAGCCAGCGCTGCATCGCAGCCTGGCGCCCCTTGTCCATCGCCAGCATGGCGAAACCGTAGGTGATCGAGGAAAACAGCAGCATGGCGGTGTTGACCGCCACCAGCCTGAGGTCGAACAGGTCGGCCCCGGATGGCCCCGCCGCATAATTGCGCCCGAGCACGCCATAGGTCGCGAAGAGGACTGCGAAGACCAGGCAGTCGCTCATCAGATAGAGCCAGAAGCCGAGCATGGTCGAGCCGCCGGGATGGGCGTGCTCTTCCTCGGTGACGTAGAATGCCGGGGCGGTGCCTGCGGCCTGTGCTGTCGCTTGAGCCATCATCCGCCCCTCAAGCCCGACCGAGCAGTTGGGTGCGCGCATCTTCCGCCTGCACGACCTCGTCGGCCGGGATGTGGAAGTCGCGGTCGTAGTTGAAGGTGTGGATGATCACGGCGGCGAGCACCGCGACGAAGGAGAGCGCCGCCAGCCACCAGATGTGCCAGATCAGGGCGAAGCCGCAGAGCGTCGCCAGCCCGGCGATGATCACGCCGGCGCCGGTATTCTTCGGCATATGGATCGGCCGGAAGCCGCCGAGCGGGCGCTGATAGCCGCGCTTCTTCATGTCGGCATAGGCGTCGAGGTCGTGAATGATCGGCGTGAAGGCGAAGTTGTAGGCCGGCGGCGGCGAGGAGGTCGACCATTCCAGCGTGCGCCCGTCCCAGGGATCGCCGGTCGTGTCGCGCAATTGCTCGCGGCGCAGGATGCTGACGCCGATCTGGATCAGGAAGCAGGCGATGCCGAGCGCGATCAGCACGGCACCCATGGCCGCGATCACGAACCAGATCTGCAGCGAGGGATCCTCGAAGCGGCTGAGGCGGCGCGTCACGCCCATCAGGCCAAGGATGTAGAGCGGCATGAAGGCGACGTAGAAGCCGATCACCCAGAACCAGAAGGAGAGGACGCCCCAGAACCGGTCAAGCTTGAAGCCGAAGGCCTTGGGGAACCAGTAGGCGATGCCGGCGAAGACGCCGAAGACCACGCCGCCGATGATGACGTTGTGGAAATGGGCGATCAGGAACAGGCTGTTATGCAGCACGAAGTCGGCCGGCGGCACCGCCAGCATGACGCCGGTCATGCCGCCGATGACGAAGGTGATCATGAAGGCGAGCAGCCACATCATCGGCAGTTCGAAGCGGATGCGGCCGCGATACATCGTGAACAGCCAGTTGAAGATCTTCGCCCCGGTCGGGATCGAGATGATCATCGTCGTGATGCCGAAGAAGGAGTTCACGCTGGCGCCAGAGCCCATCGTGAAGAAGTGGTGCAGCCAGACCAGGTAGGACAGGATGGTGATGACCACCGTCGCATAGACCATCGAGGCGTAGCCGAAGAGGCGCTTGCCGCAGAAGGTCGAGGCGACCTCGGAATAGACGCCGAAGATCGGCAGGATCAGGATGTAGACCTCCGGGTGGCCCCAGATCCAGATCAGGTTCACGTACATCATCGGGTTGCCGCCGAGATCGTTCGTGAAGAAGTTGGTGCCGACATAGCGGTCGAGCGTCAGCAGCGCGAGCGTCGCCGCCAGGATCGGGAAGGTCGCGACGATCAGCACGTTGGTGCACAGCGACGTCCAGGTGAAGACCGGCATCTTCATCATGTCCATGCCGGGCGCCCGCATCTTGACGATGGTCGCGATCAGGTTGACGCCGGACAAGGTCGTGCCGATGCCTGCGATCTGCAGGCCCCAGAGATAGTAGTCCATGCCTACCCCGGGCGAGTAGGCGGCCCCCGACAGCGGCGGATAGGCGAGCCAGCCGACCTTGGCGAACTCGCCGATGAAGAGCGAGGCCATGATCAGCACGGCGCCGCCGACGGTCATCCAGAAGCTGAAATTGTTGAGGAAGGGGAAGGCGACGTCGCGCGCGCCGATCTGCAGCGGCACGACATAGTTCATCAGCCCGGTGACGAAGGGCATCGCCACGAAAAAGATCATGATCACGCCATGGGCGGTGAAGATCTGGTCGTAATGGTGCGGCGGCAGGTAGCCCTCATTGCCGGCGAAGGCGATGGCCTGCTGGCCGCGCATCATCAGCGCGTCGGCGAAGCCGCGCAGCAGCATGATGACGCCGAGGATCATGTACATGACCCCGATCTTCTTGTGGTCCACGCTGGTGAACCAGTCGTGCCAGAGATAGCCCCAGAGCTTGTATTTCGTGATCAGAGCGACCAGCGCCAGCCCGCCGAGCATGACCACGGCGAAGGTCACGACCAGGATCGGCTCGTGATAGGGGAACGATTCGAGCGTGAGACGTCCGAAGAGGAACTTCCACCAGTCGGGATAAGAGGTCATCGGTCCCTCGGCTCGCCGGATCGCATCGGATTCAGTTGAAGGCCCGGGCGGATAGGCCCGCGGCGCCGTAGACATCGGTCGGCGTGCAGATCGCCATCACGAACGGACGCGGCGGCAATGGCTGCCCGCCGCGGCGCACGCTCTTGTCGTATTCGAGTGCTGCGACGGTATGAATGCCCTCCTTGCCGCCGCCGCCCTTGGCGTCCATCGCCATCATGTCGCGCGTGCACATCTTGGCGCGGTCGACGCACATGTTGAGGATGGCGGTGAAGAGATCGGACGGGATGTCGCGGAAATAGCGGACCGGCTCGCGCTCGCTCGGCCGCTCCAGCACGAGATATTCGTCGCGCCCGAGCGTGCTGCCGCCCCGGATCGCGCCCTGGACCCATTCGCCGAAGGCTGCGTCATCGACGCCGCGGAAGCGGAAGCGCATGTCGGAGAAGCCGGCGCCGCTGTAATTGGCCGAGAAGCCCTCGAATTCGCCGGGATGGTTGATCACGGCGTTGAGCTTGGTCTGCATGCCGGGCATCGCGTAAATCTGGCCGGCGAGGGCGGGGATGAAGAGCGAGTTCATCACCGCGGAGGAGGTGATGCGGAACTCGATCGGCTGATCGACCGGCGCCACCACCTCGTTGAGCGAGGCGATGCCCTGCGCCGGGTAGAGGAACAGCCATTTCCAGTCGAGCGCCACGACCTGGATCACCAGCGGCTGCTTCCTGATCCCGCTGCTGCCGGCGCGCGCCTCGACGATCGGCTTGCCGGGGGCGATGCGGTTGAGCGGGCGGTAGGGGTCGAGCAGATGCGTGCCCATCCAGGTCATCGCGCCGATGACGATGATGATCAGCAGCGGCACCGACCAGATCACCACCTCGAGCGGCAGCGAGTGGTTCCAGTCCGGATCGTAGGCCGCCCTGGCCGAGGCCCGGTAGCGCCAGGCGAAGAAGATCGTCAGCGCCATCACCGGGATGATGATCAGCAACATCAAAGCGGTGGAGGCGAAGAGAAGATTCCGCTGCTGCACGGCAATATCGCCGGATGGCGAGAGCAGCACCCACTGGCAGCCGCCAAGGACGCTGATGAGCGGCAATATCGCTAAAAATCGAAAGATTCGCACGGGACTCGAACCTCCCCTAGCCGGGAACAGTCGTTCTCTAGGTCCATTCTTTCGCATCGCACATAAGACAATCTGTCTCATTGCGACGGTTTGACGTGTCGCTTCCATCCACCGTATCCATTTGCATGAGGTACGGGCAAGCCCGGTCGGCCCGGGGCAGCCGCCAGCTTAGGAATTCGCGGTCATGAGCGCTGACGCGACGGTCCAGTCACCGACCCATCTGGCGGAAGATCACGGGCGCGACCATGTCAGCCCGGCCGATATCGCGCTCGGCGTCATCATCGGGCGGACGTCCGAATATTTCGACTTCTTCGTCTTCGGCCTCGGCTGCGTGCTGGTCTTCCCCGAGCTGGTCTTCCCCTTCGTCGACCGGCTGACGGGCACGCTCTATTCGTTCGGCATCTTCGCGCTGGCCTTCGTGACGCGCCCGCTCGGCTCGGTGCTGTTCTTCGCGATCGACCGCCGCTATGGCCGGGCGACCAAGCTGACCGCCGCGCTCTTCCTGCTCGGCGGCTCAACCGCCGCCATCGCCTTCCTGCCGGGCTATGCCACGATCGGCATCTGGTCCTGCGTCATCCTTACCGCCTTTCGCCTGTTGCAGGGCATCGCGCTCGGCGGCGCCTGGGACGGGCTGTCCTCGCTGCTCGCGCTCAACGCCCCCGCCAACCGGCGCGGCTGGTACGCCATGCTGCCGCAGCTCGGCGCGCCGTTCGGCTTCATCCTCGCCGCCGGGCTCTTCGCCTATTTCGAAGGCGCGCTCGGCAAGCAGGATTTCCTCGACTGGGGCTGGCGCTATCCCTTCTTCGTCGCGCTGACGATCAATGTCGTGGCGTTGTTCGCGCGCTTGCGCATGGTCGCGACCCATGAGTTCGCCGAGCTGATGCAAACGCGCGAACTGGTACCGGTGCCCGTGTCGGAGCTGGTCCGCGCCCATGGCCGCACGCTCGTCCTCGGCGCCTTCGTCCCGCTGGCGAGCTTCGCGCTCTTCCACCTCGTTACCATCTTCCCGGTCAGCTGGATCAATCTCTTCACCGATCGCTCGGTCTCGGAGTTCCTGCTGGTCCAGGCAGCCGGCGGCGTGGTCGGGGCCGGCGCGATCGTCACCTCCGGCCTGATCGCCGACCAGATCGGCCGCCGCAACACGCTGCTGCTCTCCGGCGTGATGATCGGCCTGTTCAGCCTGTCGAGCATCGTCGCGCCGCTGCTCTTCGGCGACAGCCTGGCCGGGCAGACGATCTATGTGATCATTGGCTTCGGCTTGCTCGGCCTCGCCTATGGCCAGACGGCCGGTGCCGTCGCCTCGAGCTTCGGCGCGCAATACCGCTACACTGGCGCGGCGCTGACGTCGGACTTCGCCTGGCTGCTCGGCGCTGGCTTTGCACCACTGGTGGCGCTGACGGTATCGAGCACCTTCGGCCTCGCCTGGGTCGGCATCTACCTGCTTTCCGGCGCGCTTTGTACGCTGGCGGCGCTGGCGGTCGATCGGCGCTCGGAAGCGCGCTACGAGTGAGGCGCTAGCCCGCAGGGAGAGCGGGCGGCCGGTTTGTCACCCGGTTCTGCTCAGGAAGAGCTTGATCTCATCTGCGAGCCAATCGCGCACTACGCGCACCTTGGGGTGGTCCTGGCTGCCGGGGCGATAGACGAGATCGTAGCCGCGCTCGGCCTTGAGCGTCAGTTCGGGGAAGGGCGCGACAAGGCGCCCGGCGGCGAGATCCTCCGCCACGAGCACGCTTCGGCCCAGCACGACGCCTTCGCCGCGCAGGGCGGCTTCGATCGCGAGGCTGCCATGGCTATAGGCGGGGCCGCGACTGCGGAGCCTGGCCAGGCCTGCCAGCGCGAACCATTGCTCCCAGTTTGCCAGCATGCGGTCCTCATGCAGCAAGGTGCATCCCGCCAGCTCTGCCGGTGAAGACCAGCTGCCGGTCCTGCTCCAGTAGGAGGGGCTGCACATGGGCGTGACGGTCTCGTCGAGGATCCGTTCGGCGACCGCGTTGGGATAGTGCCCTGTGCCATAGCGCACGGCGGCGTCGATGCGTCCATCGGCCAGATCGACATTGATGTCGGTGACGTCGAGATGAACGTCGTAGTCCGGGAGACGGAGCATCAGCCGGTGCAGGCGCGGCGCCAGCCATTTGCTGGCCAGCGACACGCTCGTGCTGAGCGTCAGCCGCGTCGCGGCGTTGAGGCTGCGCAGGCGTTCGGCTTCCCGGGTCAGCTCCGTGAGATTGCGGGTCACGACAGGGAGGAATTCGGCCCCCGCCTCGGTCAGCACGATCCTACGGGTCAACCGCTCGAACAGGGCGAGCCCGAGATGCGCTTCCAGTGTCTTGATGTGACGGCTCACTGCGCCATGGGTGACGTTCAGCTCCTCTGCCGCCAGCGTCATGCTCGAAAGGCGCCCGGCCGCCTCGAAAGCACGGAGCGTCTGCAGCGGCGGAAGGCGGTCGAACGGCGACATCACGTGTGAGTTTGGCTCACTCATAACGTGACGACAAATGGTTTGTCGGGCAGCCGCAGAAGACCTACAGGCTGCGCCTCTCTGATACGTCGCCGCGACGCCTCCAACAGCAGACGCACCCATGAGCCAAACGGCCCTGGCCACCCGCTACAGCCCCTCCATCGGCAGCTTCGCGGCCATGTTGCTGCTTGCGTTGATGTGGGGCGTCTCGATCCCGATCACCAAGCTCGGCCTGCTCACCCTACCGCCGCTGACGCTGACCGCGCTACGCTTCGCCATCGCCTTGCCGCTGATGTTCCTCCTCGTCGTCGGCAAGCAGCGCCTGCCGCGCCGAGCGCTGCCCCGTGTCGCCGCGCTCGGCGTGCTTGGCATCGGCATCGGCCAGGTGGCGCAGACTTTTGGCGTCGTCGGCACCTCGGCCTCGGTCGCGACCATCATCTCCGCGACCATCCCGATCTTCGTCGTCGTCTTCGCGGCGATGCGTTTGCGGCAATCGGTGTCCGGCCTGCAAGCGCTGGGGCTGCTGGCCGCCTTCGCCGGGATTGCTTTGGTCGCCTCGGGTCGCGGCGACGCTGCCGTCGCGACATCGCAGACCACGCTCGCCGGCGCGGCGCTCGTGCTGCTCTCGGCCGTAACCATCGCCTTCTACTATGTCTGGAGCGTCGAGCTCACCGAGCAATACGGCACCGCGACCGTCGCCGCCTGGAGCACAATCTTCGGCTTCCTCGCGCTCCTGCCCTGGACGGCCTGGGAGATGTGGCATGTGCCATTCCAGGTGACCGCTGTGGGGCTCGGCACGGCGGTCTATCTCGGCATCGTGGTAACGGTGGCGGGCCTGTTCCTCTGGCTGCATCTACTGCGCACGGTGCCGGCGCGCATCGCCGCCGGCATCCAGTATCTCCAGCCGGTCGTCGGCGTCGGCACCGCCGCCGTGATGTTCGGCGATGAGCTCGGCCTGTTCTTCGTGCTCGGCGTGCTGCTCGTGCTCGGCGGTCTTGCGCTCACCGTCACCGAGCGGCGCAAGGCGGCCTAGCTGGCCTACATCAGCTCTCGAAATACGCCGTGTTGCGCCCGCCGATGACGATGTCCCAGCGATAGAGCGCTTGGCCGTTAGCTCCCTGCCCGACGCGGTTGCCGAAATGGCGGGCTTGCGCCTCGCCGAGCAGGATGAACATCGGGTCGCGGGCAAGATGCGGATCGCCTTGGAAATACATCTGGGCGATCAGCCGTGCCGAGCCGCCGCGGATCGAGACATGGAGATGGGCAGGACGCCAGCGGTCGATGTCCGGTCGCGCCAGATAGGAGCCGGGCATGATGGTGCGGAAGCGATAGCGGCCGGCCTCGTCGGTCATCGTGCGGCCGAAGCCGAGGAAGTTCGGATCGAGCCGCTCGCGCACCGGGTCCTTCACATGGGTGTAGCGCCCCCATGTGTTGGCGTTCCAGACCTCGACCAGCGTGTTGCGCACCGGGCGGCCGAATTCGTCGAGGACATGGCCGGAGATTTCGATGACCTCGCCTTCGGCTTGCGGCCGGCCGGGCGCGATCCGGGTCAGGTCGTTCTCGCCGAGCTTGAGCCCGGGCAGGTCGGCGACCCAGGGGACGAAGCTGCGCCGCGCGGCTTCCGGAATGAGATGCAGCCGTTCGCTCGGCACGCGCCGCTCGGCTGCTCCGTCGGTGGGGCCCGGCAGCATCAGGCGGCCGCGGTCGATGATCAGGGACATCGCTTGCCCTCCGCTCAGCTCGAAAGGTCGTCGAAGAAGGGCGTCTCGCCCGGGCCGCGCATCACGATCGCGATCTCGTAGACGGCGGGGCCGCCCGCAGGCGCCTCGACCCGCCTCGCGACAAGGCGCTCGCGCAGCTCGGCCGGCAGGCTTGCCAGCAGCGGGTCCTGCGCGTTCGCCTCCGGCTCGTCGTCGAAGAAGATCTGCGTGACCAGCCGGGTAATCCCGTCGGAGAACATCGTCACGGTGATGTGCGGCGCGCGCGCCGCCATGCCGCCCTCGGCGGGAAGCGCGCCCGGCTTGACCGTCCTGAAGGCGAAAGGCTCGGTCGTGGTGATCAGCCGGCCGAAGCCGTCGAAGAACGGGTCGAGCAGCGGGTGCCCGTCATTGTCCGGCGTGCGCAGGATGCCGGCGGCGTTGGCCTGCCAGAATTCGACCAGCGCGTCGTCGACGATGGCGCCGTCGCTGTCGAGCAGGCGGCCGCGCAGGATGATCTGCTGCCCCTGCGGGCCGACGCTCAGCCCGTAATGCAGGCGCGTCAGGTCGCTGCGGTCGCCGTCGATGAAGGAATAGGGGTAGTAGGGGCCGACCGTGTCCTCGGCCAGCGGCGCGAGCCGGTTGGTGGTGACAGGCGCAGCGCTCATCGCGCGGCCTCGATCGACGATTCCTGCGGCATGCCGTCCTCCCTGGCTCGATTCCGTTTATATACAAAACTTTGTTTAATCAACGTATCGAGGATCAAGCCGCCGCCGAGGCCTCTGTCGCGAAGCGGCCGGGATCAAAGAGCGGCAGCTCCGGTTCGCGGCCGACAATGAGGTCGCCCATCAGCGCGCCGATATAGGGGCCGATGGTGTAGCCGCCGCGCACGCAGCCCAGCAGGAAAGCGTTGTCGATGCCGGGCGCCGGCCCGGCGAGCGGGTAGAAATCCGGCACATTGGCCTCGAAACCAGTCCAGGAGCGCACGACGCGGAAGCGGTCGAGGCCGGGTACGGCGAACATGGCGAGCCGCAGATTGGGCAACAGCGTCGCGGGATCGACCGAGCTGCGGCCCTCGTCCGGCGAGCCCGTGCCCTGCCAGCCGCCGCCGATCAGGACGCTGCCGTTCGGTTTCTGCTTCAAGGTGAGCAGGCCGGTGGCGTGGCCGACCACCGTGCCGACCAGGGCCGGGCCGCGCTCGGTGACCGAGACGGTGTTGACGCGGGCGCGGACCGGCAGATCGAGCCCGATCATCGCGCCCGCGCTTCGGAGCCACGCGCCGCAGGCAAGCAGCAGTCGGGTTGCGCGGACGGGGCCCGCCGGTGTCGCGAGCTCGAAAGCGCCGCCCCTGCGGTCGATCGCCGTAACGGGCGTCCGCTCGCGGATGTCGACGCCGGCGGCTTCGAGCAGGGTGCGGTAATAGGCTCCGGATAGGCTGGCGTTGGCGTAGCCATCCTCGCCGCACCAGCTCGCCGCGACGACCTTGCGCGACAGATTGGGTTCGAGCTCTGCGACCCGCGCTGGCGTGATCAGTTCGATCGGCGCGCCGGCCTCGCGCTTCAGCGCCATGCGCTCGTGCAGGAGATCGGCCTCGCGCTGGTTGAAGGCGAGGGTGATGCCGCCGGTCTTGTGGAAGCCGACGCGTTCGCCTGCCCGCTCCCAGAGTTCATGGCCCTTGATGGCATAGGGCATCAGCCTGACGCGCTTGATCTGCAGCGAGAGCGTGCCGGCATTGACGCCCGAGGCGCCGCTGCCGAGCGTCTGCTGCTCGATGACGATCGTGCGCATGCCACCTTCCGCGGCGCGGCAGGCGGCAGCGCTGCCCAATATGCCGCCGCCGATGACGGCGAGGTCGTAGAGCGCGCTCATAGCGGGGCCGGGGCGGGGATGGGCAATTCGTCATAGTCAAAGGCGCCGGCGATCGCCGCGAGCGGCACCGGGCGCAAGGGGGGCCGAGCGCTCGGCTGGCCGATCGCCTCGCGATCCCAGCCGGTCGCGGCCGCGATCAGCATCGCCGCTGCCTCGCCGCAGACGCGCCCGCCGCAGGGACCCATGCCGCAGCGCGTCATTGCCTTCAGATCGGCGAGGGTGCGAGCGCCGCCCGCGATGGCGCTGTCGAGGGTGGCGCGGCTGAGGCCCTCGCAGCGGCAGACGGTCGTCCCGTCGTCTATCATCGCGGCGGCGCCGGGCGGCGGCATGGCGAGCGCCGACATCGCCGCGCCGAAGCGGCCCGATTTGCGCCAGTCGGCTTCGACCTTCGTTATCTCGCTGGCGAGATCGCCACCACGTCCGAGCCGGCGGGCGACACCGAGCGCGGCGAGCTCGCCGGAGAGCGGGGCGGCATCGGCGCCACGCACGCCGGCGCCATCACCGGCGACGAAGAGGCCGGGCACTGAGGTTTGGAGCGAGGTATCCACGGCCGGAATCCAGCCGCCCAGCTCCGGCTCGTAGCGATGCTCGGCGCCGAGCAGCCGCGTAACGTCGGTCGAGGGCAGCAGGCCGAAGCCGAGGCAGACGGCGTCGGCAGCGATCGTCCGCTCGGCCTCGCCAACCGGCCGCCAGTCGCGATCGACGGGGCCGATGGTGACGGATTCGACGCCGTCCGTTCCGTGGATCGCGCGGATCGCGGTGCCGGAATGGATCGGCACCCTCGCCTTCAGCAGCGCAAGCAGCCAGCCCGCACCTTTCGCCATCAGATCAGGCCGGGCCAGCATGGCCCCGGCCCTGGCGAGCCAGCTGGTGCGTGGCGCGGCATCGACAACGGCTACAACCTCGCCACCAGCCGCGACGATCTTGCTGGCGACGAGCAGGAGCAGAGGTCCGGAGCCGGCGACGACGACGCGCCGTCCCGGCAGCACCCCATGGGCCTTGAGCAGGATGGTCGCGCCGGCGAGCCCGATCACGCCCGGCAGGGTCCAGCCGGTGACGGGGATATGGCGTTCGACCGCGCCGGCGGCTACGATGAGATTGGGCGCTTCGAGCGTCAGCGGGCCGTCCGGACCGATCGCGATGACGGAGAAAATTGCGGTCAGCGACCAGACCCGGTGGTTGGCGTAGAGAACGGCGCCGCTGGCGGCGAGCCTTGCCCGTAACGCGTCGCCCCTCGCCCGGTCGGCGTCGGGCTGGGTTGCCGTCAGCGCGGGCGACGGGGCGCGATAGACCTGGCCGCCGGCGGCCGGCGCCTCGTCGATCACGGCGACGCGGAGGTCGAGGCTGCGAGCCTTGATCGCCGCCGCTGCGCCGGCCGGGCCGGCACCGAGCACGATGAGGTCGTAGTCGCTCACCGCATGCTCTCCACGACCAGCCCGTCATGCACCGGCGTGCGGCAGGCTTCGGTCAGCCGGCCGTCGATCGAGACAACGCATTCCTGGCAGACGCCCATGAAGCAGAAGGCGCCGCGCGGCCCGCCATCGTCGCGGCTGATGCGCAAGGTGCGCCGCCCCTGCGCGTAAAGCGCCGCGGCGAGCGTCTCGCCCTCCCGCGCTGTCAGCACCTCGCCGTCGAAGCGAAAGCTGACTGTCCGCGTCCGGGCGGAGCCGATGCGCAGGTCGCCCGCCATCTCAGCGGCCGGGCAGGAGGCCGAGTTCGCCCAGCGTGGCGCGGAGCTTGTCGAGCTGGGCCCCGCCGAGCGGCAGCAGCGGGTCGCGCGGCACGCCGGCGGGCAGGCCCTGCAGGTTCAGCGCCGCCTTGAACAAGGAGGGCCAGGTTCCCAGCGACATCAGCGTCTCGTAGACGATGGTCAGCTTGTGATGGGCATCGACATAGTCGGCATCGGGCGCCTTGCGGCCGATCTCCATCAGGCGGCCGGCGGTGTTGCCGAGCAGTTCGGGGCCGGTGGCGATGAAGCCGGGCGCGCCGAGTGCGCTGCCGACCAGGATGTAATAGGCCGGGCCGACCATCACGGCGATCCTGTCGCCCATGCGGCGGATCAGCCGGGTGAGGTGGCCGATGTCGCGGTTGGATTCCTTGATGCCGACGACCGGGGCGACACCCTTGATCGCCTCGACATCGTCGATCGAGAGCTCAATCACGGCGCGGCGCGGCGAGTTGTAGAGCACGATCGGCATGTCGACTGCCTTGCCCAGCAGCTCGAAGCGCCGCAGCAACTCCTCGCGCGTCGCCTTCAGCACATAGGTCTGCGGCATCACCAGGATGCCGCTGGCGCCGGCATCGCGCGCGGCCTGCGCATACTGGATCGTCTGCCGCGAGCCCGGCGCGGTGCAGCCCATCATCACCGGCACGCGGCCGGCGCTGCGCTCGACGGCGATGCGAGTCAGGCGGGCGCGCTCGTCGCGGTCGAGCGCCCAGCTCTCGCCATTGTCGCCGGCGACGCAGATGCCCTGCGCGCCGATGCCGATCAGATGCTCGACGATGTCGGAGAAGGCGTCCGCCATGATCTCGCCGCGCGCGTCGAAGGGCGTGACGATGGCCGGCACGAAGCCCTTGAGCGTGTCCTTCGTCAGCATGGTCATGAGCGATGTCCTGAAGCGGAGCCCGCGAGAAGCGTGGCCATGGGAATGCGGAAGACGCTGCCGGTCTGCGCCTCGACGATGAACAGCGTCGATTGATCCGGCGAGAAGGCGCAGGAGGTCGTCCAGAGCCCGCCGGGCGTGTGCACCACCGCCAAGGGGTCGCCGAGGGCATCGACGAGATAGAGCCGCCCCGCCTGCGCCTGGGCGATGGCGAGACGGCTGGAGGCATCGACCGCCAGCCCGTCCGGGCCGAGGCCGCCGGAAAGCTGCAGGAAGGTGCCGACCATCGGCCAGGCCGGATCGGGCGCCTCGGCCATGAAGCGCCAGACAGCGTTGGCGCGCGTCGCGGCGAGATAGACCAGCTTTCCATCAGGCGAGAGCGCGATGCCGTTCGGATAAGGCACGTTCGCCAGGATCAGCTCCGGCTTCGTCTCGCCTTGGCGCAGCCGGTAGACTCGCCCGGTCGGGTTCGACAGGCTGGTACGGCCGGAATCGGTGAACCAGGCATCGCCGTTCGGGGCGATGGTGAGGTCGCTCAGGCCGCGGAAGGGCTCGGTGTTCACCCGCGCGCAGACCGTTGTCACGTTGCCCGCGACGGGATCGAAGGCGAGCAGGCCGTGGCGGTAATCGACGATCAGCCAGGTGCCGTCGCCGCGCGGGCGCAGGCCATGTGGTTCGCCGTCATATTGGAAGGCGAGCTGCCAGCTGCCGTCCGGCGTGATCCTGAACAGACGGCCATAAGGCACGTCGACGAGCCAGAGGTTGCCCTCCGCGTCGAAGCATGGGCCTTCCAGGAAGGAGTGCAGGCGCTGGCCCGGCCGCGTGATGCGGACCCACTCGGTCGGCTCGCCGGTCCAGTGCAAGGCTTCCGGGAGACGGGTGAACAGCTCGGCTTCATGCCGGGGGAAGGCGGCGGCGATCATGCGATCACGCCCCGCGCTTTCAGGGCTTCGACCTCGGCCGGCGAGCGCCCGATCTCGCCGAGGATCTCGGCGCTGTGCTCGCCGAGCCGCGGCGGGGGGCGGTCGATCGCCGGGCCGGCGGCGGCATAGGTGAAGGGGGCGAGCGGCACGGCGACAGGGGCTGCGCCGGGCAGCGCGGCTTCGAGCGTATGGAACAAGCCGCGCTCGCGCAGATGCGGCAGGCGGGCGGCTTCGTCCAGCGTGCGCACGCACTCGGCCGGGATGCCGATCGCGTGAAGCCAGTCCTCCCACTCCGCGGCGGAGCGCGTCAGCATGATCGGCACGAGCGCCTTGCGCATCGCCTGCGCGGCTCCCCAAAGCGCCGGCCAGCCGTCGAGCGCGGCGAAGTCGGGCCGGCCGAGCGCCTGCCAGAGCCGCTTGTTCTGCCTGACGTTGAAGGCACCGAGCATCAGCAGGCCATCGGCCGTCTCATAGGTGCCGAGTCCGGCTTCCTTGGGGCGCGGCTGCACGGGGCCTTCATAGAGTGCGGCGGCCGCTTCCGGCGCCATCAGGGTCAGCGCTGTGTCGAACATGGCGCAGTCGATGACCTGGCCCTTGCCGCTGGCCTGGCGCTGGAAAAGCGCCGCCGAGATGGCGAAGGCGGCGGCATAGCCGGTGGCGTAGTCGATGAAGGAAGCGCCTGATTTCACCGGCTCGCCCGAGCGCCCTGTGGTGCGCGTCATCACGCCCGAGGCAGCCTGGATGACGTTGTCATAAGCGTTGACCGCCTCACGCTCATGGCCGCGGGCGAAGCCGGTGATCGAGCAGTGGATCAGCCGGGGATTGCGGGCGCAGAGCGCCTCCGCTCCGAGGCCAAGGGCCTCCAGCGCGCCGACACGATAATTCTCGACCAGCACGTCGGCGCCGTCGACGAGATCAAGCAGGATCGCCCGGCCTTCCTCCGTGGCGAGGTCGAGCGCGAGCGAGCGCTTGTTCGAGCCCTGCACGAGATAGTTGATACCGAGGCCGGCGGCATTAAGGGCGTCGTCGGGCCCGCGACCGCGCGCCGTATCCGGCATTTGCGGCGGCTCGATCTTGACGACGTCCGCGCCGAGCAGGGCGAGCTGATAGGCGCAGAACGGGCCGGCGAGCACATGGGTGAGATCGAGCACCCGGATGCCGTGAAAGGGACGCTGCCGTGATGGGCTCAAAGATCGCGGGCTCAAGGCTCGGCCACTCCGTTCTTGTTTCTCATACGAAAATGTGTTTTGCATATCAACAGAATTCTTCTGGTTGCGAGGAATGCCATGTCACAACCAAGCCCTCGGGCGAACGCGTCCGCGGTCCTCCATCGCAACCTCCGCAGCACGCCGCAGCTGGCTCTGGCGGGAGACGGCGTCCACCTGGTCGATGCCGAGGGCAGGCGCTATCTCGACGCCAGCGGCGGCGCGGCGGTGTCCTGTCTCGGCCATGGCCATCCACGCATCACCGCGGCGATCATCGCGCAGCTCGGCAAGCTTGAATATGCCCACACCTCCTTCTTCACGAACGAGCCGAGCGAGACGCTGGCGCAGATGCTGGTCGATCGCGCCCCGGCCGGCTTCGGTAAGGGGCGCGTCGCCTTCCTCGGCAGCGGCTCGGAGGCGATGGAAGTGGCGCTCAAGCTGGCGCGGCAGTATTTCGTCGAGATCGGCCAGCCGCAGCGCAGCCGCTTCATCTCGCGGCGGATGAGCTATCACGGCAACACGCTGGGGGCGCTGGCGGTCGGCGGCCATGCCGGCCGGCGGGCCCTGTACCAGCCGATCCTGATCGAGACCTCGCAGATTTCGCCCTGCTATGCCTATCGCGACCAGCGCCCGGGCGAGACGGAAGAGGTGTACGGCCTGCGCGTCGCCGATGAACTCGATGCCGAAATCCGGCACCTCGGAACCAAGAACGTCGCCGCCTTCATCGCCGAGCCGATCGTCGGGGCCACGCTCGGCAGCGTCACGGCGGTTCCCGGCTATTTCGCCCGCATCCGCGAGATCTGCGACCGCCATGGCGTGCTCTTCATCGCCGACGAGGTGATGTGCGGCATGGGCCGCGCCGGGGCGATGTTTGTGAGCGCGCAGGAGGGCGTCCGGCCGGACATCATCACCATCGCCAAGGGGCTGGGGGCCGGCTACCAGCCGATCGCGGCGACGATGGCGAGCGAGCGTGTCGCCGGGGCGATCGAGGCGGGCTCCGGCCTGCTCGCCAACGGCCACACCTATATGAGCCATGCCGTCGCCTGCGCCGCCTCGATCGCGGTGATCGAGACGATCGAGGAGGAAGGGCTGCTCGATAATGTCCAGCGTATGGGCGCGCTGCTGTCGCGCCGGCTGAACGAGGCCTTCGGCCAGCATCCGCATGTCGGCGACATCAGGGGGCGGGGCCTGCTGCAGTCGCTCGAACTGGTGGCCGACCGCGACAGCAAGCAGCCCTTCCCAGCGAATGAGAGGCTCGCCGCCCGGATCAAGCAGACGGCTCAAGGGCTCGGCCTGATCTGCTACCCGTCGAGCGGCACGGCCGATGGCGTCAACGGCGACCATGTCCTGCTGGCACCGCCCTTCACCATCGATGCCGGCCATGCCGACGAGATCGTCGAGAAGCTCGGGGCGGCGCTCGCCGCGACCCTGCCGGCCGCCCGCACCGCCGCCTGAGGAGACGTCGCCTTGTCGCGCAAGACCATCCTCACCTGCGCCGTCACCGGCAATCTGACGACGCGCGAGCAGCATCCCGGCCTGCCGGTGACGCCGGCCGAGATCGCCATGGCCGCCATCGAAGCCGGCAAGGCCGGCGCTGCGGTGGTGCACCTGCATGCCCGCGATCCCGCCACGACCAAGGGCAGCATGGACCTTGCCCTCTTCACAGAGATCGTCGACCGCATCCGGCAGTCCGGCTCGGATGTCATCCTGAACCTCTCGACCGGGGAGGGCGGGCGCTTCGTGCCGGGGATCGACGATCCCAAGATCGCAGCGCCGGGGACGACTCTGACAACGCCGGAGCGACGTGTCGCCCATGTCGAGGCGCTGAAGCCGGAAATCTGCACGCTCGACCTCAACACCATGTTCTCAGGGACCGCGGTGGTGATCAACACGCCGCGCAATGTCACCGAGATGGCCAGGCGGATCTATGCCGCCGGCGTCCTGCCCGAGCTGGAGCTGTTCGATGGCGGCGACCTGCAGCTCGCCAGGGCGTTGCAGGCGGAAGGCGTCCTGCGCAATCCGCTGCTGATCCAGATCGTGCTGGGTGTGCGCTATGGCGCGATCCCGAACCCGCAGACGCTGGTCTACTTCGCCTCGCAACTGCCGCCGGACTGCGTCTGGGCGGCCTTCGGCATCGGCCGGCACGAATTCCCGCTACTGGCCCAGGCCTTCCTGCTCGGCGGCCATGTCCGCGTCGGGCTCGAAGACAATGTCTACATCCGCAAGGGCGTGCTGGCGCGCGACAATGCCGAGCTGGTCGAGAAGGCCGGCTCGATCATCGAGAATCTCGGCGGCGCGCTGGCGACGCCGGCCGAAGCGCGGGCGATTCTCGGCCTCTAGCCCAGCCGCTCGGAAATCCGCCTGGCTGCGGCCCTGACCGCGGCGAGGTAGCGGCCGTCGATCTGGTCAAGGTCGAAGGCCGAGTCAGGCCCGGAGATGTCGATCGCCGCGACGACCGTGCCGCGCCGGTCGATGATCGGGGCCGAGATCGAGCTGCCGGCCGCCTCCATCACGCCGCGGCTGACGACATGGCCGCGCGCGGCCGCTGCCTCGACCTTGGCGATCAGCTCTTGTGTCGAGGTCGGCGTCTGGCTGGTCAGCGGCACGAAGCGCTCCTTGCGGAAGAGCTCTTCCAGCTCCGCTTGCGGCAGGCCGGAGAGCAGCAGCCAGCCCATCGGCGAGGCATAGGCCGGCACGCGCGAGCCGACATTCATGTTGCTGAGGAAGCCCGAGCGGGTCTGCACGCAGCTGAGATAGAGCACGTCGCGCTCGTCGCGGATCGCAAGGTGCGCCGAGACCAGCGTCTCGTCGCGCAGCGCCTCCAGCTCGGGGCGGGCGATCTCGATGATGTCCCTCGAGGCCAGGAAGGCGAAGCCGATATTAAGGACGCGCGGCCCGAGCGCGAACTGCTTCGACTGCTCCTCCTCGAGGAAGCCCATATGCCGGAGCGTATAGATCAGCCGGAAGACCGAGGAACGCGTCAGCCCGAGCTCCAAGGCGATCTCGGTGATGCTCAGCGGACGGCGCGCCGCCGCGACGATTTCGAGCACCCGCAGGCCGCGATGCAGGCCGGGCACGAAATAGACCGCGTGGTTCTTGTGCTGCGTTTCCGCATCCGCCGCGTCGTCCATGCGCTGCCGACTCGCTTCAGGTCACCGTTCCATTTGCATGTAAAACAGTTGGGCGCTGTGGTCACGTACGGGCGAGGCGATGGAAAGGCAGATGCTGCCGCGGTCAGGCCGGCAGCACTTTCCCCGGGTTCATGATGTTGTCGGGGTCGAGGCTCGCCTTCAGCGTGCGCATCACCTCGACGGCGGCGTCGCCATGCTCCTTGCGCAGGAACTTCGCCTTGCCGTAGCCGACGCCGTGCTCGCCGGTGCAGGTGCCGCCAAGCTCGATGGCGCGGTTGACCAGCAGCCCGTTCAGCCGCTCGGCCTCGCGGATCTCATCGGGCGAATCCATTCTGATCAGGAAGCCCATGTGGAAATTGCCGTCGCCGACATGGCCGAGCGCCGTGACCGGGAAGGGCGCATCCCTGGCCTGTTCCTTGATCTCGGTGATGCAGGCGGCGAGCTGGGAGATCGGCACGCAGGTGTCGGTACCCCAGCTGCTGGCGCCGGGGCGCAAGGCGAGCAGCGCGTAATGCATGTTGTGCCGGGCCTGCCAGAGCTTGTTGCGCTCTTCGGTGCTGGTGGCGAAGCGCCAGCCTTCGCCGCCATGGCCCTCGGCGAGCATCTGCACGGTCTCGGCCTGCGAGACGACCGCCGCTTCCGTGCCGTGGAATTCGAGGAAGAGCGCGACCGTCTCGGGATAGCTCAGATTGTTGTGGCGGTTGATGGCGCGCATGCAGGTCTCGTCGAGCAGCTCGACGCGGGCGACCTGGATGCCGCACTGGATCGTCTCGATCGCGCAATTGACGGCGCTGGCGATGTCCGGGAAGGAGCAGACCGCGACCGAGCTCGCCTCGGGGATGCCATAGAGGCGCAAGGTGACCTCGGTGATGACGCCGAGCGTGCCCTCGGAGCCGACGAAGAGGCGGGTGAGGTCGTAGCCGGCCGAGGATTTGCGGGCGCGCCCGCCGGTCTTCAGGATGGTGCCGTCGGCGAGCACGACGGTGAGCGCCAGGACATTGTCCTTCATCGTGCCGTAGCGCACCGCATTGGTGCCCGACGCGCGCGTTGCGGTCATGCCGCCGAGCGTGGCATCGGCGCCGGGATCGACCGGGAAGAACAGGCCGGTGTCGCGCAGATGCTCGTTGAGCTGCTTGCGGGTGACGCCGGCCTCGACCGTGCAGTCGAGATCCTCGGCATTGACGGCGGTGATCGCGTTCATGCGCGAAAGATCGATGCAGACGCCGCCATGCAGCGCGACGACATGGCCTTCGAGCGATGTGCCGGCGCCAAACGGGATGACCGGCACCTTCGCCTGATGGCAGAGCTTGACGATGCTGCTGACCTCTTCGGTGGTCTGCGGATAGCAGACGACGTCGGGCGCCTTGGTCGGGTGATAGGATTCGCCATGGCCGTGATGTTCGCGCTCGCTATCGGAGGTCGAGCAGCGGGGGCCGAGCAGCTTGTGCAAGGAGGCGGTCAGCTCGTCGAGGGCGGGATGCCGGGAGGCGCCGAGCGTGCTGGCGGGGGCGTTCATCAGGTCTTCGATCCTCGTGCACGGCTTCAGCGCGGCTGCGCTGCAATCTCGATCAGCCCATTGGCTTCGGCCAGCGCCGATGCAGCATGAGCGCTCTGCATCAGGAACGGAAGTGCAATGGCGATATGAGTCGGGCCGGCGAATCTGAACACGTCTTTGGTGGGCTCAACCCGCAGCATCGAAGCGGCGCCCTTCCTCGCAGAGCCAGGCGACCAGCGCGTCGAGGGCCGGGCTGCGCTCGCTCTGCGGGTTGACGGTCAGCCAGCAGCCGGTGGCGCTGTCGAAGCTTAAGTCCAGCGGATTGACCAGTGCGCCCGAGGCCAGTTCCTCGGCGACATAGCAGCGCGGTGCGAGCGCAACGCCGAGTCCGGCGACGGCAGCGCGGATGATCACGGAATAATAGCCGTAGCGCACGGTATGGGCGGGAACCGCGCCGCGCAGGCCGTGCGCCTCGGTGAATTCGGCCCAGAAGGCCGGCATCTGGAAATGCTGCAGCAGCGTCATCTTCTGGATGTCGGCGGCGCGGTGGAAACCGCCGAGGCGCTCCAGCGCTGCGGGCGCTGCGACCAGGGCGACCTGCCGGCCGAACAGGTAGTGCGACTCCTGGTCCGGCAGTGGGCCGAGACCGTGGATGATTTCGAGGTCAGCCTCCTCGATCTCGTTCTCGCTGACGAAATTGGTGAATTGGACGTCGATCTCCGGGTGCGCCTGAGCGAATTCGGGAAAGCGCTCCATCAGCCAGCGCTCGCCGGCGATGGCGATCATGTGCAGGCGGATCGGCCGGCCGATCGCGGCGCGCTCGGCGAGGCGGCGGGCGCCGCGCTCCATCTGCTCGATCGCCGCCTCGGCATAGGGGCGGTAGATCGTGCCGGCCTCGGTGGGTTTGAGTCCCATGGGGCTGCGCTCGAACAGCTCGGTGCCAAGATGGTCTTCCAGCGCCTGGATCTGCTTGGAGACGGCGCTCTGGGTCAGGTGCACTTCACCCGCCGCCTTCGCGGTCGAGCCGAGGCGGGCGACGGCGAGGAAAACCCGGAGCGCCGTGGTCGACGGCGGGAGATTGCGGCCGGCCAATAGATATTCCTTCAGCGACTACCCTTGAGGAGATCGTTTCGTTTGCCGGTTGCGCGGTCAAGAGGGCAGTGTTTTCGGCAGGGGAGAAGATCATGAACCAGACCACGCGTCTCTGGGGCGGCCGCTTCCGCAAGTCGCCGGACCCGCGCATGATGAAGCTGTCGAGCGCGGCTGGTGCACATGCCCGTCTCGCGCCCCAGGACATCGCCGGCGGTAAGGCGCATGCCGCCGAGCTTGAGCGCGCCGGTCTGCTCAGCCAGGACGAGTTCAAGACCATCGCCGCGGCGCTCGATAGCATTGCGGCCGATCTCGCCTCCGGAACACTCGCGCCGGAGGAGGGCGACGAGGACGTCCATACCTTCATCGAGCGCGTGCTGACTGCGCGGATCGGCGCGACCGGCGCCAAGCTCAGGGCAGGGCGCTCGCGCAACGACCAGGCTGCCAACAATCTCAAGCTCTATCTGCGCGCCGAAGCGCGGACGATCGGCGCCATGCTGGCTGAATTGCTCGATGCGATCGCCGGTCAGGCGGAGCGGCACGCGGCCTCGGTCTGCCCGGGCTTCACGCATCTGCAGAGCGCCCAGCCGGTCACTTTCGGCCACTGGCTGATGGCGCATGGCCAGGCGCTGTCGCGCGACGCCTCCCGCCTGCAGGACTGGGAAAAGCGCTCCTCGCTCTCGCCGCTGGGCGCGGCAGCGCTCGCCGGCTCGGCAATCGCCTTGACCCCGGAGCTCAGCGCCAAGGCGCTCGGCTATGATGGCCCCTGCGAGAACTCAGTCGATGCCGTCGGTGCGCGCGACCATGTCGCGGAATTCCTGTTCGTGTCGGCGATGCTGGCGACGAACCTGTCGCGGCTGGCGGAGGAGGTGACGCTCTGGACCTCGCGTCAGTTCGGTTGGGTCGTGCTCGACGATGCCTTCGCGACGGGGTCCTCGATCATGCCGCAGAAGAAGAATCCGGATATTGCCGAGATATCGCGCGGCCGCGCGGCACGCCTGACCGGCGATCTCGTCGCCATGCTGGGTGCGCTGAAGGGCCTGCCGCTGGCCTATAACCGCGACCTCGCCGAGGACAAGCGTGCCGCCTTCGACGCGGTCGACGTGCTCGGCGAGGTGCTGCCGGCCTTCGCCGGGCTGGTCGAGACGATGGAAGCCAGGCCAGAGGTGATGCGGGCGCAGGCCGGCACCGGCTTTGCGCTCGCGACCGAAGTCGCCGATCATCTCGCCCGCAAGGGCGTGCCCTTTGCCGAGGCGCACGAGATCAGCGGCGCGCTGGTGCGCTATTGCGAGGAGATGGGCCGCGAGCTCGAAGGGCTGGAGCCGGTGGAGTTGCGCGCGATCGATCCACGTCTCGACGAGAGCGTGCTGGCCGTGCTGACGCTCGATGCGGCGGTCGCGGCCCGCAGCGGCCACGGCGGCACGGCTCCGGCGCGTGTCGTCGAGCAGATCGGTCGTTTCCGCGGCTGGCTTGCCGGCTTCTCGCAGTGGACGAGGGAGCGCGCGGCATGAGCAGTGCAACGCAGACGGTGCCGGATCGCGGCCTTGCCGAGCTCGCCGGCCTGACCATCGTTCCCAAGCGCTTCTATGGGCGCTGGATCGCCGCCGCGGCGATCCTGTTCGTGCTGGCCTGGATCGTGAAGGCGTTTGCGCAGGGGCAGATCGCCTGGCCGGTGGTGGCGCAGTTCTTCACCGCGCCGGCCATCCTCGCCGGCCTCGTCAACACGTTGATCATGACCGTCTGCGCCATGGGGCTCGGCATCGTGCTCGGCGTGGTCTTCGCGATCATGTACATGTCGCCGAACCCGGTGCTGCGCGGCGTCGCCCTGTTCTACATCTGGTTCTTCCGCGGCACGCCGCTGCTGCTGCAACTCCTGCTCTGGTTCAACCTGGCGCTGGTCTTCCCGACGATCGGCATTCCCGGCGTGGTCGAGTGGCGCACCATCGACATCATCGGCCCGTTCATGGCGACGCTGCTCGGCCTCGGCATGAACCAGGGCGCCTATACAGCCGAGGTCGTCCGCTCCGGCATCCTCTCGGTCGATCTCGGCCAGACCGAGGCGGCCAAGGCGATCGGCATGACCCGGCTGACGACGCTGCGCCGGATCGTGCTGCCGCAGGCGATGCGGGTGATCATCCCGCCTGTGGGCAACGAGGTGATCAGCATGGTCAAGCTGACCTCGGTCGCCAGCGTGATCCAGTTCTCGGAGATCCTGCGCAATGCGCAGAATGTCTACTACGCCAATGCCCGCGTCATCGAACTGCTGATCGTCGCGGCCGGCTGGTACCTGCTCGTCGTCACTCTCCTGCAGATCGGCCAGTTCTTCCTCGAACGCGCTTTCTCCAAGGGCCGGGGCGAGCGCCGCGCCAAGCCCCAGGTCGCCGAGGAGGCCGCCGCGTGACTTCCCTGTCCCCGATCGTCGTCGCCGCCAGCGTCACCAAGCAGTTCGGCCCGCTGAAGGCGCTGAACAAGGTCTCGCTCTCGGTCAGCCCGGGCGCGGTGCAATGCATCATCGGCCCGTCCGGCTCCGGCAAGTCGACGCTGCTGCGCTGCATCAACCAGCTCGAGAAGATCGATGCCGGTGCGATCACTGTCGCCGGCGAGCTGATCGGCTATCGACGCGTCGGCAATGAATTGCACGAACTCAGCGACGCCGAGATCGCGCGCCAGCGCCTCAAGACCGGCATGGTCTTCCAGCGCTTCAACCTGTTCAACCACATGACGGTGCTGCAGAACATCATCGAGGGACCGCTCACGGTGCTGAAGCGGCCGCGGCGCGAGATCATCGCCGAGGCGATGGCGTTGCTCGACCGGGTCGGCCTCGCCGAAAAGCGCGATTCCTATCCGATCGAGCTCTCTGGCGGCCAGCAGCAGCGCATTGCCATCGCCCGCGCTTTGGCGATGAAGCCGCAGGTCATGCTCTTCGACGAACCGACCTCGGCGCTCGACCCGGAGCTCGTCGGCGAAGTGCTCAACGTGATGCGCGACCTCGCCGCCTCCGGCATGACCATGATCGTCGTCACCCATGAGCTCGGCTTCGCCCGCGAGGTCGCGAGCGACGTCGTCTTCATGGACAAGGGCGAGATCGTCGAGCAGGGCCCGCCGCAGCAGGTGCTGGTCGCGCCGAGCCAGGCCCGCACCCGCGACTTCATCGCCGCCGTCCTCAAGTGAATCCAGCTAAGAAAAACAGGGAGACCACCATGCTTCGCCTTTCGCTCGCCGCCGCGCTGCTCGCCGGCACCGCGCTCGCCGCCCAGGCTCAGGCCCTGCCGGACCGGATCAAGACAGCCGGCAAGATCGTCATCGCGACCCAGCCGAACTATGCGCCGATCGTCTACAAGGACCCGGCGACCAACACGATGGTCGGCTTCGACTATGAGCTCGGCGAGGCGATCGCCAAGGAGCTCGGCGTCAAGGCCGAGTGGCAGGACACCGCCTTCGCCCAGATGCTGCCCTCGCTGACCACCGGCCGCGTCGACATGGTGATGGCCGGGATGAGCGACCTGCCGGCCCGGCGCGAGACCGTCGACTTCGTCGACTACATGGTCTCGGGCGCGCAGTTCTACACCGTCACCGCCTTCGCCTCGACGATCAAGTCGGTCGAAGATCTCTGCGGCAAGAGCGTCGGCGCCAGCCGCTCGACGAACTGGCCGAAGCAGATCGGCGAGTGGAGCGACGCCAACTGCGTCGCCAAGGGCAAGCCGGCGATCACCGTTGTCGGCACGGAAGGCTCGGTCGACGCCCGTACCCAGCTCAAGACGCAGCGCCTGCAGGGCGGCGTCCAGGGCAGCGAGACGATGAACCATTTCGTCAAGCTCGAGCCGAACACCTACATCCCGCTCGGCGAGCCCTTCACCCGCTCGCTCACGGGCATCCCGTTCCCGAAGACGGCCGAGGGCAGCCAGCTGCGCGACGCGGTCAAGGGCGCGCTGGAGCGGCTGCAGGCGAACGGCACCTATGACGCGCTGATCGCGAAATACGTCCAGCCGAGCAATGCGCTGAAGCCGATCTCGGTCAACAAGGGCGAGTGATCGCTTGACCCTGCTGGCCTCGGCGGCTTCGCTGCCGTCGAGACCGGCGGCTTCCTCGCCGGCGCGCCTCGCGAGGATAGCGTGCTGACCTTCCGCCAGATCGAGGTGTTCAGGGCGGTGATGGCGGCCGGCAGCCTTGCCGGCGCCGCGCGAGAGTTGCGCATCGCGCAGCCGACGGTGACGCGGATGATCCTGCGCATGGAGGATCAGCTCGGCGCCAGGCTGTTCAACCGGGTCCGCGGCCGGCTGACGCCGACCCAGGAAGCGGCCCGCTTCCTCGCCGAGATCGACCGCGCCTTCGAGCAGATGCGCTCGGCGGTCGAGCGGGCGGCGCAGGCGGCGCTGCCGGAGCGCTCGGTGTTCCGCTGCGGTGCTTCGCCCAGCATCGGCCGCGGCCTGGTTCCAGCGGCGTTGGCGCGGCTGGTCGCGCGCATGCCGGCGGTCTCGCTGCAGCTCGACGTCCTGACCGTGAGCCAGGTGCTGCCCTATCTGCTCGATGGCGCTGCCGATGCGGCGGTGACGCTGTTTCCGGTGCTGCACCACGAGGTGGTCAGCACGCCGGTCGGCAGCGGCCGGCCGGTTCTGCTCGTTCCAGCCAGCATGGAGCTGCCCTCGGGCGAGCCGAACCTCGCCAGCCTCGCCGACCAGACCTGGATCGTCTTCCAGCCGCGTTCCGTCCATGGCGACATGGCGGCCGGCATCCTGTCGGACCATGGCTTGCGGCCCGCGCGGACACATATGGTGCGCTTCGCCGAGACGGCGGTCGCGCTGGTCGAGGCCGGAATCGGCGTCTGCATCGTCGACGAGTTCTCGGCGCGGGCTGCCGACCTGTCGCGCTTGCGCTGCCTGCCGGTGCCGACGAGCCGGCGTTACGAAGCCTATCTGCACCGCCCGCTCGCCGCGCGTAGCGAGGTGACCGAACGGTTCGAGCAGTGCCTGAAGGGTGAGTTGAAGGAAGGCGCTATGCCTTAAGGCTATCGCTGCTGCAAACAACGTCGCTTGAATCGCCGGGCCGGCTCCGTTTGAGTGCGCGCAGAAAAATCCAGGGAGGATTGCCGCATGCAGAAGCGTCAGCCGGCCGTGAGCCGGCGATTCATCCTGTCCGGCATGGCGGCCACGCTGGCCTGCCCGGCGCTGGCGCAATCCTACCCGGGCAAGCCTGTCACTCTGATCGTGACCTTCGCGGCCGGCGGCGGCGTCGACGTGACCGCGCGCCTGATCGCTGAATCGCTCAGCAATATCCTCGGCCAGCGCGTCATCATCGACAATCGCGGCGGCGGCGCGACGATGACCGGCACGCAGGCCGTGACCAAAGCCGATCCCGACGGCTACATGCTGCTGGCCGCGCCGACGACGATGGTGATCAACCCGGCGCTGCGGGCGAGCATGCCCTTCGACTGGCGCAGCGACCTCGTCCCGGTCGGGCTGATGGCCAAGCTGCCATTCGTGGTGGTGACCCGGCCGGATTCGCCGGTGAACTCGATGAAGGATCTGGAGGCGCTGGCGAAGAAGCGGCCGGAGCCCGTCCTGTTTGCCTCAGGTGGCACCGGCACAGTCGCCCATCTCGCCGGCGAGCTCTTCGCCATGCGCACCGGCAGCAAGATGCAGCATGTGCCCTATCGTGGTGAAGGGCCGTCTCTCGCCGATGTTGCAGGCGGGGCGCTCGACGTCACCTTCGCGACGCTGGCTGCGGTCGCCGGGCAGGTTGAGGGCGGCTCGCTGAAGGCGCTCGGCGTCACCACCAGCGAGCGGGCCGGTTTGCTGCCGAAGGTGCCGACCGTTGCCGAGCAGGGCTATGCCGATTTCGACGTCTCGGCCTGGGTCGGCCTCATGGCGCCGAAGGGCACGCCGCCTGCAGTGACGGAGAAGCTGCGCACTGCGCTGGCGACGGCGCTGGGCGATGCCGAGCTTCGGCGCAAGCTTGAGGCCAGCGGCTCGATTCCCGCCGCGGTAGGGTTCGATTTCGACGGCTTCCTCAAGCGCGAGAGCGAGATCTGGAGCAAGGTCGTCAAGGAAGCCGGCGTCAAGGTCGACTAGTTGGACCGTGACAATGCTTGCCATTCGCAAGGCCGCGCCGCAGCCGGGACTCGTCTGCCATGAGGTCGAGGCGCCCGCCGTCGACCGCGATGACGGGGTCTTGATCCGGGTCGAGGCGGCCGGCATCTGCGGCACCGATCTGCACATCGCCGACTGGACGGCGGGTTATGAAGCGATGGCGAGCGCCATGCCCGTCACGCTGGGCCACGAGTTCGCCGGCAAGGTCGAGCGCGGCCCATCCGACTGGCTCGGACGGCGGGTGGTCGTCAGGCCTTCGGTGACCTGCGGGCATTGCGAAGGCTGCCGGCAGCGCGGCGAGGATGGCTGCACGGCGCGTACCGGCATCGGCATCCGGCGCAATGGCGGCTTCGCCAGCCTGGCAAGCGTGCCGGTGCGCAATTGCGTTGCCGTGCCCGAAGGGCTCGATCCGGAGCTTGCCGCCTTGACCGAGCCGATGACGGTCGCGGCGCAGGCGGTGGCGCGTGCCGGTGCGGTCGCGGGCAAGCGCGTGCTCGTGCTCGGTCCCGGGCCGATCGGGCTTGGCGTCGCGCTCTTCGCCGAGCGGGCTGGAGCGGCTGCGTTGACGATCGCCGGGCGCGACGATGCGGCGAGGCTCGCTTGCGCCCGCGCGCTCGGCTTTTCCGACACCAGGGATGCACTCGCCGATGACGAGCCGCTCGCGCCTGCCGGTTTCGACGTGATCTTCGAGGCGACGGGAGTGCCGGAAGTCGCGAGCGCAGCGCAGCGTCTGCTCGCTCCTGGTGGAGTGCTGGTGATCTGCGGCATCCATGCAAGGCCGGCCAGCTTTGATCTCACCGCAATGGTGCGGCTGGAGCAGGGCGTGGTCGGTTCCTATCGCGCGCCGGTGGCGCGCTGGAGCGAGGTCGTCGCAGCGATCGCAGGCGAGCCGGAGCGCTTTCGCAAGCTGATCAGCCATCGCCTGCCGCTGGGCGAGGCGCTGGACGGCTTTACGCTGATGCGGAGCCGCGCCGCGATCAAGGTCATGCTGCAGCCATGAAGAGCAGCGCCTTCCTCGTCTTCGCCAACGACGTCGATCCCGCTCAGCGCGCCGCTTATGAACGCTGGCATGGCGGCCACCACGTCCCGCAGCGCTTCGCCGTGCCGGGCATCCTGCGCGCCACGCGCTATCAGGCCGTCGGCGGCGGCTCGCCGGACTATCTCACGGTCTATGACCTCGCCGATATCGCGGTGCTGAATTCGCCCGAATATCGCCGGCTCGCCGAACAGCCCGATGCGGTCACGCTGGCGATGCGGCCCAATCTGCGCAGCCCGCTGCGGCTCGCCTGTCGTTCTCTGGCTGGTGCCGATTGCCCGCATGGCTGCTGCCTCATCATGCTCAGAATCCCTGATGCGGGCGGGGCACGTGCAGCCGCATGGCTGATGGCAGAGAAGCCCGCAGCGATAAGGCTGGGCAGGACTGCGCCCGATGCCGGCGGGCATCCGATCATGGGGCAGGACGCGATGCCGGAGGAGGCTGTCGCGCTCATCTTCGCCGATGCTCCGGGGGCTGCTCGGGTAACGGCCGAGGCCCTGCTGGATGCGGTGCAGGTCGAGGCCTGGTCGGGTGCCGGCTCCAACCTGGTCTATGAGCGGATCGAGAGCTTTCCCTAGGTCCGAAGGTTAGCTCCGGCTGCCTGCTGGACTGCGCGCCAGCTCAGTTTGTGTTATACGGTTTGTATAACGCCTCTTGGAGAGCACGCTATGAACAAGCCCGAAAAGCCCGCCGGCGAGCAGGCCATGGTCCTGCAGGTCCGCAAGATCGGCAATTCGGTCGGCATCATCCTGCCGAAGGAGCTGCTGGCGCGGCTGAAGCTGGCGGAAGGCGACAAGCTGACGGTGGTCGAGCAGCCGGAGCTCGGCCTGAAGCTGACGCGCTATGACGACACTCATGCGCGCGGGCTTGAGATCGCCCGGCGCTCGTTCAAGACCTATGCGAACACCTATCGCGCCCTGGCGAAATGACCGAACCGGTTTGGGTCAGCGTCGAGCTGGTGGTTGATATCCATGCCGAGCAGCTCGCGCTGTTCGGCGGGCCCGCCGGCATTCGCGACCAAGGCTTGCTGGAATCGGCGTTGGCGCGTGCGCCGAACAAGCATGCCTACGGCGAAGACGATCTCGCGGCGCTGGCCGCGGCCTATGCCTTCGGCGTCGCGCGCAACCATCCATTTGTCGATGGCAACAAGCGGGCTGCCTTTGCCGCCATGATCGTCTTCCTCGGTCTCAACGGCATCGACTTTCTGGTCCCTGAGCCGGAGGCGACGGCAGCCATCCTCGCGCTCGCTGCCGGCGAGGTCGAGGAGGAGGGGCTGACGCGCTGGATCCGCGACAACTGGCCGAAGGATGCGCCGGCATGAAAAATCCGATCTGGATCGAGGCCGCGATCAACGGACCTTGGGGCCAGGAACGCCAGCCCGGCATCCCGATCGCGATTCCCGACATCGTCGCCGACGGGATCGCGGCGGTCGAGGCCGGAGCTGCGATCGTCCACCTCCACGTCTATGATGTCGAGACCGGCCGCCAACGCGACGACTGGGAGCTCTATGCGCAGGCGATCGAGGGGATCAGGGCCAAGGTCGATGCGATCGTCTACCCGACGATCCCGATCCTGGGCTCTGCTTACGCCGGCGACATGGTCGGCTCCGGCCGCTACACGCATCTGGAAGAACTGGCTAAACGTGGCCTGGTCGAATGGGGCGTGCTCGACCCCGGCTCGTGCAATTGGACGACCTTCGCCGGAATTCCCGAGGGCGAGGCCGGCTTCATCTACCAGAACCCCGGCGAGCACATCCGCGAGGGAATGGCGGTCGCCCAGCGCCACAAGATTCATCCGAGCTATGCGATCTACGAGCCCGGCTTCTCCCGGCTCGGCGCGGCGCTGGCCACGGCCTATCCCGGCATGCCGACGCCGATCTATCGGCTGATGTTTTCCGACACCTTTGCCTGGGGCTTTCCGCCAAAACCCTATGCGCTGGAGGCGCATCTTGCGCTGCTGGCGGAGTGTGCGCCGCAAGCGCCGGTGATGATCGCGGGGCTCGGCGTCGACCTCACGGAGATTGTCGCCCCGGCTGTCGCGCGCGGCGTCCATGTCCGCGCCGGCTTAGAGGATGCGCCTTTCGGCGAGAGCCGCAGCAATGCGCAGCTGATCGCCGACATGGTCCACAAGGTCGAAGCAGCTGGCGGGCGGCCTGCGAGCGTGGCGGAGGTCAGGGCCAGCCTCGCAGCGTCTGCCTGACGCGTGCTCTAGCCGGTCGCCATCACCGTCGTAACGGGCGGGCGGCGCGGGCGACGAAGCCGAAGGCGACCACAATGGCTGCCAGCGCGACTCCAGCCGAGATGAGCCCTGCTGGCGTTGTCTTGCCAGAGCATTCGAGAACCGTCTGACGTCCGATCCTCAGTGCTATGCTGCCCTTCATCTCTTCGGGGTGCGGCAGCGCGGCGGGGCTTTCGCTCATGGAAACGGTCCCATTCGAGAGAAGCACCACTCGATCGTAGGCGAGCACAAGCGCGATGCAAATGTCGCGGCTTTGCTTGCTGCGGTTGGCAGCGAAGGGGCCGAAGCCTACATGGAGAGCATCCCGTGACCGTCGACGAGGCGAGGCCGATGTCCGAGCGCGACAGCGAAGCCAACCGATTCTCTGCCCGCGCGGCGCGTTATGCCCGCGTCGGCGCCAATGTCGGGGGCGTGGCGGCGCGGATCGCCGGCACCAAGCTGTTCGGGCTGGAAGGCCGCAACGCCACCAATGCCGAAGCGCTGGCCAAGGCACTCGGCGGGCTGAAGGGTCCGCTGATGAAGGTGGCGCAGCTCGTCGCTACAATTCCCGACGTGGTGCCGCCGGAATACGCTGCCGAATTGCAGAAGCTGCAGTCGGAGGCGCCGCCGATGGGCGCTGCCTTCGTCAAGCGCCGCATGCAGGCGGAGCTCGGCGCGAGCTGGCGCGAGCGCTTCGCCGAGTTCGAGCTGAAGCCGGCCGCTGCAGCTTCGCTCGGGCAGGTGCATCGGGCGACGACGCTCAATGGCGCACAAGTGGCTTGCAAGCTGCAGTACCCTGATATGGAATCGGCTGTCGAAGCCGACATCTCACAGCTCGAAATCCTGTTTGGCCTGCACCGACGCATGGGCGCGGTGATCGACACCAGCGAGATCGCCAAGGAGATCAGCGCCCGCGTCCGCGAGGAGCTCGACTATCGCCGCGAGGCCAAGCACGTCGCGCTTTACCAGCAGATGCTCGCGGCCACACCGGAGGTGCGTGTGCCCGATGTCGTGCCGGAGCTGTCGACGCGGCGGCTGCTGACCATGGGCTGGCTCGACGGCGACAAGATCCTGAACCACAAGCAGGCGAGCCAGCAGGTCCGCGACCGGATATCGACCGCGATGTTCCGGGCCTGGTGGCGGCCGTTCAGCCATCACGGCGTGATCCATGGCGACCCGCATCTCGGCAACTACACGGTCTTCCAGGAGGGCGGCGAGCCGGGGGGCATCAACCTGCTCGACTATGGCTGCATCCGCATCTTTCCGCCGAGCTTTGTCGGCGGCGTGGTCGATCTCTATCGCGGCCTGCTCGAAGGCGATGATGCCCGCGTCGTCCATGCCTACGAGGTCTGGGGCTTCAAGGGGCTCAACAAGGAGCTGATCGACATCCTCAACATCTGGGCGCGATTCATCTATGGCCCGCTGCTGGAGGATCGCACGCGCCGGATCGCCGAGGGCGTCAGCCCGGCCGAATACGGCCGCAAGCAGGCGTTCCAGGTGCACTCGGCGCTGAAGGCACGCGGGCCGGTGACCGTGCCGCGCGAGTTCGTCTTCATGGACCGCGCTGCGATCGGCTTAGGCGGCGTCTTCCTGCACCTCGACGCCGAGCTCAATTTCCACCGGCTGTTCGAGCAGGAGATCGAGGCTTTCGATGTCGCCAGGGTGGCGAGAGAGCAGGGGGCCGCGCTGGCGGCGGCCGGGCTCGCGGACCACTGATCGCTGGGATCGTCAATTTCGCGCCTGCACGGCACAATCCTTCGGTGGAGGGACGCCATGCAGGATGCGAGCAAGGATGACGTGCCGCGACGCGACTACGCCCTGTTCGTGCGGCGCAACCCCGGCGGGCTTGTGCTCAAGCTGACGGAGGAGGGCGTGGCGATCGCGGGCGAGCGCCTGCTCTGGACGACTGCGACCGGGGAGGATTCACGACCGCTCTCCGACGTCAGCGCGGTGCATCTCTCGGTCGCTCACATCGCGCGGCATGGCGATTTCGGCAGTTGCATCATCCATTTCGGCGGGGCCGCACCGTTGCAGGTGGTCGGCAGCAGCACCTTCGGCTTTCCGGATGAGGAGCGCGACCCCATCTACGCCGGCTTCGTTCGCGACCTGCACAAAACCCTCGCCACCGGGCCGGCTGGTGCTGTGCGCTTCTCGGCCGGAGTGAGCGAGGGACGACTGCAGGTCATGCAGGTGATGCTGGTCGTCGCCGGGCTGCTCTTCGTCGCACTGCCGCTGGTGCTGCTGCTATTCACCGGGGATCTCGGCATGCTGGCCGCAACTGCGATCGGCGGCATTTTCGTCGCCGGTCTCTATGGCTGGACGCAGAAGAATCGGCCGCGCAGCTATGATCCGCAACATGT
>DASYHC010000094.1:0-64357 GCA_035998995.1 Allobosea sp.
GGCCTGTTCGGCACGCACGAGATCGAGAGGCTCTAGCGCCATGCGGATCGGCACGCTCAAGACCAGCTATGCCGCCGACGAGGCGCTGTTCGACAGCTCCGTGCAGCGCGCCCTGCTGGTGCTGCTCGCGCTCGCGGCGATCGCCTTTCCCTTCGTCGCCAGCCCGTATTGGCTTTTCCTCGCCTGCCTCTGCGCGATCAATGTCGCCAGCGCGACCGGCCTCAACCTGCTCACCGGCTATACCGGCCTCGTCAGCCTCGGCCAGGCCGCTTTCATGAGCGTCGGCGCCTATACGGTCGCCGTCCTCGAAATCCGGCTTGGCACGCCCTTCCTGCTCAACCTGCTGTTTGGCGCGAGTTTCGCTGCGATGATCGGCGTGCTCGTCGGCATTCCCAGCCTGAAGGTGAAGGGGCTCTATCTCGCCATCGCGACGATCGCGGCCTCGGTGATCCTGCATTTCCTGTTCTCGCACTGGTCGCTGACCGGCGAGTCGCGCGGCCTGTCGATGCCGCCGGCCCGCCTGTTCGGCCTCAATCTCGACCAGCCCTTCCTGCTCTACTGGCTGATCATGCCGGTGACCTGCCTGATGGTGCTCGGGGCGGCGAACCTGCTGCGCACACGGATCGGGCGGGCGTTCATCGCGATCCGTGACCGCGACATCTCGGCTGAGGTGCTCGGCATCCCCTTGTTGCGCTACAAGCTGACCAGCTTTGCGATCTCGTCCTTCTATGCCGGCGTCGCTGGCGGGCTCTGGGCCTATTTCTTCCGCGTCGTCACGCCCGAGAGCTTTCCGCTGGTCAATTCGATCTTCTATCTCGCCGCGATCATCGTCGGCGGCATGGGCACGATCCTCGGCGGCATTCTCGGCGCGGTCTTCATGACGCTGGTGCCGGAACTGCTGAAGTTCGTCGCGAACTGGGCGACGCCGATCTATCCGGACGCGCTCGCGGCGCTGGCGCCGGTGCGCACCATCGTCTTCGGCGGGTTGATCGTCGGCTTCCTGATCTTCGAGCCGCGCGGCCTCGCCGAGATCTGGCGGCGGCTGCGGCGCTTCTTCCATCTCTGGCCGTTCAGGACCTGAGCATTTCACCGAAACGGCTGCCGGCAAGAGCAGCCAAACCTTGGGGAGGATAAGATGACGAATACGACTCTCGACAGGCGCCAGCTTCTCGCCGGCACGACAGCTCTCGCTGGCGCCATGGCGCTCGGCATCAGGCCGCTGGCGGCGCAGGAGGGCGGCGACATCGTGCTCGGCGGCTCGATCCCGCTGACCGGCGTCTTCGCCTTCGCCGGTGTCGGCATCCATGCCGGCATCCAGGACTATCTCAAGATCCTGAACGATGGCGGCGGCATCAAGGGCCGCAAGATCAAATATGTCGCCGAGGACACCGCCTACAAGGTCGACGCCTCGGTCGCCGCCTTCAACAAGATCACCGGCCAGGACAAGGTCTCGCTCTACTATGGCGACTCGACCGGCTTCTCGAAGACGATCAATCCCGAGCTGGAACGGCGCGGCAGCATGATCATGGCCGGCGCCTCCTTCGCGACCGAGCTCAACGACCCCAAGAAGTTCCCGCTGCAGTTCATGGCGGGGCCCGACTACACCGAGATGTTCGGCATCCTCCTGCGCTACATCGCCAAGGAGAAGCCGGGCGCCCGCGTCGCCTTCGTCTATTCCGACAGCGAGTTCGGGCGCGATCCGATTACGCCAAGCGAGGCCGTCGCCAAGGACTTGAAGCTCAATGTCGTCGAGAAGATCGTGACGCCGCCGGGCAGCGTCGACGTCTCGACCGAGGTGCTGAAGCTGCGCCGCGCCAATCCCGACTTCACGATCTTCCACGGCTATGTGCTGGCGCCGATCCCGGAATTCGTCACCCAGGCGAAGCAGATGGGCATGAAGAGCCAGTTCATGGGCACGTTCTGGACCATGGACAACTCGACCGTGCAGCGCATGGGCGACGCCGCCGAGGGCTTCATGGGCGTGATGCCGTATCGCTACTATTACGACAAGGACGGTTCCTCGCCGATGCTGGAGAAGATCCGGCAGATGCGGCCGGAGTATCAGTCGACCGGCTATCTCCAGGGCTTCGTCACCGCCATGCTGATGGCCGAGGCGGTGAAGCGCACGCTCGACGCCGGCAAGGAGCTCAACGGCGCCAATCTCAAGGCCGGGCTCAACAGCATCAAGGATTTCGACACCGGCGGCCTGTTCGGCGTGCCGATCTCGATCCCCGGCAATTCCGTGCCGGTCGGGCGGATCTACCGCTTCGACGCGAAGGCCAAGCAGATGCAGCCGGCCTCCGACTGGATCAAGCTGTAACGGCAACTGCCGGATGAAGGGCTAGAGGTCATGGCCGGTCCCGCGGTGCTCGACGTCAACAATGTCGAGGTGGTCTATAACCGGACCGTGCAGGTGCTGCGCGGGCTGTCGCTGCAAGTGCCGGAGGGCGAGATCGTCGCCCTCCTCGGCTCGAACGGCGCCGGCAAGTCGACGCTGCTGAAGGCGGTATCGAACCTGCTCTCGCTCGAAGATGGCGACGTCACCGCCGGCGCCATCCGCTTCCGCGGCGACGATATCGCCGCGCTCACCCCGCACGGCCTCGTCCGGCGCGGCCTCTTCCATGTCATGGAGGGGCGGCGGATCTTCGAGGACCTCTCTGTCGAGGAGAACCTCACCGCCGCGACCTTCGCGCTGACCGGGCGCAAGCTGCCCGCAGCCGATTTCGACCTGGTCTACAGCTACTTCCCGCGCCTGCACGAGCGCCGTAAGGGGCTCGCCGGCTATCTCTCCGGCGGCGAGCAGCAGATGCTGGCGATCGGGCGCGCCTTGATCGCGCGGCCCTCGCTGATCCTGCTTGACGAGCCCTCGCTCGGCCTGGCGCCCAAGCTGGTCGAGGAAATCTTCGCGATCATCGCCCGCATCAATGCCGAGCAAAAGGTCTCGATGCTGCTGGTCGAGCAGAATGCTGCGGTCGCCTTCGCCGTGGCGAATTACGGCTACATCCTCGAAATGGGCAAGGTCGTGATCGACGGGCCGGTCGAGAAGCTGATGCGCGATCAGGACGTGCGCGAATTCTATCTCGGCCTCGGCGGCGCCGGGGGCGAGCGCAGCTATCGCGACATCAAGCACTACAAGCGCCGCAAGCGCTGGCTCTCGTAGGGATGCAGTGATGCGCGAGCTTCCCAATCTCACCCTGCCGCAGATGCTGCGCGAGAATGCGCGGACCATGCCGGAGCGCATTGCGCTGAGGCAGAAGGATTTCGGCATCTGGCTGCCGATCAACTGGGCGGAATACGATCGCCAGGCCCGCCAGTTCGGCCTCGGCCTGCGCGCGCTCGGTCTAGGGCAGGGCGGTCATGTCGGCATCCTCTCCGAGAACCGCGCCGAATGGGTCGTCTCCCAGCTCGGCGCCGGCATGGTCAACGCGGTCGCGATCGGCGTCTATGCGACCAGCCCGGCCAACGAGGTCGCCTATGTGCTGGGCCATGCCGAGGTCGAGATCGTGGTCTGCGAGGACCAGGAGCAGACCGACAAGGTGCTGGAGCGGCTGGAGGAATTGCCGCGGCTGAAGCGGATCGTGGTGATCGACCCCAAGGGCCTGCGGGGTTACGCCTCCGAGCTTGTCTTATCCTTCGCCGAGGTGCTGCGCCTCGGCTCGGAACATGAAGCGAAACATCCCGGGCTGGTCGAGGCCTGCCTCGCCGCGCAGACCTCCGCCGATATCGGCCTGATGGTCTACACCTCGGGTTCGACCGGCAAGCCCAAGGGGGCGATGCTGAGCTATCGCAACATGCGCGCCCAGGCGGCTGGCGTCGTCGAGCGGCTCGGCTATGACGCCACCGCGACCAACCTGTCCTATCTGCCGCTCTGCCATGTCGCGGAGCAGATGCTGAGCACAATGGCGCCGATCTATTCCGGCGCCTGCGTTTCCTTCGGCGAGTCGATCCGCACGGTGCAGGAAGATCTGCGCGAGGTGGCGCCGACACTCTTCCTCGGCGTCCCCCGCATCTGGGAGAAGCTGCACGCCTCGATCCACATCAAGCTGATGGAGGCCGGCGGCTGGCGCCGGCGCCTGTTCGACGCGGGCCTTGCCGCCTGCGAGCCCTTCGCCACCAAGCCGAAGGCGGAGCGCAGCCTGCGCGAAAAGGCGATCGCGGCCTTCTACCACCTCGTCATCTTCCGGGCGCTGCAGAACTTCATCGGCCTGCGCAAGGCCAAGGTCGCGCTCACTGGCGCCGCCCCGATCCCGCCGCGTATCGTGCAGTTCTTCCGCACACTCGGCGTGCCGCTGGTCGAGGTCTACGGGCTGACCGAGACCTCGGGCATGTCGGTCGGCCAGCGCCGCGAGCGCCTGCTGCCTGCGTCAGTGGGCGAGGCCGTTGCCGGCACCGAGCTGAAGCTCGGCGACCAGGGCGAGCTCCTGCTGCGCGGCGACATCGTCTTCGAGGGCTATTTCCGTAATCCCGAGGCGACGCAAGGCGTGCTGCGCGAGGGCTGGCTCCACACCGGCGACGTCGCCGTGATCGAAGCCGGCCAGGTCAGGATCGTCGATCGCCTCAAGGACATCATGATCACCGCTGGCGGCAAGAATCTCAGCCCCTCGGAGATCGAGAACACGGTGAAGGGCAGCGCCTTCATCAAGGAATGCATCGTCGTTGCCGACGGGCGCCGCTACCCCTCCGCGCTCATCCAGATCGACGCCGAGACCGTCGGCAAATGGGCCGAGGAGAACCGCCTCCCCTTCACTCATTTCCGCAGCCTTGCCGAGCATGAACGCGTGCGCGAACTGATCGCCGCGGAGATCGAGCACGCTAACAGCCAGCTTGCCCCGGTGGCGCAGCTCAAGCGCTTCCACCTCCTCGTCAAGGAACTCGACCATGACGATGACGAGGTCACCGCGACGATGAAGGTGCGCCGCGCCAGCATCGCGAAAAAATACGCCGCCGAGATCGAAGGCCTGTACAAGCCCGAGCGGCAGGCCGAACCAGCCTGAAGGAGAGTTCCATGAGCCGTCATGTCGTCATCACCGCGGGCGTCCGCACCGCGATCGGAACCTTCGGCGGAGCGCTTTCCGGCCATGCGCCGACCCAGCTCGGCGCAGCCTGCGTTGGCGAGGCGCTGCGCCGCGCCGATCTGCCGGCCTCGGAGGTCGGCCATGTCGTGTTCGGCAACGTCATCCTGACTGAATCCAAGGACGCCTATCTCGCCCGCATCGCCGCGATCGACGCCGGCATCCCGGTCGAGGTGCCGGCGCTGACGCTGAACCGGCTCTGCGGCTCTGGCGTGCAGGCGATCGTCTCGGCCGCCCAGGCGATCATGCTCGGCGATTGCGACACCGCCGTCGCGGGCGGCGCTGAGACGATGAGCCGCGCGCCGCACCTTCTGTCGACCGCCCGCTTCGGCCAGCGCATGGGCGACACCATCGCCTCCGACCACCTGACTGGCATCCTGACCGACCCGTTCGGCAACGGCATCATGGGCATCACCGCCGAGAACGTCGCCGAGCGCTACGGCATCGACCGCGAGGCGCAGGACGCCTTCGCCGCCGAGAGCCAGCGCCGCGCCGCCGCGGCGATCGATGCTGGCCACTTCAAGGAGCAGATCCTGCCGGTCGAGGTCCGCAAGGGCCGCGACACGATCAGCTTCGACACCGACGAGCATCCCAAGCCCGGCACCACGGCCGAGACGCTGAAAGGCCTGCGCCCGACCTTCAAAAAGGACGGCACGGTCACACCCGGCAACGCCTCGGGCATCAATGACGGCGCCGCCGCGATGGTGCTGATGGAGGAAGGCCGCGCCGGCCGCGAGGGCAAGCCGGTGCTCGCCCGCATCGTCGGCTACGCCCATGCCGGCGTCGAGCCGGGCGTGATGGGTATCGGCCCGGTGCCGGCGGTGCAGGCGCTGCTCAAGCGCACTGGGCTCTCGCTCGCGGATTTCGACGTGATCGAGTCGAACGAGGCCTTCGCGGCCCAGGCCTGTGCGGTTGCCAAGGAACTCGGCTTCGATCCGGCCAAGGTCAATCCCAATGGTGGCGCCATCGCGCTCGGCCATCCCGTCGGGGCGACCGGCGCGATCATCACCCTGAAGGCGGCCTATGAGCTGAAGCGCACCGGCGGCCGCTACGGGCTGGTGACGATGTGCATCGGCGGCGGCCAGGGCATCGCGCTTGCGATCGAGCGGGCCTGAGCCGGACATGCCAACAGCCCTCTGGAAGACGCCGGCCGAGCGCGAGCGTGAGCGCGCCTTGAAGCGCGAGGCCGTGCTGCGCGTCGCGGCACAGGCCTTCGCCGAGCAGGGCTTCCATCGCACCTCGCTCGACGACGTCGCCGAGCGGCTGAACGTGACCAAGCCGACGATCTATCACTATGTCCGCAGCAAGGACGAGATCCTGTTCGAATGCGTGCGCATCGGGCTGGAACGTCTCGATGCTGCCGCCGCCTCGGCCGAAGCCCGGCGCAGCGGCGGCAGCGGGCTCGAGCGGCTGATCGTGCTCTGGACCGAATACGCCCATATCGTCACCGAGGATTTCGGGCGCTGCCTGATCCTCGTCGGCGAGGACCCCCTCCCCGCCGAGACACGCAAGGAGTTGCGCGCCCTCAAAGGCAAGATCGACAAGCGTTTCCGCGGGCTGATCGAGGCCGGCATCGCCGACGGCTCAATCCGTGCCTGCGACCCCAAGCTGCTCGCCTTCGCGGCGGCGGGTGCGCTGAGCTGGATCGCCCGCTGGCACGATTCGGCCGGACCGCTCTCGGTTGATCACATCGCCCGCGAGACGATCGGCCTCTTCGTCAACGGCATCGGAACGAGTAACCTGCCCGCTTCCGGGTGAGCCGACATCAGTTAGTGGCGCAACGCGAGCAGCCGATGGAAAACAGCTCTTGAAGCGCCGAGTATTTGGCCCCGAGGCAACGCGAAAACCCTAGATCTCCTGCGCATCCAGCCTGCGGTAGAGCGGCAGGGCCAGCGGCGCGATCCGCCGGATCAGGCCCTGGAAGGGCTGCGGCTTCAGCGTCGAGAGCGGCAGGCCCAAAGTCTCCAGCGCCGTCCCCTGTATCGCCTTCGCCAGTTCGCGGCCAAGCGAGATCGACAATGCGACGGCGCGGCCATTGCAGCCGACCCAGCCGAGGCCGTTCGGCCCGAGCTGGTGGATGCGCGGATAGCCCGGCACATGCGGCTGCAGCAGATTGTCAGGGGTCATCCCGACATAGCCGGACCAGACATAGTCGAATTCGACCTCGCCGAGCTGCGGCCAGAGCCGCTTCAGCCGCGCGGCGACCGTCGGGCGCAGATTGGCACCGCCTGCTCCGGGCAGGATCGCGGCGCCCCCGGTGACCAGGCGGTTGCGCGCGTCCCAGCGGGCAAAATAGAGTTCGCGATGGGTGTCCGACATCGCCTGCCGGCCGGGGATGACGGTCTTGGCGATGTTGTCGCTGACCGGCTTAGTCGCCATCTGCCAGGACAGGACGGGGATGACCTCGTTGGCGATCTCCGGCGCGAGGCCGGGCTCGAACTCGTCGGTATAGGCGTTGGTCGCCAGCACGAGCGCGCGGGCCGTCACCGAGCCCTTCGCCGTCGTCACCAGCCAGCGATCGTTCTGGTGCACCATGCTTATGGCCGGCGAGCGGGCATGGATGGTGGCGCCGAGCCGGAGCGCGACTTCGGCGAGGCCGCGGGTCAAGGCGAGCGGGTTGATATGGCCGCCAGTGCGGTTCCAGAAGCCGCCGAACCAGGCATCCGAGCCCAGCATCTCGGCCGTTGCAGCGCGATCGAGCAGTTCGACCGGTGCGCCGATCGCCGACCATTCCCTGACGCGCTTCTCGGCGAGCTTGAAACGCCCCGGCGAATGCACCGGCTGGACCCAGCCGGCTTGCTCGGCCTCGGCCGGGATCTCGTATTTCCGCACGAGGTCGAAGAGATATTGCGCGGCGTCGCGCAGCACGGCGTTGAAGCGCTCGCCGGCCTCGCCATGCCGGGCGGTCATCGCTGAGGGATCATGGCCGGCGAGCGTCGGGATGACCTGGCCGTTGTTGCGTCCGGATGCACCCCAACCCGGCTCGGCCGCTTCCAGGATGGTGACGCCGACCCCGCTCTCGCGCAGATGGATCGCGGTCGACAGGCCGGTGAAGCCGGCGCCGATCACCACGACATCGCTCTCGATCGCGCCTTCCAGCGTCCCGAGCACGGGACCGGGCTGGGCCGTCGCGGCCCAGAGCGAGGGCGGCCACGCGACGGAGGAAGAAGCGGTCATCAGCGGCGTCTTTCGGCTGCGAAGGGAATGAGCGCAGTCCATGGGAGCGGCGCGCCTCTATCCTTGCCGCCAGGGCCGCCGGCCTGCAAGTAGGTCCTTCGCGACCGTTCATCTGTCGGAGAATAATTTTCTATATCTTTGACCAAGAACGACTTGTTTCTACCAAATTTCACCTTCCTCGCTCGCGTTCTTGAAAAGACTATTCTCCCAGCGCTATGTCTGCCGCGCAGCGGGGGTTGCAGGAAACGCCATCCCGGAGCGGTTGCGCCGCTCTCTGCGTTCGGATGAACTCTCCTTCCGTTGGGTTCTGATCATAAGGGGGCGCCATGCCGCTCAAGCATATTCTCGGCCTCGACCACGTCGTGGTGACGGTCCGCGACCTCGACGCCTCAGCCCGGCAATGGCAGAGCCTCGGCTTCACCGTCTCGCCGCGCGGCACGCATTCGCCGATCCTCGGCAGCGGCAACTATACGATCATGTTCGGCGACGATTATGTCGAACTGCTCGGCATCCTCGCCGACACCGAGCACAACAAGGCGACCCGCGATTTCCTGAAGGAGCGCGAAGGTGTCGAGCGGGCCGCCTTCACCACCGACGACGCCGCCGCCGGCGCGGCCGAGCTCAAGGGCCGCGGCCTCGAGCCGCTCGGCCCGGTCCATTTCGGCCGCCCTGTCGACCTGCCCAATGGCGGCAAGGGCGAGGCCAAGTTCAACGTCTTCCGCTGGCCGCTCGACGAGAACCCCGGCAGCCTGCGCATCTTCGCCTGCCAGCACCTGACCCGCGAGACGGTCTGGATCCCCGAGCTGCAAAGCCATGCCAATGGCGCGAGCCGGATCATCCGCGTCGAGGTGCTCGCCGCTGATCCGAAGGCTGCGGCCGAGCATCTGAGCCGGCTGATCGACGAGCCGGTGAAGCAGCAGGATGATGGCTGGCTGGTGCCCTCCGGCGGCAAGCGCGCCGATTTCCTGTTCTACGACGCCGCCGGTCTCGCAAAGCGCTATCCGGATGCGGTGCGGGTCGGTGCGGCGCCTGCCGGAGCCGTGGCGATCGTGCTGGCGAGCACAGATCTCGATGGCGCGGCCAAGGCGCTCGGCTCGGTCGGTGTCCGCCATGGCGCGGCGCTCAGCGTGCCGGCTGCCTCGGCCAACGGCCTGATCGTGAGCTTCCTGCCGCAGTAGTGCGGTTTTCCGCTTTTCGAGAACGGCCCCGTCGCATTGACGGGGCCCTGTGACGACCGCATCGTGCCGAGCCTGCACGCCGGCCCCCAGGAGACCATCCATGGATATGACCCGCCGCGCCGCGCTGATGACCAGTGCCGCAATCGCCTCCAGCGTGCTGTTCCCGATGCGCTCCTTCGCCCAGGACACGCCGCGCAAGGGCGGTGTCTTCACCGTCCACTATGGCGCCGAGCAGCGCCAGCTCAACCCGAGCCTGCAGGCCTCGACCGGCGTCTACATCATCGGCGGCAAGATCCAGGAGCAGCTGGTCGATCTCGACGCCAAGGGCCAGCCGGTCGGCGTGCTCGCCGAAAGCTGGGAGGCCGCGCCCGACGGCAAGACCATCACCTTCAAGCTGCGCCCCGGCGTGACCTGGCATGACGGCATGCCTTTCACCTCCGCCGACGTGCAGTTCACGGCGATGGAGATGTGGAAGAAGATCCTGAACTACGGCACCACGCTGCAGCTCTTCCTCACCGCGGTCGATACGCCCGATCCGCTGACGGCGGTGTTCCGCTATGAGCGCCCGATGCCGCTCAACCTGCTGCTGCGGGCGCTGCCGGACCTCGGCTATGTCTCGCCGCGCCATCTCTACGAGGGCAAGGGCGACATCCGCCAGAACCCGGTCAACCTCGCGCCGGTCGGCACCGGCCCGTTCAAGTTCGTGCAATACGAGCGCGGCCAGCACGTCATCGCCGAGCGCAACCCGAACTACTGGCGCGCCAATGCGCCCTATCTCGACCGGATCGTCTGGCGCGTGGTCACCGATCGCGCCGCGGCGGCCGCCCAGATGGAAGCCGGGCAGATCCATTACAGCCCGTTCTCGGGCCTGACGATCTCGGACTCGGCCCGCCTCGGCAAGGACCCGCGGTTCATCGTCTCGACCAAGGGCAATGAGGGCAACGCCCGCACCAACACGATCGAGTTCAATTTCCGCCGCAAGGAGCTCGCCGACATCCGCGTCCGGCGCGCCATCGCGCATGCGCTCGACATCCCGTTCTTCATCGAGAACTTCCTCGGCGACTTCGCCAAGCGCGGCACCGGGCCGATCCCCTCGGTCTCGACCGATTTCTACCCGGCCGACAACGGCCCGCAGTACCCGTTCGACAAGAAGCTCGCCGCCAAGCTGCTCGACGAAGCCGGCTTCAAGCCCGGCGCGGGCGGGACGCGCTTCTCCCTGCGGCTGCTGCCTGCACCCTGGGGCGAGGACATCTCGCTCTTCGCCACCTTCATCCAGCAATCGCTCGCCGATGTCGGCATCAAGGTCGAGATCGTCCGTACCGATGGCGGCGGCTATCTGAAGCAGGTCTATGACGACCACGCCTTCGATCTCGCCACCGGCTGGCACCAGTACCGCAACGACCCGGCCGTCTCGACCACGGTGTGGTACCGCTCCGGCCAGCCCAAGGGCGCGCCCTGGACCAATCAGTGGGATTGGACCGATCCGACCATCGACAAGATCATCGACGATGCGGCGACCGAGGTCGACGCGGCCAAGCGCAAGGCGCTCTATGGCGATTTCGTGCGGCGCGCCAATACCGAATTGCCGATCTGGACGCCGATCGAGCAGATCTTCCTGACCGCGATCAGCGCCAAGGCGCGCAACCATTCCAACACGCCGCGCTGGGGTTCGTCCTCCTGGCACGATCTTTGGTTGGCGGAGTGACCGCTTCGCTCACCCCAGCAGCCGGATCCGGCCAGTACCCATGCGCGTCCTGACTCTTGCGGGGCGGCGTCTTGCCGCCTCGATTCCGACCCTGTTCCTGATCCTGATCGGGGTCTTCCTGCTGCTGCAGCTCGCGCCCGGCGACACGGTCGATGCGCTGATGGCGCAGATGGGCGGCGGCGATGCCGCCACCGCCAAGCAGCTGCGCGAATTCTACGGGCTCGACCTCTCGGTCTGGGCCCAGCTCGGCAATTATCTCTGGCGGCTGGTCCGGCTCGATCTCGGCTTCTCCGCGATCTACGGCAAGCCGGTGGCGACGGTGATCGCCGAGCGCCTGCCGGCGACCATCTTGCTGATGACAGCCTCGCTCTCCTTCGCCTTCTTCTTCGGGCTGATCCTCGGCGTCGTCGCGGCGCGCGGCGTCAACAAATGGCCGGACACGCTGATCTCCACCTTCGGCCTGATGTTCTACGCGATGCCGACCTTCTGGTTCGGGCTGATGGCGATCGTCGTCTTCTCGATCTACCTGCAATGGCTGCCGGCCGGCGGTTTCGAGGACATCACTGTCAGCTATACCGGCTTGCGGCGGACGCTCGATATCACCCAGCACCTCGTCCTGCCGACGCTGACGCTCGGGCTGTTCTACATGGCGATCTATCTGCGCATCATGCGCGGCTCGATGCTCGAAGTGCTCAATCTCGATTTCGTTCGCACCGCGCGTTCGAAGGGCATGGACGAGACGCGCGTCGTGGTCCGGCATGTACTGCGCAACGCGCTGCTGCCGATGGTGACGCTGATCGGGCTGCAGGCCGGCACCATGCTCGGCGGTTCTGTCGTGGTCGAAAGCGTGTTCTCGCTGCCCGGCCTCGGGCGTCTCGCCTATGAATCGGTGATCCAGCGCGACCTCAACACGCTGCTCGGCATCGTCTTCGTCTCGGCGCTCCTGGTGATCGCGGTCAACTTCATCGTCGACCTGCTCTATGCCCGGCTCGACCCGCGCATCACGACGGGGAGCTGAGCCATGGATCTGGTGAAGCTCTATTTCCGTAGCCCGCCCGCCGTCATCGGCCTCGTGCTGCTCATCCTCGTCCTCGCAATGGCCGCGAGCGCCGACTTCCTCTATCCGCGCGACCCGCTGGCGCTCGCCGGGCGGCCGCTGATCTGGCCGTTCAGCAATCCGCGCTTCCTGCTCGGCACCGACAATTCCGGCCGCGACATCGCCGCCCAGATCTTCCATGGCGCGCGGATCTCGCTGCTGATCGGCGGTGTCGCGACGGTGATCTCGGTCATGATCGGCATCACCATCGGCGCGCTCGCCGGCTATTACGGCAGCTGGGTCGACACGGCGCTGATGCGCGTCACCGAGGCGTTCCAGACCCTGCCGAACTTCCTCTTGCTGCTGGTGCTGGTCGCCGTCTTCGGCTCGACGATCACCACCGTCACGGTCGCGATCGGCATTGTCTCCTGGCCGGCCTCGGCCCGGCTGACGCGGGCGGAGTTCCTCTCGCTGCGCAACCGTGAATTCGTGCAGGCGGGACGAACGCTCGGCCTCAAGGACATCAGGCTGATCTTCGGCGAGATCCTGCCGAACGCGCTGCCGCCGGTGATCGTCTATGCCAGCGTCGTGATGGCGATCGCGATCCTGCTCGAAAGCGCGCTCGCCTTCCTCAAGCTCTCAGACCCGAACGTCGCCTCCTGGGGCAACCTGATCGGCGCCGGCCGCGACGTGTTGCGGGTGCAATGGTATGTCTCGGCCATTCCCGGCATCGCCATCCTCGTCACCGTGCTCGCCGTCTCGCTGGTCGGGCAAGGGCTCAACGACGCCCTCAATCCGAGGCTGAAGAGCCGATGAGCCCGATCCTCGTTCTCGACGATGTCAGCGTGAAGCTGCCGGCCGGCGGCGATCGCTCGCATGCGATGGCCTATGTCTCGCTCTCGCTGGCGGCAAACGAGATCCTCTGCGTCGTCGGCGAATCCGGCTCCGGCAAGTCGATGACCGCCAATGCGATCATGCGGCTCTTGCCCGGCGGCGTCACCATCGACGGCGGCCGTATCCTGTTCGAGGGCCGCGACCTCTGTGTGCTCGGCGAGGCCGAGATGCGCAAGGTGCGCGGCGCCGGCATCGCCATGATCTTCCAGGAGCCGATGACGGCGCTGAACCCGCTGCGCAGCATCGGCGACCAGATCGGCGAGATGTTCGAGCTACACACGGAGCTGTCGGCGGCCGAGATCAGGGTGCGCACACTGGCACTGCTCGAGGAAGTCCGCATTCCCGATCCGGCGCTCGCCTTCAAGGCCTATCCGCACGAGCTCTCGGGCGGCCAGCGCCAGCGCGCCATGATCGCGATGGCGCTCGCGCTCGATCCCAAGGTGCTGATCGCCGACGAACCGACGACGGCGCTCGACGTCACCACCCAGGCCCAGATCCTGAAGCTGATCCGCGACCTGCAGCGCCGCAAGGGCACGGCAGTCCTGTTCATCACCCATGATTTCGGCGTGGTCGCGGAGATCGCCGATCGGGTCGCGGTGATGCGCAAGGGCGAGGTCGTCGAAGCCGGCGAGACCGAGGCCGTGCTCGGCAACCCGCAACACGCCTATACAAAGCAATTGATCGCCGCGGTGCCGCCGCTCACGGCGCCGCCGGCGCGGGTGCTGTCCGACGAGCCGATCATGACGATCGGCCATGTCTCGAAGACCTACCGCACCGGCGGCTTCCTCGGCCGTGGCCAGCGCGTCACCCATGCCGTCAAGGACGTCTCGCTGGTGCTGCCCAAAGGCGCGACGCTCGGCATCGTCGGTGAATCCGGCTCGGGCAAGTCGACCTTGGCACGCTGCCTCGTGCGCTTGATCGATCCCGAAAGCGGCGAGATCCGCCTGAACGGCATCGATCTCGCGAAACTGAGCCGCGAGGAGATGCGCTCGGCGACGCGCGATATCCAGATGGTGTTCCAGGACCCGTTCGCCTCGCTCAACCCGCGCCGCAAAGCAGGCGAGGCGGTGGCGCAGGGGCTGATCGTGCACGGCATGGCGCGGCTGCAGGCGCTGGCGCGGGCGAAGGAGCTGTTCGGACTGGTCGGTCTCGATCCTGCGGCGACCGAACGCTACCCGCATGAATTCTCGGGCGGCCAGCGCCAGCGCATCGGCCTTGCCCGGGCGCTGGCACTAGAGCCGGCGGTGCTGGTCGCCGACGAGCCGGTCTCGGCGCTCGATGTCTCCGTGCAGGCGCAGGTGCTGAAGCTGCTGGCGGAGCTCCGTCAGCGCCTCGGCCTGTCGATCGTCTTCATCACCCATGACCTGCGCGTCGCGGCACAGGTCTGCGATCTCGTCGCGGTGATGAAGAATGGCGAGGTGGTGGAAGCCGGGCCGATCGGCTCGGTCTTCGGCCAGCCGCAGCACCCCTATACGCAGGCGCTGCTCGCCTCGATTCCAGGCCGCGAATTCGGGAAGGTCCAAGGGTTGCATCGAGAGGCAATAGGTTGATCTGTCGACGATTGGGCGCAGATCGGCGGAGGCCGATGCGCCGCTGCGCTGCGCATTCTGATCGCTGTGGTAGCCGTCGTATTGCAGGCCCCAAGCCCCACCTGCCAGGGCTGCGAGCTGCCAATGTCAGCATCCTGGCGACACGCCAATTTCCGCTCTTGGCGCAGCCCCCTCACCGCAGGGCTACTGCAGCGGCGCCCCTCTAAGCGGCGTTCTCCTGGCCCAACAGGATGTCGACGAAGCATGCTGCCAAGCGGGTCAAAGGGCGGCTGCGCACCGTCATAAGGCATATCGTGATCGGCAGCTCCGGCGTTACGTCCAGCCTGATCAGCCCCTCGAAGCGCTGGGCTTGGGTTAGCAGGCTGTCAATCAGGATGACATCGCCCTGGCGCGCCAGCAGATGGGCGGCGGAGATGCTGTAAGGCACGGTCATGAAAGGCGCGTAGTCGATGCCGGCCTGCTCATGCGCGCGAGCAATCAGCCATCCCAGCGGCGATTTCTCGCGATCGAAGCAGATCAGCCGTCGGTCCCTGAGCTCAGGCAAGCTGACCCGGCCGCGGCGGGCCAGCGGATCGTCCTCGCGAACGAGGGCAATGATCGAGGCCTGTGCGAAGGGCGTCAGGGCGATGTCGTCGGTGACGCGGGGCGAGAACATCACGCCGAGATCGGCCGCGCCCTTCGACAGTTCCGTCGGCGCATCGCCCATGATCAGCTCGATGCGGGCCTGAGGATAGTCGGTCATCAGTCGCCGGATCGCCTGCGCGATCAGCCCCTGACCGATGCTGGGCGTCGATGCGATCCGCAGCGGCAGGGCACGCCCGGACCGCACATCGCCGACAGCTCCGCGCAGGGCGCGCCATTCATCCTCGACATGCCCCAGCGCCGACATCAGGCCGTGAGCCTCCGGGCGCAGGACGAGGCGGCCATCGCTGCGATCGAAGACCCGGACGCCGAGGGCCAGCTCGCTGCGGGCGATGATCTTGCTGACGGCCGACTGCGTCAGATGAAGCTGCCGTGCGGCCTCGACGGTGGTACCGCAACGAGCGACGGCCCGCAGCACCGTCGCATGAGGAGGCGTCAACGCCTTCATGCATCCTCTCCCACGAGATGCTCCAGCAGGATGCGCGCGGCATGGTCGAGCGGCGCGCCATCGCGATGATGCGCGAAGGCCGTGACGAGGGGGCTCTCGTCGAGCGGACGAACCGCGAGCCCCTGCGTCAGGCCGCTGCTGATGACGAAGCCGTCGACGACGGCGATGCCGACGCCCTCGCGCGCCAAATGGCAGGCGCTATCGGTATGGCGGACGGTGATCGCAATCTGGTCCGCCAGGCCGATCCGCCCCAGTGCGTCCTGAAAGCTGTCGGCCAGGCTGATGCCGTCCGGGCCGTAGCTGATCAGGCGTTGGCCTTCGAGGGTGTCACGCGTCAGCCTGTCAGAGGCGGCGAGCGGATGAGCCTCGTCGAGCACGCAGACGAGCGGACTGCAGCGCAGCACGATATCCCGCAGTCCCTCGGTCGCCATCGGACCGTAGGAAATTGCGAGATCGACCTCATTGGCGCTGAGGTGATCGCGGACCTGATCGAACATCACTTCGACGGCGGCCCGATCATCCAGGTCGCGGCGCGCGCCGGCGATGGCAGGCGGCAGGATGCTGTGCGCCAACCCCGGCACGGTCGCGATCCGCAGACGATCGGCCATGCCGACGCGGATCATGTCGGCTTCATGATGGGCCCGCCGCAGGGCGCCAAAGGCCGGCCGGGCGAGCCTGTTCAGTTCCAGCGCCTCGGGCGTCGGGATCAGCCGCCCCTGGACGACCGCGACGAGACTGAGATCGAGCTCCCTTTCAGCAAGGTGCAACGCCTTGATCACGGCGGACTGGCTGACGCCGAGTCCCTGGGCCGCTTCGCCGGTGCCGCCAAGCCGGACGAAGACATCGATCACCTGCAGTGCTCCCAACCTCATTCAAGCTATTCCATTTGGTTAATGATCTTGCCGAATGTTTCATTTGCGAGACTAGATAGACCCGTGGAAGGTTGCAATCTGCCGCCGCCGAGGCAGAGCGGCCAAGATCAGGGGATATCCATGACCACGTTCCGCTCCATGGTGTCGGCTGCCGCGCTTGCGCTCTCCATTCTCGGCCCGGCGCTGACTCTCGCGCCCTCCAGCGCCTTTGCGCAGGGCGTTCTCAAGCTGGCGCAGACGCAGGACCTCGTTTCGCTCGACCCGATCGCGACCAGCGACAACCCGTCGATCCACGCGCAGTTGCTGATCTACGACACCCTGCTGCGTCCGAGCACGGACGCCAGCAAGCTGGAGCCGGGCCTCGCCGAGAGCTGGACGGCGAGCGATGACGGTCTGACCTATATCTTCAAGCTCAGGGCCGCGACGTTCTCGGACGGCACGCCCGTCACCGCCGCCGACGTCGCGTTCTCGCTGAAGCGCGCCGGCAGCGACGCGTCGAGCTGGAAGCGCTTCTTTGCCGGCATCGATGCGATCGAGACGCCCGACGAGCGCACCGTCGTGCTCAAGCTCAAGACCGTATTCACGCCGCTGCTCAACAACCTCGCTTTGTTCTCCTCGGCGATCCTGCCCCAGAAGGCGTTCGAGGCGGCGCCCGACAAGTTCTTCGAGAAACCGATCGGCTCCGGCCCCTTCACCGTGGCGGCCTGGAACAAAGGGCAGGCGCTCTCGCTAAAGAAGAACGTGCATTACTGGCAAGCCGGCAAGCCGAGTCTCGACGGCGCCGAGATCCTCGTCCTGCCCGAGGGCAACAGCCGCGTGCTGAAACTGCAGGCCGGCGAGATCGACGCCGCGCTCGAAATCCCGCTCAATCAGATGCAGAGCCTCGGCCGTGCTGGCACCATCAAGACTACCGTCGCGAATGTGCTGCGTACCGATTTCGTGCTGCTGAACACCAAGAAGAAGCCCTTCGACGATATCCGCGTCCGCCAGGCCCTCAACTATGCCATCGACAAGGAAGGCCTGGTCAAGGCGCTGCTCTATGGCGCCGGCAAGGTGGCGAACTCGCCGATGCCGCTGATGGCCTATGCCGATCCCGAGCTGAAGCCCTATGCGCATGATATCGCCAAGGCCAAGGCCCTGCTCAAGGAAGCCGGCTATGCTGACGGGTTCAAAACCTCGCTGCTTGTGCATTCCGGTCGGCCGCTGCACCGCCAGGTCGGCCAGGCGCTACAGAGCGCGCTCGCACAGATCGGTGTCACCGCCGAGATCCGCCTCGTCGAGGGCGGCACGCATTGGTCGACCACCAAGGCCGGCGATTACGAGATGGCCGTCTCTTATGCCTCCAGCGACACCATCGACCCCGACCAGATGGCCGGCTTCCTGATCGTCAATCCGGAGCGCGCCAACGCCTATCACACCGAGTGGAAGAACGAGCGCGTCAACGAGCTCTACGCGAGGGAGCGCGCCACCAAGGACGGGCCGGAGCGCGGCGCGATGTTCAGGGAGATGGTCAAGCTCTCGCATGAGGGCGCGCCGTCGATCTTCCTGTTCTACCCCGGCACGCCTTACGCCCATCGCAGCAATGTCAGCGGATTCGAGGTGCTGCCGACCGGCAATTTCCGCCTCGAAGATGTCAAGCTGAAGTGAGGACGGGGCGGCCTGCGGTCGCCCTGCTCTGCGGCTCCCCATGCTGACCTATATCCTCAAGCGGTTCGTCCAGCTCGTCCCGGTGCTGTTCGGCATCACGCTGGCCTGCTTCTTCCTGCTCAGGGCGTTGCCGGGAGACCCGGCGACGCTGCTTCTCGGCGCACGCGGCGGGCCGGACGAGATCGCGGCGATGAAGCAGCGGCTCGGGCTCGACCTGCCACTGTGGCGACAATACCTGCTGTTCCTCGGGGATATCCTCTCCGGCAGTCTCGGGCGCTCGGTTGTCTACGGCCAGCCGGTGATCTCGCTGGTGCTGGAGCGCCTGCCGGCGACGCTCTGGCTCGTCGCCTATTCGACGGTGATCGCGGTGGTGCTGACGATCCCGCTGGCGCTGTGGTCGGCGATCCGGCGCGATCGGGCGCCCGATATCCTGATCAAGCTCGTCTTCACGGTGCTGCTCGCGATCCCCTCCTTCTGGCTCGGGCTCGTGCTGGTCGTCGTCCTCGCCATCTGGGTGCCGCTGTTTCCGACCTCGGGCTACGGCGCGGGCGTCCTCTCGCGCCTGCACCATCTGACGCTGCCCGCCTTCGTCATCGCCCTGGCGACGGCGTCGCTGACGATCCGCAGCCTGCGCAGTGGCATCCTAAACGTGCTCGGTTCGGACTACGTCACGACAGCTCGCGCCAAGGGGAATGCGACCGGGCGCACCATGCGCGTCCATGTGCTGCCGAATGCGCTGATCAGCTCGATCTCCGTGCTCGGCGCCCATACCAGTTGGGTGATCGGCGGAACGGTCGTCATCGAGACCGTCTTCGCTCTGCCGGGCCTAGGCTCGCTCTTCGTCGAGTCGATCTTCGCCCGCGACTACCCGATGATCCAGGGGCTGACGATCGTCTTCGCCGTGCTGGTCGTCCTGATCAACCTCGCGACGGACATCGCCTATGCGCTGGCCGATCCGCGCATCAGGCTGGATTGAAGCGATGAGCAAGCGCCGCCTCGATCCGACGCTCCTTGTCGGTCTCGTCATGCTCCTGCTGCTCGCCCTGCTAGTCGGGCTGGGCCAAGTCTGGACGCCGCACGACCCCTTCCTGGTCGATTACGGCAATACGCTGCAGCCGCCTTCCGCCACACATTGGCTCGGCACCGACGATCTCGGCCGCGACGTCGCCTCGCGGGTGATGGCTGGCGGCTTGGTCGACCTGCGGGTCGCGCTCATCTGCGTCATCGCGCCGGCGCTCCTCGGCATTGCGATCGGCGCGCTGGCGGGCTTCATCGGCGGGCGGGTCGATACCGTGATCATGCGGATCACCGACATATTCTGGGCCTTCCCCTTCCATGTGCTGGTGATCGCCATCGTCGGCGTGCTCGGGCCGGGTGAGGCCAATCTCTATCTCGCCTTTTTGCTGGTGAACTGGATCTCGTTCGCTCGCATCACCCGCGGCGAGGTGCTGGTGCTGCGCGAGCTCGAATATGTGCAGGCAGCTCGCAGCTTCGGCTCCACCGATACACGCATCGTCGCCGCGCATATCTTGCCCAATGCGGTGACGCCGGCGATCGTCTACGCCATGGCCGATGTCGTGCTGACGATCCTGGCCGTGACGTCGCTCTCGTTCCTCGGCCTTGGCATCCAGCCGCCAACACCGGAATGGGGGCTGATGATCGCTGACGGACGCCAGTTCATGTTCGACGCCTGGTGGATCGCGACCGCTCCCGGCCTCGCGATCATCTATACCGGCGTCACCTTCGCCCTGATCGGCGAGGGCCTCGACACCGCGCTGCGCCCCAAGGGCTGACCCATCCCCGACCGACCTGCCTCGCGAGACGACTATGAGCTTCTTCACCGACAGTTCCGAGCTCCAGCGGATCGGCGCCCTGATCGAGGCCCATGCTGCCCCGATCTATGCTGCGCGCAACACCCCCTTCTCCCAGTTCGGCTATGTCCTGACCCAGCCCGCGCCGGAGCCCGGCGGCAAGCCCGGAGGTACGGCGCTGCGGCCGGACTGGCGCGCCTATCCCTGCTCGCTGGTGAAGGTCTTCCATCTCGTCGCCGCGCAGCTGCGGCTTGAGGATGGGCGGCTGACCGCCCATGGCGAGCTCGACCGCGCGATGCGTGACATGATCCTGTGGTCGTCGAACTCAGCGACGAACTACATCATCGACCTGCTGACGGGCACGACCGGCGATACCCTGCTGAGCGACAGCGAGATGAGCGCCTGGTGCGAGCGCCGAGAGGAGATCAACCGGATATTCGCCGGGCTTGGCTGGCCAGAGCTCGCGGGCATCAATCTCAACCAGAAGCTGATGGACGATCTGCGCTACGGCCGGGAAAAGGTCGCGCTCGACCGCTCGGCCGCTGGTCACAATTGCCTGACGCCGATCGCCATGGCGCGGCTGATGCACGAGATCTTCAGCGACTCCGCTTTGCTGCCGCCGACCCGCCGCGCTGTCATCCGCGACCATCTCGCCCGCGACGCCAACGATCCCGACCGTCACCGCGGCGCCTATCAGCTGCTCGGCTATCTCGGCGACGCCTTGCCGTCTGGCACCCGGATCTGGTCCAAGGCGGGGCGCACGCGCTGGCTCGGCGATGAACGCGCCTCCTTCCGCCGGCACGACACGCTGCGCGCGATTCTGCCTGGGGGGCATGAGTTCCTGCTCACCGTCTTCACCCAGGGCGAAGCTATCGCCGAGGATGATGGCTTCCTTCCCGCGATCGGAGCGCTGGTCGCAGCCGAGGTGACGGATCTGGCGCTAGAAGGCCAATCGCTACACCAGTAGCCCCGAAGCTGGAGCTTCATCTGAGGCCGCCCGTCGGCAGACATTCCCCTGACGCCAAGAACCTCCTCACATCGCCACGCTGGCGCTTCGGCCAGGCGGAAGTGGGCGAGTTGCACCGGCACGAAACGGACGATTATGTCCCCGACCTTGTGCAGATGCTCATGCATCAGCCTCAACCACGTCCGACTTTGAGCCGCCACGCGCCAGGCGATGTCGGTGTTCACCTCCTGTTGGTAGCGGTCGTTCAGGTGCAAAGCCGCGAATTGGCTCGGGGGCCTAGCCCAGGCGCGCCGTCGAGCGCCGCACCACCAACTCGACCGGCAGCATCGTCGTCGCTGCCGGGCGGCCTGCGACAAGCGCCATCAGCGTCTCCGCCGCCAATGTCCCGATCCGGCCGATCGGCAGATGGACGGTGGTCAGCGAGGGCGAAACATGGGCCGACATGTCGAGGCCGTCGATCCCGACCACAGAGAGGCCGGAAGGGACCGATATCCCGCGTGCATGCGCCTCCTCCATGCAGCCGATGGCGAGGAGATCGATGCCGCCGATCAACGCCGTCGGCGGATCGTCGAGCTCGAGCAGCGTAGCGCAGCCGCTGCGCCCGCCGGCGAGGGTGACCGCTTGCTCGGAATGGAGCTGATCGGGAAGACCGAGGCCGGCTTCGGCCAGGGCCGCTCGCGCCCCGGCCAGTCTCGCCCGCTGGCGGTCGTTGAAGCGTAACTGGCCGGTGACCATGCCGATGCGGCGATGGCCGAGACTGATCAGATGCTCGGCGGCAAGACGCCCGGCGAGTACATTGTCGATCGTCACCGCGGTGAAATTGCCGTCGTCACACCAGGTCAGGACGATCGGGACCCGCGCCTCCTTCAGCATGGCGACGGTCTCGGGCGACCGCTCGGCGCCGACCAGCATCAACCCATCGACACCACGCCCGAGCAGCGAGCGCACGGCCTGGGTTTCAGCTGCGGCATGGCCCTCATGCGAAGCGACGAGGAGCAGGAAGCCCTCCTGCGCCAGCGTCGACTGCATCGCCTGCAGCGCCCGGGCGAAGATGGCGCTGTCGAGCGTCGGCACGATCGCGCCGATCGTCATCGAGCGCCCCGAGGCCAGGGCACGAGCCGCACCATCCGGCAGATAGCCGAGCCGCAGCGCGCTGGCCCGGACTTTGGCGAGGGTTTCCTCCGAAAGCAGATGCGGCTGGGCGATCGCGCGCGACACCGTCGCCGGCGACACCCCGGCGTCGCGCGCCACATCGCTCAACTTGATGCGACCACCCTGTCTCATGCCGCGCCCTGAAAATTCTTTCATAAGGGATATCGCTGTCACCGCGCGATCTCAAACGAAAAAGCGCATCACCAGCTTGGTATTAGCACTTGACAGGCGAGAGTGTCTTTGAAAGCTTAAATGAAAGCGCTTTCAATAGATGCGCGACGGGAAACGCCATGATTGGACGAAGGGGATTGGCCGGCCTGACCTCCGTGGCCGCGGCCCTATTGCTCTGGTTCGTAGTGACGACGCTGACCGGGCTGGTCTCGCCGGGCCGCTTTCCATCGCCGGCGGAGTTCTGGCAGTCGCTCGTCCAGATCGCGACGCGCGGCTATGCTGGTGCCCCGCTGCTCTCCCATGCCGTTCAGAGCCTCAAGCTCGTGCTGTTCGGCTTTGCCGTGGCGGTCGCCACCGGCGTGCCGCTCGGCCTCTGGATGGGCTGGAGCCGGCGGGCGGAAGCTGCGATCAACCCCGTCTTCCTGCTGATCCGTCCGATCCCGCCTTTGGCCTGGATCCCGCTCGCCATCCTCTGGCTCGGCCTCGGCGATGCCGCGAAGATCATGGTGATCTGGTTCGCCGCCTTCGTGCCCTCGGTGATCAACGCCTTCGCCGGCGTGCGGGCGATCGACCGCCCGATGATCGAGGCGGCGCGCATGCTCGGCACTCCGCGCTGGCGATTGGTTCGGGAAGTCATCGCGCCCGCCGCCTCGCCGATGATCTTCACCGGCTTGCGCCTGTCGCTGCAGGCCTCCTGGACGACATTGGTCGCGGCCGAGCTGGTCGGCGCCCTGCTCGGCATCGGCTTCGTGCTCAACGTCGCCCAGCAGGACATATACCCCGGCATGATCCTCGTCGGCATGGTCACGGTCGGCCTGCTCGGCTGGGCCACGACCTGGCTGCTCGCCATGGCTGAGCAGCGCGCCTTGGCCTGGAACATGGCGGCGCGGGACTGAAGCCGATGCGCGACACGCCTCTCTCCCTTGCAGAACGGATCGGCTGGGGCGCCCTCGGCCTGGCCGCACTGCTCGGCACCTGGACGCTGCTGACCTCCTCTGGCCTGGTGCCGCGCCCGTTCCTGCCGAGCCCGGGCGACGTGCTCGGCCGGATGATCGAACTGATGAGTGCGCCCTTTGCCGGCGCGACACTCCCGCAGCACCTCGCCTCCAGCTTCCAGCGCTATGCCTATGGCGTGCTGCTCGCAGCCCTGATCGGCGTGCCGCTCGGCCTGCTGATGGGCTGGTTCCGCTGGCTCGACGACATCGTCACCCCGCTGTTCGACGCCTTACGCTTCATCGCGCCGATCGCCTGGGTTCCGTTCGCGGCCCTCTGGTTCGGTACTGGCATTGGCGGGCCCGTGCTGATCATCTTCGCCGGCGCCTTCCCGCCCTGCCTGATCAACGCCTATCGCGGCGCGCGCTTCGTCGAGCCCCGATTGATCGAGGCGGCGCGCATGCTCGGCACCGGCAATCTGCGCACCATCCTGGAGATCCTGCTGCCGGCCGCGACGCCCTCGATCGTCGCCGGCCTGCGTGTCGCCGCCGGCCTGGGCTGGCAGTCACTGGTCGGCGCCGAGCTGATCGTCGCCGCGGCCGGCGTCGGCTTCATGATGGTGCAGGCGCAAGCGAACGTGGCGACCCCGACGGTGATGGCCGGCATGGTCGCCATCGGCATCGTCGGCATGCTGATCGATATCGCCCTGCGCCAGGGCGAGGCATGGCTGCGCCGCCGGCGCGGCCTGGAGGCTTGAGGCAAGATGGGTTCGATCCGCTTCGACAAGGTCGACAAGGTCTTCGGTCCGCGGACCGGTGGAGTGAAAGCGCTCGATTCCATCGATCTGGAGATCGCCGAGAAGGAGTTCGTCGCGATCGTCGGTCCCTCGGGCTGCGGCAAGACCACCTGCCTGCGCATGGTCGCCGGCTTCGAGGCGCCGAGCGCCGGCGTGGTCAGCGTCAACGGCAAGCCGGTTACGGCGCCGGGGCCGGATCGCGCCGTCGTCTTCCAGCAGTTCGCGCTGTTCCCGTGGAAGACGGTGCGCGAGAACATCGATCTCGGCCTGCGCAACAAGGGCCTGGCGAAACCGGAACGCGACGAGCGCATCGCCGGAGCGCTCAAGCTGATGAACCTCGAAAGCCATGCCGATGCCTTCCCGCATCAGCTCTCGGGCGGGATGCAGCAGCGCGTCGCCATCGCCCGCGCCTATGTGCTCGATCCCGAGGTCCTGTTGATGGACGAGCCCTTCGGCGCGCTCGACGCTCAGACCCGCGTCGTCATGCAGGAGGAACTGGTGCGCCTCGCAAGGGTCAATCCGCGCACGGTGCTGTTCATCACCCATGCCGTCGAGGAAGCGGTCTATCTCGCCGACAGGGTGGCGGTGATGACCCGCCGGCCCGGCCGCATCAAGGAGATCCTCGATATCCGCTCGGTGCGCGAGGCGGAGAACTGGGATCGCCACCAGAAGATCGAGGACGTGATGGACCTCGAATCCTTCGTCCACTTGCGCACCCATATTTGGAAGTCGCTGCGCGAGGAGAAAGGCGCCCATGGGGTCTGACCCTGCTGCGCTGCCGCGCCTTGAGCGCGACCTGACCGAGCCGGAGCCGATTCCGGAGGCGGGCATCGCCCGCGCCTGCGAACTGATGCGCTCGGGCCGGCTCTTCCGCTATGGCGAAATGGGCGCCGACCAGAACGACGTTGCCCTGCTGGAGCAGGAATTTGCTGCTTTCGTCAGCCGACGCTACTGCGTCGCGGTCAATTCCGGCGGTGCCGCCCTGTGCCTGGCGCTGAAGGTGCTGGACCTGCAGCCGGGCGAGCCGGTTCTGGTCAATGGCTTCACGCTGGCGCCCGTGCCCGGCGCGATCCTGCATGCCGGCGGCCGGCCGGTCCTGGTCGAGATTGGCCAGGACTACGTCATCGATTGCAACGATCTGCGCGCCAAAGCCCGCGCATCGGGCGCCCGCATCCTGCTGCTGTCGCATATGCGCGGTCACATCGCCGACATGGATGCGGTTACCGCCGCCTGCGAAGAGCTCGGCCTGCTCCTGGTCGAGGACTGCGCTCATGCGCTCTGCGCGGCTTGGAACGGGCGCGCCATCGGCACCTTCGGGGCCGCGGCGGCCTTCAGCGCCCAGACCTACAAGCACCTCAACGCCGGCGAAGGCGGCTTCCTGGTGCTGGACGGCGATGACCGGGCCGCCCGGGCCATCCTGCATTCCGGCAGCTACATGCTGCACGCGCAGCATCGCAGCCTGCCACCTGCCGGGGTCATCGCCGCGTGGGAGGAACAGACACCTAATTTCAGCATGCGGATGACGGCGCTCGCGGCCGCGTTGCTGCGGCCGCAGCTGCAGGATCTGCCGCGGCGCGCCGCGCGCTGGAACGCCATTCACGATCGCATAAGCGCGGCGATCGCGCGCTCCGAGCACGTCCGGCTGCCGCCGCGCTCGCAGAAGGAGCGCTATAGCGCAACCTCGGTCCAGTTCTCGCTGATGGGATTCGACGATGGTGAAATCGTCGCGGTGCTCGATCGCTGCGCCGCCCGCGGCCTGCCGATCAAATGGTTCGGCGCCGGCCGGCAGCGCGGTTTCACCAGCGCGCCGCGCCATTGGCGCTACGCCGGCGAGCAGGGGCCGATGCCGCAGACCCACGCCATCCTGGCCGGGCTTTGCGACATCCGCACGCCCCTCTCGCTGACCGATGAGGATTGCACCCTCGCCGCCGAAATCCTGCGCGAGGCCATCGAGTCCGTCGTCTCCGCTCGGGCGGAGACAGGGAAAACCGGTCGAGCCGCAACGGGCTGAGTCCGGATTAACGACTATAGGGAGAGACCGACATGAAACGCATGGTTGCCGGATTGGGTATCGCCGCCGCGCTGGCCTTTGCCGCGCCTTCGCAAAGCCAGGCGCAGGCCAAGATCGGCGTCAGCTATCAGCCGTCGCTCTACTGGGCGTTGCCCTGGCACTATGCCACGGTCAAGGGCTGGTGGAAGGAGGTCGGCCTTACCCCGGAGTTCTCGACCTTCCCGGCCGGCGCGCCGCAGATCGCCGCCTCTGCGGCGAAGTCCTGGGATGTCGGCGGCACCGGCTCGGTGCCGGCCGTGCTCGGCGCGGTGCGGTTCAACATCCTGACCATCGGCATCACCAACGACGAGTCGAAGGCGAACGCGATGATGGTGCGCGGCGACAAGTTCGACGCGATCAAGGCCGATCCCAAGAGCCTGAAGGGTCAGCGCCTGCTGCTGACCACCAATTCGACCGCCGATTTCGCCGCTCGCAAATGCCTGGCGAAATTCGGCCTCGCCTCGAACGACATGCAGTTCGTCAATCTCGGCCAGGCCCAGATCGTCACGGCGATCACCTCCAACAATGGCGATGTCGCCGGCGTCTGGGCTCCGAACACCTATACGCTCGAGGATCGCGCCAACGCGAAGTACCTCTGCTCCGGCGCCGATGCCGGCGCGATCGTCCCCGGCGCGCTGATCGTCCGGGCCGATTTCGCCAAGGAACGCCCGGAGGACGTCGCCAAATTCCTCGCCGTCTATCTGCGTGGCTGGTCCTGGGCCAAGGCGAACATGGCCGAGGCGCAAAAGCTCGCGCTCGACTTCTACAAGCAGGGTGGGCTCGAGGCGACGGCGAAGGCGATGGAGCAGGAATTCGCCCTGCGCCCGACCTTTGCCCTCGACGAGCAGCTGAAGCTGATGGCCCGGGGCAGCGGCGCCTCGACCGTCGACGGCTGGTTCTCCGAGATCGGTAAGTTCATGACCGAGGTCGGGACCATCCCGGCCAGCCCCGAGGCGAAATCCTATCTGACCGACGACTTCCTCAAGCGGGTCGCCGCCGATCCGAAGCTCAAGGCCTTCGCCACCGAATTCGACAAGAAGTGACATCGCCGCGGGTGGCCGCAAGGCCGCCCGCCCACCCGCACGCGTGCCGGATCCCAGCCATGGCCATCACCTATCTCAAGACAGCGTCCAAGACCCCGGAAACCGAGACCGATGCGGCCCGCAAGGTCGTGAGCGAGATGCTCGCGGCGATCGAAGCCGGCGGCGAAGCAGCCGTGCGCGACTACGCCCTCAAGCTCGACCGCTGGAACGGCCCGATCGTCCTGGACCAGGAGACGATCGCCGCGCGCATCCGCGACATCCCGCAGGCCGTGAAGGACGATATCGATTTCGCTGCCGGCCAGGTGCGCCGCTTCGCCGAGGCGCAGCGGGATTCGGTCAGGGATTTCTCGCTCGAGCTCTCGCCCGGCCTCCAGCTCGGCCAGAAGCTGGTGCCGGTGAACACCGCAGGCTGCTATGTGCCGACCGGGCGCTACGCCCATATCGCCTCGGCCTATATGTCGATCGCGACCGCCAAGGCCGCCGGCGTCAAGACCGTGGTCGCCTGCTCGGCGCCCTATCGCGGCGACAACATCCACCCGCATGTGCTCTACGCCATGACCGTCGCCGGCGCCGATGTGATCATGTGCCTCGGCGGGGTGCAGGCGATCGCGGCGATGACCTACGGGCTCTTCACCGGCAAGCCGGCGGACATCATCGTCGGCCCGGGCAACAAGTTCGTCGCCGAGGCCAAGCGCATGCTCTTCGGCAAAGTCGGCATCGACGTCTTCGCCGGCCCCTCCGAGGTCGCCGTCATCGCCGATGACAGCGCCGATCCGCTGATCGCCGCGGCGGATCTGGTCGGGCAGGCCGAGCACGGTCATGAGAGTCCGGCCTGGCTGATCACCAGCTCCCGGCGCCTCGCCGACGAGGTCGCCCGCCTGATGCCGGAGCTGATCGCCGCCCTGCCTGCCACCGCCCGCGACGCGGCCGGTACCGCCTGGCGTGACTATGGCGAGATCGTCCTCTGCGACACGCGTGAGGAGATCGTCGAGGTCTCCGATCGCTATGCCAGCGAGCATCTCGAAGTGCATTGCGCCGAGCTCGGCTGGTGGCATGAGCGCTTGAGCAATTACGGTTCGCTCTTCCTCGGCGAGGAGACCAATGTCGCCTTCGGAGACAAAGTCTCCGGCCCCAACCATATCCTGCCGACCAAGTTCGCGGCGCGCTATTCGGCTGGGCTCTCGGTGCATAAATTCCTGAAGCCGCTGACCTGGCAGCGCATGGATCGCGAAGCCTGCCAGCGCATCGCCCCGGTCTCGGCCCGGATCTCGCGGCTGGAGGGTATGGAGGCCCATGCCCGCACCAGCGATGTGCGCATGGAGAAATACGCCCCCGGCTCGAATGTCGATCTCGGCCGGCCGGTCGAGGCGTGAGCATGTTCCGCCTCGCCTCGCTGTTCGACCTCACCGGCCGCACCGCCCTCGTCACCGGCGGCAATAGCGGCATCGGGCTCGCCATGGCGCGCGGGCTCGGCCTCGCCGGCGCCCGCCTCGTGCTGGTCGCGCGCCGAGAGACCGAGCTGGTGCAGGCCGCGGCGCAGCTCGAAGCAGACGGCATCGACACTCGCTGGTTCACCGCAGACCTCGCCAGGCCGGAGGTGGCAGCACAGCTCGGGGAAGCCTGCACCAGCGCAGAACTCGACATCGACATCCTCGTCAACGCGGCCGGGATCAATCTGCGCCAGCCCTTCGATGCGGTCAGCGCCGAGGCGTTCGACTTGCACATGGCCGTCCACCTGCGCGCGCCCTTCCTGCTGGCGCAGCGCTTCGCGCCCGCCATGGCGGAGCGCGGCCATGGCCGGATCATCAACATCGCCTCGCTGCAGAGCTGGCGCGCCTTTGCCGACAGCGCCCCCTATGGCGCGGCCAAGGGCGGCGTGCTCCAGCTCACGCGCGCGACCGCGGAGGCCTGGTCGCGCTATGGCGTCACCTGCAATGCGATCGCGCCCGGCTTCTTCCCGACGCCGCTGACCGCGGCGGTCTTCAGCGACCCGGAGCGCACCGCGCGCAACGCCGCGCAGACGGCGATCGGCCGCAATGGCGAGCTCGACGATCTCGTCGGCGCGACCGTGTTCCTGGCCTCGCCCGCCTCGGCCTATGTCACCGGCCAGACGCTCACCGTCGATGGCGGTTTCACCGCGAAATGAGGATGCCGCCGCGATGAAGGCGCTCGTCTACACCGGCCCGAACCAGCTCGTCTTCCGCGACGAGCCGAGCCCTGTGCCCGAGCCGGGTGAGTTGCTGGTCCGCGTTGAGGCGGTCGGCATCTGCGGCTCCGACATGCACGCCTATCACGGCTTCGATGCGCGCCGCCCACCGCCGCTGATCCTCGGCCATGAGGCAGCCGGGCGCATCGTCGGTGGCAAGCGCGACGGCGAGCGTGTGACGATCAACCCGCTGGTGGTCGATCCCGCCTGCCCCTATGCGGTCGAGGGACGCTGGCATCTCTCGCCGACACGCCAGATCATCTCGATGCCGCCGCGGCCGGGCGCCTTCGCCGAGTTCATCCGCATCCCCGAGCGCAATGTCGTGCGGATCCCGGATTCGCTCCCGATCGAGCATGCCGCCTTGGCTGAGCCCATCGCCGTCGCCTGGCATGCGGTCAGGATCGGCATGGAGAAGCTGCACCGGCCGCTGGCCTCGGCCCGCGTCGTGGTGCTCGGTGGCGGCGCGATCGGCCTCGCCTGCGCGCTGGTGGCACGGCTCTTCGGCGCTGGCGAGATCATGGTCGCGGAAACCAACCCGCTCCGGCGCCGAACGCTCGAAGCGGAGCCGGGGATCGGAGTCTACACGCCGGGTGACGCGGCAGAACCCTCCGAGAACGGCGTCGACCTCGTCCTCGATGCCGTCGGCGCCGATGCGACGCGAACCGCCGCCTGCCGCCTCGTCCGCCCCGGCGGCGTGATCGTCCATATCGGCCTGCTGCCCGGAACCGAGGGCCTCGACATCCGCAAGATCACGCTTCAGGAGATCACGCTGAGCGGCTCCTATTGCTACACGCCATCGGATTTCATCGACACGGTCGGCGCCCTGATCGCCGGGCGGCTTGGAGCGCTCGCGTGGACCGAGGAGCGCGCGTTGTCCGAGGGCGCCGACGCCTTCCGCGCACTCGATTCCGGTCAGACCGCCGCCGCCAAAATCGTGCTGCGGGCCTGAGGCGTTGACCAATCTAAGGCAGCTCGACTTCCTATGGTTGAGCGTCTGCGTGTCGCCTAAGACGAAGTCTAGCCAGGCACAGGTGGAACGAGCGTCCTGGCGCCTCTCGGGCGTGACCATCCATGACGGCGATCGGGAACGCGCAGCCGCCGCCGCTCCTTCAGCGGTGATGGACCTGCCTTTTTGCCGAGGCGTTTCGCCAACTCCGACATCGAGAGAAGAGCGATCGATAACAGCACCAGCACGCTCGATACCGCAGCCAGCGTTGGATCGAGTTCCAGCCGAACGCTTTCCCACATCTTGACCGGCAGTGTCACCGCCGAAGTGCCGCTGATGAAGAGTGCCACGGTGACATCGTCGAACGATGCGAGGAAAGCAAAAAACCCGGCGGCGATGATGCTAGGCCTGATCATGACGAACGTCGTCTTCAGTGCCCGCTATTCACCAACTGAGGCAGTCGAACGCTTTGCGCCTCTTGTGGTGGCGGCTGCAACCTCCGTCTCGCAGAGTGTCGCGAGCCTGATATGATCAAGGAACCGGAGTTCGCTACGCATTCACCAGGCCGGGCGATGACGTTTGTGACCCCTCTCCTCTGCCCGATCGGGCTCATCTCACGTCGAGATGAAATGTGTGAGCTTGACGTTGAGGTAATCGTGGATCGCCTGCCGGCCGCCTTCGCGCCCCATGCCGGAATGATTGATGCCGCCAAATGGGGCCTCGGCATGGGCGATCATGAAGGTATTGACCCCGACCATGCCGGCGTGGAGGCCGGCGCTCAGCGCCTCGGCATGGCGCTGGCTGGACGTGAAGCCGTAGGCGGCCAGACCATAGGGGGTCGAGTTCGCCCGTTCGAGCGCGTCGTCGAAGTCACGGAAGGTGGCGATCGGCGCGAGCGGGCCGAAGGGTTCGTCGCGCATGATGCGGGCGCCGTCGGGCACGTCGGCAAAAACCGTCGGCTCGAAATAGAAGCCCTTGTTGCGGCCGGCGGGCCTTCGTCCGCCAGTGAGGCGGCGCGCGCCCGAGGCCTCGGTATCGGTCGAGAGCATCTCGATCCGGTCGCGCTGGCTGGCGAGCGTCAGCGGCCCCATCGATGTCGCCCGGTCCTGGCTGTCGCCGAGCACGAGCGCCTCGGCCGCCTTGACCATCCCGTCGGCGAAACGCTCTGCCAGACTCTCATGCACATAGAAGCGATTGGGGGCGATGCAAACCTGGCCGGCATTGCGGAATTTGAACTGCGCGCACAACGTCGCTGCGTTCTCGACATCGGCATCCTCGCAGACCACCACGGGCGCATGGCCGCCGAGCTCCATCGAGCAGCGTTTGACGGTCTTGGCGGCCTCGGCGAGCAGCATCTGGCCGACGCGCGTGGAACCGGTCAGCGAGATTTTTCGTACCTCCTCGGCAGCCATCAGGGCCGGCGTGATCGTCTCGGCCGGGCCGAAGAGCATCTGGACGGTGCCGGCCGGCGCGCCGCCTGCGGCGCAGGCCTCCGCGATCAGGGTCGAGGTCAGCGGCGTCTGCTCGGACGGGCGGCAAATGATCGGGCAGCCGGCGGCGAGCGCCGGCGCGATCTTGCGCGCCAGCAGGTTGATCGGGAAATTCCAGGCGGTGAAGGCGGCTACGATGCCGACCGGCTCCAGCGCCGTCGCGAGGCGCCCGCCCTGGCGCGAGGGGATCGTCTCGCCGAAAAGGCGCTCGGCCTCGCCAGCGAACCAATCGAACTGCTCGATCGCGATAAGCACCTCGCCCTCGGACTGGGCGATCGGCCGGCCGATCTCATGTGACAGCGCGCTCGCCAGTGCGCCCTTGCGCGCCTCCATCGCCCGGGCGATGCCGCGCAGCACCTTGGCGCGCTCCCAGCCATGCACTTTTGACCAGGTCTTGAGCGCAGCGCGCGCATGATGGAGTGCTTCCTCGACCTCGGCGGCACCAGCGCGAGGAGCGGTCCAGAGCTGCTCCTCAGTGCATGGGTTAAGAACGGAAAGCGGCGGCAACGCGGTGGTCGTGCGGAACTCGCTCCCGATCAGGAGCTTGGGCTCAAAGTTAGACATCGGTCTCTCCAGCACGGTCACAGGATCTCCGGCTCGCCGACGGGCGCGCCGAACGAGGTTTCGAGGAAATCGAAGTCGCAGCCCTCATGGGCCTGGCCGATATGGCGCGAGAACATCCAGCCATAGCCGCGCTCGAAGCGTGGTTCGGGCAGCTGCAGCTGGGCGCGGCGACGTTCCAGTTCGGCGCCGTCGATACGCAGATCGATGCTGCGGGCTGCGACGTCGACGCGGATGAGATCGCCGCTGCGGACGAGGGCGAGCGGCCCGCCGATATGAGCCTCCGGCGAGACATGCAGGATGCAGGCGCCGTAGCTCGTGCCGGACATGCGGGCATCGGAGACGCGCAGCATGTCGCGCACGCCCTGCCTGAGCAGCTTCTTCGGGATCGGCAGCATGCCCCATTCGGGCATGCCAGGACCGCCCTGCGGGCCGGCGCCGCGCATAACCAGGATCGTGTCGGCGGTCACAGCGAGATCGGGGTCGTCGATCTCGGCCTTCATTTGCGCGTAGCTGTCGAAGACCAGCGCCGGACCGGTATGGTCGAGCAGATGCGGCTCGGCCGCCGAGGGCTTCATCACGCAGCCTTCAGGCGCGATGTTGCCATGAAGCACTGCCAGCGCCGGTTCCGTCGAAACCGGCCTGTCGAGCGGCCGGATGACGTCGTCGTTCCAGATCGCAGCGCCTTCGACCGCAGCGCCGAGCGAGCGGCCTTCGACCGTCGCCGCGTCGAGAGAAAGATACTGCGCGAGGCGGCTCATCAGGCCGGGCAAACCGCCGGCATAGTAGAAATCTTCCATCAGGTAGCGCTCGCCGGAGGGGCGGATGTTGGCCAGCACGGGGATGATCCGGCTCGCCGCCTCGAAATCGCCGAGGCCGATATCCTGGCCGGCGCGGCGCGCCAGCGCGATGAGATGGATGATGGCATTGGTCGAACAGCCCATCGCCATGGCGACCGCGATGGCGTTCTCGAACGAGGCGCGCGAGAGCACGGCCGATGGCCTGAGATCCTCGCCCACCATCGCGACGATGCGCCGGCCGGTCTCGGTCGCCATGCGGATATGGCCGGAATCGGCGGCGGGGATGGAGGAAGCGCCCGAGAGCGTCAGCCCCAGGGCTTCGGCGATGGCGGTCATGGTGCTGGCCGTGCCCATGGTCATGCAGTGGCCGTAGGAGCGCGCAATGCCGGCCTCGACCGCCTGCCATTCCTGCGCGTCGATCTTGCCGGCGCGGCGGTCGTCCCAATACTTCCAGGCATCTGAGCCCGAGCCCAGCACTTCGCCGCGCAAATTGCCGCGCAGCATCGGCCCGGCCGGCAGGAAGATCGCCGGAATGTCGGCGCTGATCGCACCGAGGATCAGGCCGGGCGTGGTCTTGTCGCAGCCACCCATCAGAACGGCGCCGTCGACCGGATGGGAGCGCAGCAGCTCTTCGGTCTCCATCGCCAGGAAGTTGCGATAGAGCATCGTCGTCGGCTTGACGAAGTTCTCCGAGAGCGAGATCGCGGGCAGCTCCAGCGGAAAGCCGCCGGCCTGCAGGACGCCGCGTTTCACATCCTCGACGCGCTGGCGGAAATGCGCGTGGCAGGGGTTGATGTCCGACCAGGTGTTGACGATCGCGATGACGGGACGGCCGTTCCAGTCTTGCGCGCCATAGCCCATCTGCATCAGGCGCGAGCGATGGCCGAAGGCGCGAAGGTCATCGGTGTCGAACCAGCGGGCGCTGCGGAGCGACGGTTTCGTCATTGGCTCGCCGTCACGCCGCCGTCGATATAGACGACCTGGCCGGTCATGTAGCTACCGGCCGGTGCAGCGAAGGTGATGACCTGGCCGACGACCTCGACGGGGTCGCCGATCCGGCCGAGCGGATTGCGGTCGAGGATGAAGTCGCGGAAGCCCTTGCGTTCGAGATGGGGGCGGATCCGTTCGGACTGGATGAAGGTCGGCGCGACGCCGTTGACGGTGATGTTGTGCTCGGCAAGCTCCATCGCGTGCTGCTTGACCAGCATGACGAGGCCGCCCTTGGTGGCGCAGTAGGCCGAATAGCCGCGATTGCGCAGCGCCAGCTGCGAGCGTACCGAAAGCAGGTGGATCTGGCGGCCGCCGGTTCCCTGCGCGATCTGATGGCGCGCTACCGCCTGGCCCAGGAACATCGCCGATTTCAGGTTGATCTCGTAGACGTTGTCGAAGGTCTCTTCGTCGACGTCCATCAGCCTTTGCTCGCGCTGGATGCCGACGCAGTTGACGAGCACGTCGATGCCGCCCATCGCCTCGGCCGCGCGATCGGTCGCCGCCGCGATCGCGGCCGGATGGCGCGCATCCAGTGCGAAGCCGTGGGCATCGGCGCCATAGCCGCGCAGCTTGTCCACCAGTGCCTGCGCCTTCGTCTCGCTGGGGCCGGCGATGGCGACATGGGCGCCGTGACGCGTCATCGCCAGGGCGATCGCCTCGCCGAGCGCACCGTAGCCGCCGGGCAGGAAGACGCGCAGCCCCCGGATGTTGAAAAGCCGGTCGATCGCGTCGAGGTCGATTTGCGGCGTTAGGTGTCCTTCGGGACGGTTCATGCGGCGGGCTCCAGCGGCGCAGCGCGCTCCGTCAGCAGGTTGCCGAGATAGGCGCGGGCCGGCTCGAAACCGAGCAGGCCGGCATAGTCCGGCAGCGGCGTGACGACGCCCTTGTTGACGAAGATGAAGCGCTCGCAGATCTCCTCGAGGATCTCGAGGTGGAAGCGCTCGTTGGGATGGACGCAGAGGAAGACGAGCCGGCCCTCGGCTCGAAGCCGCCGGAAGAAATCCAGCATGAAGCCGATATAGCCGTCCTGCGTGTTGAACTGCGGCTCGTCGAAGAGATGCACCAGCGGATACTCGCTGCCGGCGCGCTGCATCAGGGCGTTGGGGCGCAGCGACCGGAAATGCCGGACCTGATAGGACTGGTGGTAGTGGATGGCGAGGCGGTCGCGCTCATCGGTGCGGACGCGGTGGATGTCGCGGCCGCAGACCTCGACCTTGCCCGATGTCGGGCTGTTCGAGCCGGTGATCAGCTCGAACAGCGTCGTCTTGCCCGAGCCGTTGGGGCCCATCATGCCGACGATCGCCGGCTCCTCGATGCGGAAATCCGCATCGAGCCGGAAGGTCGGCGTCCGGTCGAACCGGCCGCGCGTGTAGATCTTCGACAGGTTGCTGACGTCCAGCATGGCGCTCATGGTCACATTCCGATCAGGCGCTGGCGCCGGGAGCTGTCGTCGAGCAGGGCGCGGGCCGGTCCCTCATGGACGATCCGGCCACGGTCCATGACATAGGCGCGATCCGAGACCTCGAGCGCGGCGAGCGCGTTCTGCTCGACGATCAGGACGGAGATGCCTTCGGCCTTGAGGCGGCGCACGGTCGCCAGCACGTCCTGGACGATCTTCGGCGCGAGCCCCTGGCTCGGTTCGTCGAGCAGGACGAGGCCGGGCGAGCCGAGCAGCGCCCGCGAGATCGCGACCATCTGCATCTCGCCGCCGGAGAGGTTCTCGCATTCGCGCGGCATCAGATGTTCCAGCGCCGAGAAGATCGAGACCATCTCGCTGATCTGCCAGGACCGGAAACGGGTCTTGCGCATGCCGAGCTGCAGGTTGCGCGCGACGGTCAGCGTCGGGAAGACGCGGCGGTCGTCCGGCACCCAGCTGATGCCCATGGCCGAGATGCGATGCGTCGGGTGGCGGGTGATGTCCTGTCCGTCGAACTGGATCCTGCCGCGACGCGGCGGCGTCAGACCCAGGATGGAGCGGATCGTGGTGGTCTTGCCGGCGCCGTTGGCGCCAAGCAGCGCGACGATTTCGCCTTCACCGACCCGCAGCGAGGCGCCGAACAGGGCCTGCGTCTCGCCGTAGAAAGTCTCGATGTCGCGGATCTCAAGCATGGGTCGCCTCCGCCAGTGCCGAGCGCCGCACCCATTTGTTGTCGCCGAGCTGCGCCGGCGTCCCTTCTGCGATGACCTGGCCCCAGTGGATCACCGAGATCCTGTCGGCGAGCTCGAACAGGAAGCGCATGTCGTGCTCGATCATCACGATCGTGTAGCGCTCGCGCAGCTGCCTCACGAGCTGGGCAAGGCGGCGCGTCGCCTCGGCGCCGAGGCCCGATGTCGGCTCGTCCAGGAAGAGGATGCGAGGCTCGGCCGCGAGGGCGACGGCGATCTCCAGCGCACGCCGGTCGCCATAGCTGAGCGAGGCCGCAGCGTCCCAGGCGCGTGCCGCAAGGCCGACCTGGTCGAGCACGGCCAGCGCCTGGTCGATCAGGCCGCGATCCGAGAACACCGCCGACATCGCCCTGAGCCGACGCTCGCGGAAGGATGGCAGCGCCAGCATGACGTTCTCGATGACGACTGTATCGTCGAAGAGGTTCATCAGCTGGAAGGAGCGCGACACGCCCATCCTGGCGATGCGCTGCGGCGGTAGGCCCGAGATCCGCTGACCGTCGAACAGGACCTCGCCGCGATCAGGCCGGTGCTGCCCGGTGAGGACGTGGAAGCAGGTCGATTTGCCCGCCCCGTTAGGCCCCATGATGCCGCTGATCTGGCCTTCCTCGAAGGCGAGCGAGATGTCCTCCAGCACGACGCGCGAGCCGAAGCGCTTGTGGATGCGGCGGGCTTCGAACAGAGCCATCACGCGGCCTCCGTCGCAGGAGCGCGGGCGGAGCTTGGCTGGTGACGCGAACCGCGCCGCAACAGCCCGTGCAGCATGCCCGCCAGCCCTTCCGGCCGCAGCATCACCATCGCCATGAAGATCAGGCCGTACCAGAACAGCCAGGTCTCGGTCAGGCCGCCGAGGACGTCGCGGGCGACGAAATAGAACACCACGCCCAGCACGGGCCCCCAGAAGCTGACGAGGCCGCCGCCGACCAGGACCATCATCACGACGAGCCCGGACTGATGCAGGCTCATCACATCGGGATAGGCGCTCTGCTGGGCCATCGCGAGCAGGCTCCCGGCGAGGCCGGCGAGCATCGCAGACAGCGTGAAGACAGCCCATTTGAAGCGCCAGACCTCGTAGCCGACGAAGCGCGCACGGGTCTCGTTCTGACGGATGGCCTGCAGCACCCGGCCGAAGGGCGAGTTCGCCAGCCGCCAGCAGAGAACCACCATGATCATCAGCAGCGCGGCGGCGAAATAGAACAGCGCGCGGTTGTCGGTGAGCGCGACCTGCCAGGGCCCGAGCGTCAGCGGTGGGCGCGGGATGCCGAGCAGCCCGTCCTCACCGCCGGTAACGCGGTGCAGCTTCATGGCGAGGAACCAGAAGATCTGGCCGAAGCCGATCGTCAGGAGCGCATAATAGATGCCGCGGCGATGGGAGAGGAATGCCCCGACAAGGGCGCCGGCGATCCCGGCAGCAAGCACCGCGGCGAAGAGCCCGCCCCACAGGCTGACTGCGACATGGTGCTGGAACAGCCCGAAGGCATAGGCCCCGATGCCGAGATAGGCACCATGGCCGAAGGAGTGCAGGCCGGTATAGCCGAACAGCAGGTTGAACCCGAGCGCAAAGCCGATCCAGATCGCGATCTCGATGCCGAGATACTGATAGAGCCCGATGGCGGGCAGCAGGTCCGGCGCAGCCAGCAGCAGCAGCGCAAGCGCGATCATCGGCGGCGTGATCCAGGCCGATGGGCGCGCGGGGATGTCCGAGAGCGAGATCATGGCGTCAATGTTCCAGGGCGCTCTTGCGGCCGAGCAGGCCGCGGCTGCGGAAGCCGAGGATCGCGATCAGCAGCAGGTACATCGACATGGTCGACCAGGCCGCCGCATAGGCACCGGTGATTCCGATGGCGAGGCCGACGAGGAGTGCCGCGATGACGGCGCCCCAGAAGCTGCCGACGCCGCCGATGACGATGATGAGGAAGGCCGGGATCACGATGTCGACGCCGACATGCGGGCGAAGTCCCCAGATCGGCACCATCACCACGCCAGCGAGACCCGCAAGGGCGGCGCCGAAGCCGAACACGACGAGCCTGAGCCTGGCGAGGTCATAGCCGAGGGCCCGGACCATCTCGCTGTCATGCGCTCCGGCCTTGATCACGGCGCCGGCCGAGGTGCGCTCCAGGAAGAGCCAGACGGCGATGATCGCGGCGATGCTGAAACCGGCGGCGAAGAAGCGATAGGTCGAGAAGATCATGCCATTCAGGAGGAAAGCGCCGTTGATCGCCTGCGGCAGGGCCAGGTTCTGCTCGCCCGTGCCCCAGATGAGCCGGATCAGCTCCTCGATGACGAGAGCGGCGCCGAAGGTGAGCAGCAGCCCGTAGAGCGGCGGCTTGCCATAGGTCGGGCGCAGGCAGAGCTCGAGCAGCATGCCGGCGAGGCCGGCGAGCGCCGGCCCGATCGCCAGCGCCAGCACATAGCGCAGGCCGAGCGGCAGGCTCAGCCACCAGGCGCCGAAGGGCGTCCCCGCGAACCAGCTGCCGGCGATCACCGTCAGCGCGAAATAGGCGCCGATCGCGAACAGCGAGCCATGGGCGAGGTTGATCACCTCCATCACGCCAACGATCAGGGTGAAGCCGAGCGCGATCAGGGCAAAGAGCAGGCCCAGCGTCAGGCCGTTGATGATATGAGGCAGAAGATCGATCATGCGTGGTCCGTCCGGATGCAGCGGTGCCATCATCCGCAGCCGCCAGATGGCAGCCGCGGACGACAGGACGGATCAGGCGTCGAAAGTCGGCGTCTTGTCGTAGGCTTCCAGCTTGCAGAGCCTGGCGGAATCGGTGTCGCGGACATCCTCCGCCTTGGCCTGGCTCAGGACCTCGAAGATGTCGTCCTTCTCCTTCGGCGCCTTGTTGGCGGTCGCGAGATAGATCGTCTGCTGGACCTGATGCGTCTCGGCGTCGATCGTCGCATCGAAATGCTGCATCCGGTCCCTGGCCGAGATCCTGTGGCCCTCGAGTGCCTTGATCACGGCGATGTTGTTGGTCGTGCCGGCTCGCTCGACGGCGCCGAGCAGTTCCCGGATCGCCATGTAGCCATTGTAGAAGACGTTGCCGGGAGAGCGCATGGCGGTCTCGGGGTACATCGTCTGATAGCGCTTAACGAAGTCGGCGACGCCCGGAAGGTCGAGGCGATAATACCAAGTCGTGCCGAACACGCCGAACAGGGTCTCGATCGGCAGGCCGTAGACGTCGTCCCAGTCCTGCTGGCTGTTGATCCAGGCCGGCTTGTCGCCCATCTTGAGCTGGGCGACCTGCTGGCGCATCGCCTTCTGGTCGTCGCCGCCGATCGCCGCCGAGACCACGCCAGGCTTGCGCTGCTGCACCTTGAGCAGGGCCGAGGTGAAGTCGCGGGTCCCCTGCGGGATCATCACCTCCTCCATGACCTTGCCGCCATACTCCTTCAGCAGGGCTTTGGTCGCCGCGGCGGTGTCGTGGCCCCAGACATAGTCGTTGGTCAGGAGCATCCAGTCCGGCCCGAAGCGCTCGATCGCGCTCTTGACCGCGGCCTTGGCGAAATTGGTGCCGTTGCCGTCGAACACGAACTTGACGCGGTGGCAGTTCTGGCCGGCCTCGGTCGGCGAGGACGAGTTGGTGTTGATGTAGACTATCCCGTATTTCTGGGCGACCTGGCTGATCGCGTTGGCGACGCCGGAATGGACCGCACCGACGAGAAAACCGCATTGCTCGCGGCTGATCATCCGCTCGGCCACGCGGCTGCCGGTAGCGGCCGTGGTTTCCGTATCGATATGGACGAACTCGACCTTGCGGCCGAGCACGCCGCCGCGCTCATTGGCTTCGGCGATCGCCATCGCCATGCCGCGCTTGTCGCTGGCGCCGGAGTTCGCATACATGCCGCTGGCGTCTGCCGTGATGCCGATCCGCAGCGGCTTTGCCGCGCCCTGCGCCCAGACCCGATTGTGCTGCCACGGGCCCGCAAACAGCGAGACGGCGGAAGCTGCGCCGGCGGCTCCCAACAAACTGCGCCGTGAGACTGTGTTCCTCGACATCGACATCCTCCCCGAAACGGGCGGGCTCGTGCCCACCTCTTGCCTGATCGAAAGTCAGAACTAATTTTCAAATAGCATGAATATTTTTTCTGTAATGTCAATCACCCTTCCGAAATTCGTGCTTTGAGTGTGCAATCGAATGGGTTAGGACTAGAGAATGAACGAAAATTCATTCAACGGACAAGCTGCGACCCGCTCGTCTGAGATCGCGCCGGAGACCTTCGAAGCGCTGCGCCAGCGTCTGCGCAACCGCTTCGATCAGCTCAGCCCGCATCTGCAGCGCATCGCGCGCTTCGCGCTGGAAAAGCCCAACGACTTTGCCCTGAACACGGTGGTCGTGATCGCCGGCGACCTCGAGGTGCAGCCGTCGACGCTGATCCGCTTCGCCAAGGAGTTCGGCTATAGCGGCTTCTCCGAGATGCAGCGGGTCTTCCGGCTGCGCCTGATCGAGGGCGCTCCGCGCGCGCGCGAGGAGGTTTTCGCGCGGCAGACCTTTCCGCGGGAAGCGAACGATTTCGGCGCGCTGCTGAATGGCTGCGTCGATGCGCTGATCGGCTCGCTCGAGGATCTCAGGCGAAGCATCTCGCCGGAGGCTCTCGGCAGGGCGACGCAGATGCTGCGCGAAGCCGAGCACGTCTACATCGCCGGCCTGCGGCGGTCGCGGCCGATCGCGACCTATCTGGCCTATGGCCTGACGCGCTGCGAGCGCCAATGCAGCCTGCTCGACTTCGGCAGCGGCATGGCGGCCGAGCAGATCGCCACCATGCGCACCAGCGACCTCCTGGTTGCGATCGCGTTCACGCCCTACACGCAATCGGTGGTCGACATCACGCTCGATACCCATCTCAGCGGCAGGCGCATCCTGGTCCTGACCGACGTGCCGGAGAGCCCGCTGGCGCGCCACGCGGACCTGGCTTTCCTCGTCGACAATTCGGCAACCAGCCAGTTCAGGCCGATTTCAGGAGCGATCGCGCTGGTCCAGACCCTGATCACCGGCCTTGGAACAGGATGAGGCGGCAACCTCCGACGAAGGCAGAGGCAAAGCGCGCATCGCACGATGCGGCGAAGGAAGCATCATGGCCTCAGATGCGGCATCCCGATCGAGGATGCGTCACGCTTTTCGAGGCTCCACGGCCCATCGGCGCCCAGTCCGGAATACTGCCGCGGATCATCCGATGACGGACAATGGCGAAGCGTGGCTTCCCATCGCCTGCCGGCATGTTCTAACTGTTCCATGCCGCAAGAGCCCGCCACGCAGACCACGGCCGAGACCGCCGAAGCCGACCTCGCCGCCGCGGGCCTGAAGCCTCACCAGGGCCCCTATTCTGCTTTCGCGCCGTTGCGCCACCCGATCTTCCGAGCGGTCTGGATCGCCAGCCTCGCCTCGAACTTCGGCGGCCTCGTCCAGATGGTCGGCGCCGCCTGGCTGATGACATCGCTCTCCAACTCGCCGGACATGGTCGCCCTCGTCCAGGCCTCGACCACGCTGCCGGTGATGCTGTTCTCGCTGGCCGCCGGCGCGATCGCGGACAATTACGACCGCCGCCGCATCCTGCTGACGGCGCAGGGCTTCATGCTCGCCGTTTCGGTCATGCTGGCGGTCTTCGCCTGGCAAGGGTTGCTCTCGCCCTGGCTGCTGCTCACCTTCACGTTCCTGCTCGGTTGCGGCAACGCGCTCAACAACCCGGCCTGGCAGTCCTCGGTCGGCGACATGGTGCCACGCCCCGAAGTACCTGCGGCGGTGACCCTCAACAGCGTCGCCTTCAACATCGCCCGCAGCGTCGGCCCGGCGATCGGCGGCGCCATCGTCGCCGCCTCCGGCGCGGTCGCAGCTTTCGTGGTCAATGCCTTCAGCTATATCGGCCTGCTCGTCGTGCTCGCCCGCTGGCAGCCGCCGCGCGTCGAGCGCGTGCTGCCGCGCGAGACGTTCTTGATCGCCATGAGCGCCGGTCTTCGCTATGTCGCGATGTCGCCCAATATCCGCGCCGTCATCCTACGTGCCTTCCTCTTCGGCTTCGGTGGCGTCGTCGGTCTCGCTTTGATGCCGCTGGTCGCGCGCGATCTCGTGCGCGGCGGACCGCTGACATTCGGCATTCTGCTGGGAGCCTTCGGCGCCGGCGCGGTCGCTGGAGCCTTCGTCAGCGCCCGGCTGCGCCGGCGTTTCAGCACCGAGACCCTCGTGCGCCTGACCTTCCTGGCCTATGCGGCCGCAGCACTGGTGGTGGGGCTGAGCCCGACGATCTGGCTCACCATGCCGGCGCTTGCCGTCGGCGGCGCCTGCTGGGTGCTGGCGCTCTCGACCTTCAATTCGACGGTGCAGCTGTCGGCGCCGCGCTGGGTGGTGGGGCGCGCGCTTGCGCTCTACCAGATGGCGGCCTTCGGCGGCATGGCCGCGGGCAGCTGGGCCTGGGGCTGGGTCACCCTCCAGTCCGGCCCGGCCGGCGGCCTCAGCGCGGCAGCGGTCGCGCTCGTGGTCGGCGCAGCCGTCGGGCTGCGCTACCAATTGCCCCCGCTCGAGGCGCTCAATCTCGATCCGCTCAGCCGCTGGCGAGAGCCTACGGTCGCGGTCGATATCGAGCCGCGCAGCGGCCCGGTCTTCGTCACCATCGAATGGCGGATCCGGCAGGAGGACGTGGTCGAGTTCCTGAAGGCGATGGAGGAGCGTCGGCGCATCCGCCGCCGCGACGGCGCCCGCCACTGGTCGCTGCTGCGCGACCTGACCGACGCCGAGCTCTGGATCGAGCGCTACGACAGCCCGACATGGGTCGAATATGTCCGCCAGGCCCAGCGCGCCACCCAGGCCGACGCCGAAATCGGCGATCGGGTCAGGGACCTTCATATCGGGCCCGAGCCGCCGGTCGTGCACCGCATGGTCGAGCGTCAGACCGGCGTGCTGCCGCGCGAGGTGCTGCGCGCGGCCCAGCGGGCACAGGCGTCGCCCTGAGCGGCGGCGCCGAATCCGCTCGACGGCGCGAGCCGCGCGGAAGAGAACCCTTATGTGGTCGATGCGCGTTCGGCGCGGGCAGGTGCAGACCGTGTCGGAGCCTTGATGTCGCGCGCCGAACCGCCTGTCATCTAGCCGAGCGCCTGCACAAGGGACCGGACGACGCTCGCCCCCATTGCGCTTCTGGTCTCGAGCGTCGCGCTGCCGATATGTGGCGTAAGGACGACGTTCTGCAGATCCCGAAGCCTGGCTGGGACATTGGGCTCTTCAGCGAAGACATCGAGCCCGGCGGAGCCCAGCTTCCCCGCGGCCAGAGCTTCAACGAGCGCGGACTCGTCGACGATTTCGCCACGCGCGATGTTTACGAGCGTGCTGTCCCGCCCCAACGCGGCAAGAACCGCCGCGTCGACGAGACCACGATTGCGCGCGCCCCCCGGGCAGGCGACGACGAACACGTCACTGTCAGAGGCGAGCGCCCGCGCATCGGGAAAGTAGGGATATGCGCAGCCCGCAACCGGCCGCCGGGTACAGTAGCGTGGATGCATGCCCATTGCTTCGGCGCGGCGAGCCACGCCGCTGCCGATATGACCGAGGCCGAGCAAACCGATGCGCGCTCCTCTGACCGACTGACCCAGCAGGAAGGTGCCCTCTGCCCATGCACCGCTGCGGACATAGGCGTCAGCTGCGACGAGTCGGCGCCGGGCCATCACCATCAGCGCGATGGCGAGATCGGCAACCTCGTCGGCGAGCGCGGCCGAGCTGTTCGTCAGGACGATGCCGCGCTCGGCCAGGGCGTCCGTGTCGATCTTGTCGAGCCCGGCGCTGTAACAGGCGACGATCTCGAGCGCCGGCAGCTTGGCGAGCAAGGCACGATCCAGCCGCGCCTTGCCCGTCGTGGCGATGCCGCGGATACGGACGCCATGCGCGGAGACGAGCGACCCGATTTCGTCGGGGCTGCCCGGCCCGAGCACGTCGAAGCGCTCCGCCAGCGCCGCGATCGTCGCCGCGGGCACGCCGCCCGAGAGAACGAGGACGGTAGGGGGCCGCATCAGGCCTTGGCGAGCCAGGCTTCGGCGAGCTGCCAGGCGCCGCCGGAATCGAGCACGATGTTCTGCAGCTCCTTGCGGGCGACATGGCGCGCCTCGCGGAAGAACAGCCAGGAATAGTAGTCGTTCCTGTTCAGCGCGGTCTGCAGCTCCTTGTAGATCGCCTTCCGCTTGGTCTGCTCGGTCTCCTCGCGGCCCTGATCGACCAGGCGGAAGACCTCCTCGTCCTTGATCCCGGACCAGTTCTGCGCTGCCGTGCGCCCGAAGAACGGGCCGAAGACATGATCGGGGTCGGCGCGCGGGACATTGACGCGGCCCATCGCCAGTTCGTGCTGGAGGCCGAGCACCTTCGGCACCCAGGCCTGCCGCTCCAGGATCTCGATCTCCATGTTGATCTTGAACGGCTTGAGCTGTGCCTGGACGATCTGCGCCACCTGCGTATCCGGGTCGCGCTGGATGATCGAGAGCTTGCAGGTGAAGCCGTTGGGCTGGCCGCCCTCCTTGAGCAGGGCCTGGACCTTGGCGGGATCGAGCTTCGGCTGCGGCACGCTGGCGTCATACGACCAGTCGCTCGGCGGCACCCAGGTCGGCGTCACCGCGCCGAAGCCGCGGGTGATGCCCTTCATCAACACGTTGCGGTCGATGCCATGGTTGACCGCGGCGCGCAGATGCGGATTGGTGAAGATGCCCTTGGAGACGTTGAAGGTCAGCCATTGCGCGATGCCGGGTGGAACCGCGACCAGCTTCAGCGCCGGGTTCTTGTCGACCTCCTCGAAATCGCGCGGTGTGACGCCGTCGACGAGATGCACCCCGCCCGACTTGACCTCCACCATCTTGACGGCGGTGGTCGGGATGATCCGCAAGGTCACCGCATCGGCATAAGGCAGCTTCTTGCCGTCTGCGCCGTCGCGCCAATAGCGCTCGTTCCGGACGAAGCGAATCTGGCTGCCGCCAACCCATTCCGCGAATTTGTACGGTCCCGTCCCGACCGGCTGGCGGCCGAAATCCTGGCCCAGCTTCTTCAGCGCCGCCGGCGAGCACATCATCCCGGCCTCCACCGCGAGCGAGGCCAGCGCTGCGCCCGAAGGCTGCTTCAGGTTGATCTTGACCGTCATCGGCCCAGCGACCTCGGCGCCGGCGATGTCGGCGAGATCGGGGCTGCGCGGCGCGGTCGAGTTCGGCGCCACGACGCGCGCGATGTTGAACACCGCCGCCTCGGCGTCGAAAGGTTCACCGTCATGGAAGACGACGCCCTCGCGCAGCTTGAAAACGACGGACTTCTTGTCCTCCGACCATTGCCAGCTCGTCGCCAGCGAGGGCTGCAGGTTGCCTTGCACGTCGAATTTCAGCAGTCCCTCGAACATCTGGATCAGGGCATAGCGATCCGAGGTCGGGGCATCGCCCATGATCGGATCGAGGCTCTTCGGCTGCAGATCCATCGAGGCGACGATGGTGCCACCCCGCACCGGAGACCCCTGCGCAAAGGCCAGGCCGGGCCAACCGGCGATGAGGCCCGCGCCCGACGCGCCGAGCAAGAGACCGCGACGTGAAATCAGGGTCATTGGCGTGATCTCCTCCCATGGCGCTCTTCGTCCGGCGCCGACGGAGCGTTCACCTATCAGATATGTTATGAGGTAGGCAACCAGATTTTGCATACTCAATGCCGGATCAACCTTGGCAATAAGCGAACGCTGGCCACTGCATAGCGCGCGATGCGGATGCTGGATGTGCCACCTGCAATCTCCGAGGGCCTGTGACCCCTGTTGACGGCGCCGCAAGTCAAAGTTATCTGATATGTTATGAGTGAGATCGCCGCCCTCCAGCCCGACAAGCAGCGCCTGACCGAGGCGGTGACGCAGTTCGTCATCGACCGCGTCGCCGAGCGCGTCTACCGCCCGGGCGACCAGCTGCCGTCCGAATCCGAACTCGCCAAGCGGCTCAATGTCTCGAAGCCGGTGGTACGCGAGGCGCTAGGACGCCTCTCGGCGCTCGGCATCGTCCAGATCCAGCAGGGCAAGCCGACCACGGTGAAGGGGCTGTCTGTCGCCCCACTCGACCAGTTCCTGCGCCTCGCAGTCCGCGTCACCGACAACGGCCTGCGCGAAGCGGTCGAGCTCAGGCGCGCCATCGAGGTCGAGGTCGCGGCGCTGGCCGCCGAGCGGGCGACACCGCTCCAGATCGAGCCGGTCGAGGTCGCGCTGGAGAAGATGCGCGCCAATATCGACGGCGACTTCGAGCGCTGGCTGCAGGGCGACCTCGCCTTCCACGTCGCCCTGGCGCGCTGCTCCGGCAACGCGCTGCTCGAGCATCTGGTCAGCGCGCTCGTCGACACCATCAAGTTCACCCAGCGCGCGCTCGGCATGCAGCGCGACCTGCGCGACCCCGCCGCGACGGTCGCCCGTCACCAGGCCATCGTCGATGCGATCAAGGCTCGCGATCCCGCCGCGGCGCGCCTCGCCATGACCACACATTTCGCGGTGTCCGACGCCGTCATCGCCGAGATCGCCCGCGACCATCGCCGGCTCGATCGCTACTGAGGGATCGCGACCGTGCTGCCCTATTTGGCCAAGAAGCTCGCGCAGATGCTGCCGGTGGCCTTCTTCGTCACGATCATCGTCTTCGCGCTCACCAACCTGCTGCCGGGCGACCCGACCGTCACCATCCTCGGCGAGCAGGCGAGCCCCGAACAGCGCGCCGCCGTGCGCGTCGAATACGGTCTCGATCAGCCGGCCCCGGTCCGCTACGTCACCTGGCTCGCCCGCGTCGCGCAGGGCGATTTCGGCCGCTCGCTGCGCACGCGGGAGGATGTCGGCGAGATGCTGGCGGCGCGGATTCCGGTGACGCTCGAACTCGGCTTCCTCTCGATCCTGATCGCCGTCGCGATCGGCATGCCCGCCGGCATCCTCGCCGCGCGCTTCCGCGGCAGCCTGATCGACGTGGCGGCGAGCCTCATCGCCATGTCCTCGGTCGCGGTGCCCTATTTCTGGATGGGTGTGCTGCTGATCATGCTGTTCTCGCTCAAGCTCGGCTGGCTGCCGCCCTCCGGCCATATCCGCTTCCTCGACGACCCCGGCGGGAACCTGCGGCTAATGGTGATGCCGGCGCTGACGATCGGCACGGCCTTCGCCGCGCTGGTCATGCGCCAGACCCGCGCCTCGATGCTGCAGGTGCTGTCGATGGACTATATCCGCACCGCCCGGGCCAAGGGGCTGAGCGAGCGCCTCGTCCTCATCCGGCATGCGCTGCGCAATGCGCTGATCCCGATCGTCACCGTCATCGGCCTGCAGATCGGCGCGCTGCTCGGCGGCGCGGTCGTGACCGAGACGGTGTTCGCTTTGCCCGGCCTTGGCCGGATGCTGGTCGACGGCATCTTCCAGCGCGACTTTCCGGTCATCCAGGGCGCGATCCTGTTCATCGTCATCGCGGTCTTCGCCGTGAACCTCCTGACCGATTTGCTCTACCGGGCCTTCGACCCGCGCGTGAAGGCGTGAGGGGATGGCGACCATGACCGGAGCCATGCCCCCCGCCGCCGCGACGCAGAGCGCGCCCCGCTCCCCGGGCGCGATCATCCTGCGCCGCATCTTCGCCTCCTGGCAGGGCCGCTTCAGCACGATCGTGCTCGCGATCATCGTCGCGCTCGGCCTGCTGGCGCCCTGGCTCTCGCCCTATTCGCCTGTCGATATCGACCCCGACGCCTTCTCGATGCCGCCGAGCGCGGCCCATTGGTTCGGCACCGACGAGATCGGTCGCGACGTGCTCTCGCGCGTGCTGCACGGCGCCAGCGTCTCGCTGCAGGTCGTGATCTTCGCCATCGGGCTCGCGCTGATCGCGGGCTCGCTGCTCGGGCTTATCTCCGGCTGGCTCGGCGGGCGCTGGGACGCATTGATCATGCGGATCATGGACGCCTTCCTCGCCTTCCCGCTGCTGGTGCTGGCCCTCTCGATCGTCGCGGTGCTCGGCCCCGACCTCATGAACGCCATGCTCGCCATCGCGATCACCAAGATGCCGGGCTTCGCCCGGCTGGTGCGGGCCGAGGTTCTGTCCCTGCGCGAGGCCGATTATGTCATGGCGGCCCAGGCCTCCGGCGCGCGGCCCCTTCGCATCCTGTTCAAGCACATCTGGCCGAACGTTTCCGGCAACGTCATCGTCTACGGCTCGCTCTCGGCCTCGCAGGCACTGATCACCGAAAGCGCCCTCTCCTTCCTCGGCCTCGGCGTGCAGCCGCCGACCCCGAGCTGGGGCTACATGGTCGCGACCGGCATCCAGTTCTACCAGTCCTGGTGGATGAGCTTCTTTCCGGGGCTCGCCATCTTCCTGACCGTGCTCGCGCTGAACTTTCTTGGCGATGCCGTGCGCGATGCCTTCGACGCCAGGCTCGGCGACAGCCATGGCTGAGCCGGCACGCCTCCAAGTCGATCTGGCGGGGCGCCGGGCGCTCGTTACCGGCGCGACGCAAGGCATTGGCCTTGCCATCGCGACCGCGCTGGCGCGCTCCGGCGCCACCGTCTGCCTCAACGGACCCGCGGCCGCCGGTAAGGAACTCGATGCAGCCTGTCTCGCAGCAGCAGCGACGCTCGGCATCGCCGCCGACCTGACGCAGGCTACCGAGGTCGAGCGCCTGATCACCGAGGCGAGCGACCGGCTCGGCGGGATCGATATCCTCGTGCTCAACGCGGCCCTGCAGGAACGGGCGCCCTGGCACGGCTTCGAACGCGCCGCGCTCGACCGGCAATGGGAGCTCAACCTCGCCGCCAATTACCGGCTGATGCAGGCCTTCGTCCCGGCCATGGCGGAACGCGGCTTCGGCCGGCTGATCGCGATCGGCTCGATCCAGCAGGTGAAGGAGCATCCTGAGATGCTCGCCTATGCCGCGAGCAAGGCGGCGCTGGAGAGCATGGTCCGCAACATCGCCCGCCAGGTCGCGGCCCGCGGCGTCACCTGCAACGTGCTGGCGCCCGGCGCCATCGCGACCGCGCGCAATCGCGAGGCCCTGGCCGACCCGGCCTATCGCGACGCCGTGCTCGCCCGCATTCCGGCCAACCGCCTGGGCACGCCGGAGGACTGCGCCGAGGTCGCGCTGTTCCTGGCCTCCGACGCCGCCCGTTACATCACCGGCACGACGCTCTTCGTCGATGGCGGCATGCATCTCTAGGGAGACAATACGCCGATGAAGATCGTCGATATGAGGGTGCGCTGCGTGGCGATCCCGCTCAATGCGCAGCTTCGCCACAATACCGGGGTCCATCCCGGCTATTTCCTGCGCACCATCCTCGAACTGATCACCGACGAGGGCATTGTCGGCCTGGGCGAGGTCGGCGGCGGCGACCAGCGCGGCGCCCTGATGAAGCTGAAGCCGCGCATCATCGGCATGGACCCGTTCCATCTCGAACTGATCAAGCTGAAGACACTGCGGGCGATCTACTATCTCTCCAATGCCCGGCTCTATGCCGCGATCGAGATGGCCTGCCTCGACATCCAGGGCAAGGCGCTCGGCCGCCCGCTCTGCGACCTTCTCGGCGGGCCGGTGCGCGACCGCATCCCGATGATCGCCTATCTGTTCTGGCGCTATGACCGGCCGGGCGGTGGCCATGACGAGCATCCGCAGGACATGGCCGATCTCTGCCAGGAGCTGCACGAGACGCTCGGCGTCAAGGCGATGAAGCTCAAGGCCGGCGTGCTTTCGCCCGAGACCGAGGCGGCGGCGGTCGAAGCCTGCCGCGAGCGCATGGGGCCGGAGTTCGGCCTGCGCATCGACCCCAACGGCGTCTGGTCGGTACCGACAGCGATCCGCATCGGCCAACGGCTCGAAGCCGTCGGCATGGAGTATTTCGAGGATCCGGCCTGGGGGCTCGAAGGCAATGCCGCGGTCCGTAAGGCTGTGCGCATCCCGATCGCCACCAACATGTACCCCGCCAAGTTCGACGATCTCGGCCCGTCGATCCGCCTCGGAGCGGTCGATATCGTCCTGACCGACATCCACTACTGGGAAGGCCCGCGCGGGGTGAAGGACTTGTCGGCGGTCTGCCGCACCTTCGGGCTCGGCGTCGCCATGCATTCCGGCGCCGAGTTCGGTATCGAACTCGCCGCCATGCTGCACACCGCCGCGACCATCCCTGAGATGAGCTTCGCCGGCGACGCCCATTACCACTACCTGACCGACGACATCATCGAGGGCGGGCTGATGAAGTACGAGGGCGGCGCCATCCGCGTGCCGACCGGCCCCGGTCTCGGCGTTTCGCTCAACGAGGACAAGATGCGCCACTACGGCGTTCTCTATGACGAGAAGGGCGACTACTACGCCCGCTTCCACCAGGACCCCTATCGCCCGGATTGGCATCCGGTCGTCGGCGGTCTTTGAGTAGCCGGCTCATTGATTTGAAGAAACGCTCACTACGACCCGATCACGCCGGCAACCATCAGGAACGACACATGTTCGACATCCCAAAGATCAACCGTCCCGCCAAGGCGCTTCTCGACGGGCTCGCCAGCATCGGCACGGCCACCGCGTCGAGCGAACTCTATAAGATGGGCATCCGAAACCCCTTCATCGCAGGAGCCGTGCCACACTCGCGCGGCAAGGTCATCGCCGGACCGGCCCTTACGCTCCAGTTCATGCCGAAGCGCGAAGACCTTTATGGCGACGACGAATATGCCGATCGCGAGAAGCAGCTTCACAGGCACGCGCTCTATCACGTCGAAGCGGGCGACGTCGTCGTGGTCGACGCTCGCGGCGATATCCAGAGCGGCATCTTCGGCGAGATGATGCTGACCTATTTTGCCGGCAAGGGCGGCGCGGGCATGGTCATCGACGGGGTGATCCGCGATGCCGCAAAGGCGTTCGCGCTCGACATCGGCTACTGGATGCGCGGCGTTTCGCCGAACTTCCATACCCAGACGACGCTGATGCCGCACGCGGTCAACGTGCCGATAGCCTGCGGCGGGACTTACGTCAGACCGGGCGATATCATCATTGCCGACGATGACGGGGCCATCTGCGTGCCAATCGCCTACGCCGAGCGGCTGCTCGAGGCCGGCAGCCACCATGCCGAATGGGAAGACTTCTCGCGCATGATGTTGTCGAAGGGCGGCGATCTTCGCCGCTACTACCCACTCGCCCAGGAAGCCGAAGCCGAATACCTGGCGTGGAAAGCGCAGCAACAGAGGAGGTGAGTCACTGGCTATTCCTGATTGCGTTCGAACACCCCTCGATCAGCCTTCAGCGCTTGCGCCCGCCATCCTCGGCCAACAATTCCTTGCGCGCCGCCGCCATGACCTTGCGGGCCTCGTCGTCGACCGTCGGGAATTGCGGGTCGAGCTTTTCCAGCCGGTCGACGATCGTCGCCGCGACGATCAGCCGGGTGAACCATTTGTTGTCGGCAGGCACGACGTGCCAGGGCGCGTGCTTGGTCGCGGTGTTGGCGATCGCGTCCTGATAGGCGTCTTGATAGTCATCCCAGTGCTTGCGCTCGGCGAGGTCGCCGGGATCGAACTTCCAGTGCTTGTCAGGCTCGTCGATCCGCGACAGCAGGCGGTTGCGCTGCTCGTCCTTCGACAGGTTCAGGAAGAATTTCAGGATCACGGTGCCGTTGCGGGCGAGGTGTTTCTCGAAATCGCGGATGCTCTCGTAGCGCTCCTGCCAGATATCCTTGCCGATCAGCTTCGGCGGCAGACCCTGCTTGCGCAGCAACTCCTCATGGACGCGGACGACCAGCACCTCCTCGTAATAGGAGCGGTTGAAGATGCCGATCTCGCCGCGTTCCGGCAGCGCGCAGGTGGTGCGCCAGAGGAAATCATGGCGCAGCTCCAGCGAGTTCGGCGCCTTGAAGGAGGTGACCTCGCAGCCCTGCGGATTGACCCCGGACATGACGTGCTCGATCGTCCCGTCCTTGCCGGCGGTGTCGATCGCCTGCAGGACGATCAGCACCGACCAGCGCCGTTCGGCGAAGAGCCTTTCCTGCAGGTCGCGCAGGCGCTTCACGCCGGTCTGCAGCAAGTCCCGCGCGCCATCCTTGTCGAGAGCGAGGCCGCAGGTCTCGCCGGGTTCGAAGCGCTTCAGTTTGAAATCGTCGCCATCGGTGACCCTGAAGCGCTTGACCATCTCATCCGGCAGCATGCCTGGCATCCTCTCGCAGAAAGACCTGTACCCCAATCTGTGGTTCCAACGGCGATTGTCCAGCCTTGCAGCCGCGGTCAGACGATCAGCTCCGCCACCGGCAGCCGTGCCTTGCCCACTGGGGGCGAGCCCGCAGGCAACCCGAGCCGGAAGACATTGACCAGGCGGCGGCCGGCCGGGACGCTATGTCGTTCAACCAGTTGCCGGTTGCTCGCCGGCCAGTCGGCCAGCACCGAGACCGGGCAGGCGGCGAGCCCCTGCGCGGTCAGCATCAGCCAGGCGCGATAGAAGGCACGCCCGGTCGCGAGCGGGTCCTCGCCTTCGGGCCGATGAAAGAGCGCGACGGCGCTGTTCGCGAACTTGCCCCGCTCGCTGACAAGCGTCGCAGCAAGGCCGAACCGACGCAACGCCGGGAACAGTGGGCCGAGCACCAGCCGCGTGCCGAACGCCACCACACCCGGCATCGCCATCGCCTCGGCGTTGAGCCCGTCGCGCTGGTAAGCTGGGTGGGATCGCGACAGCCGCATCCAGCGCAGCAATTCGGCGCGATGAGCGTCGTCGCAGAGGAAATGGAAACCGGCTTCGTCGGCGAGCTGGGCGATCTCTTCGATGGCGGCCGCGCCGCGGACCAGCTGCACATCGTCGGCCATGGCGGAGAACATGGAGAGCGCGGCCTCGCCGGGCTGATCGAATGGCCGGAAGCCACCACGCCAGCTCGCCCGGGCCGAGACGAAATCCGCCAGCCCATCAGCCTGGCCGCCCGCCGCGATCACGATGCGCGCGACCGGCTGCAAGCTACCGGAAGCTCCCGGCTCACCCACGGGCTCGACCTCCGCGATCCTCAGTCCGCGCCGGCCGAGCGCCAGCGAAAGCCCCTCGATCGCCGCGCCATGCGAGAGCCGGACATCGTGCCCCGACGGATCGGCCGCCGGCAGGCGCCGCGCGACATCCTCCAGCAGGAGCAAGACATCGTCGCCGATGAGCCGCCAGCGCGTCGGCTGGATGTTGTGGACGCTGGGAGCGAGGCGAACCTCGGCGAGCAGCTCTTCGAGCAAGGCGCGGTCAAGCATGGTCGTCAGCCCTGCAGGCTCTTGGCGAAGAGATGCAAGCGATGCAGCGGCTTCGCCCCCGCCTTCTCGGCTTGCCGCAGACTCGGCCCGTTGACGTCGGCGATCCAGGTGCCGCCGAGCTCGTCATAGCCGGCCGCCTTCAGCGCGCTCGTCACCTTGTAGAGCATGGCGCCGTTGAGCCCGCGATTATGGAAGGCGCGGCTGACCGACTGGTAGACGATGACGGCGCGCCGGTTGGTCCAGCGATGCCAAAGGAAGCGCAAGGGGAAGCTCGGGCCGATCCGCCCGCCGGCCGCCTTCACCAGCGGGTTGAGATCGGGGATCGCGATGATCGCGCCGACCGGCTCGCCCTTGTGGTGCACCACGGTCGAGATGCGCTTGTCGATCACCCACATCATGTCGCCGGCCTGGAAGCGGTATTCCTCTGCAGTCGGTGGGACGAACATCGGGTTGGCGTCGAAGCCGTCATTGAGGATGAGACGCGACTCTTCCAGCCGCTCGGAGAAATGCCGGCGGTCGATCGGCATCCAGCGGTAATCTGGATCGGCGAGGATCGCCTTTTGCTTGTCGCCGAGCAGCCCGGAAGGGTCGACATCGGCGAGCGCGATCCGGAAGGTCGTCATCGGAAAAGTCGGGGCATAGCCGTTGGCTTCGAGCAGCCGCGCGATATGCGGCGGGCTGAAGAGCATGTCGGTGAAGGGGGCGTTCTCGAAGCCGCCGGTGACGATGCCGGCCTGCTGCATCGCGGTCAGATTGAAGTTGCCGACCAGCTCCGCCATACCGCGCTCGCGCGCCCAGCTCTCGGCCGCGCCGAGCAGGGCCGAGGCGACCTCGGGGTCATCGGCGCAGTCGAAATAGCCGAACTGGGCCCGGGCCGTGCCATGGCGCGCATTCGAAGCGTCGTGGATCGCAGCGACGATGCGCCCGAACGGTCGCCCCTCCCTCAGGGCCGTGAACAGCTCGAAGCGGCCATGCCCGTCCTTGACCAGCGGATTGCGCGCGGGATCGAGCATGCGGTCGAAATCGGACCACATCGGCGGCACATAGGGACTGTCGGCCGGATAAACCTGCGCGGTGACTGCGAAGGCGGCCTTGCGGTCGTTGCTGGTGATCTCGATCATGCCGGAGCCTTGCTCGCTGCGGTTGCCAGCAACCGGCGCACCAGCACCAATGCCGTCTCGGTGGCGGGATCGGCCGAGACCACCGGCACGGTGACCAGCAGCAGATCGAGCGGCTCCTCGCCGAGCACGAGCAGATGGCTGGCGGAATGGGTCGCCATGAGTGCCGCGAGCCGCTCCGCCGCAGGGTCGGTCGGCGACCAAGGCCAGCTCCGGCCGGAGGCGTGGAGCACGCCGATCTCGCGCAGCGCCGGCTTCAGGATGGCCGGATCGTAATCGGCGAGCTCCGCCTCACTGAGGCGGTGGGCGTTGCTGAACAGCGGATGCCCGGCGAGCTGGGCGATCAGCGCCTCCCGCGTCTCGGCGCGCGAGCGGGCGAGCGAGCCGAGCACACCGGGCGCCGCCGCATCGAAGGAACTCGACAGCGCATCGACGCAAAGCGCGATCGCGAGCACGCCCGCGAGCGCCACGGCGCAGAGCCTGACGCCATGGGCAAGATCGGCGCCGGGCGTGACATGCGCGGCCGCGACACCAAGCAGCAACGCCGCGACAACGCGCAGGCCGAGCAGAAAGAAGCCCTGTCGCCGCGTCGGCGCCGCGCCACCGGTCACGAGCACGATCGACACCAGCAATAGCGCCCCGACTCCGCCGAGCCGGACCGGCATGTCCGGCAGCAGCCCGCGGAAATCGCTAAGGGCGAAAGGCAGGATCAGGAAGGCGCAGAGTCCGAGCCGCCAGACGCTGGTATTCTCGGACTCGGTCAGCGAGGCCGGGTCGCGCCGGAACAGCAGCGCGCCGCAAAAGGCGACCGTGACCAGCTGGAAAGCGGCCAATGCCAGATCATAGGCCCAGGGATGATCGGCGAGGCCGAAGAGGCTGCCCAGCACGAGCAGGCCTGAGCCAGCGAGCACGGCGATCTTGCCGGCGCGCGGCGCATGCCGGCGCAGCATGCCCTCGGTGACGATCAGCGCCCCCAGCGGGAACAGCGCGGCGCAGGACAGCGCCAGCCGCTCCAGCAGGACGCTGCCGCTCCACCAGCTCAGGCCGCGCAGCAGGAAGAGCGCGGCGACGAGCCCCATCGCCACGAGGAAACGCGTCGTCAGCGCCCCGCGCGGATCGCGCCGGCGCAAGGTCAGCATCGCGACGGCAAGGCCGAGCGCGCCGCAGATATCGACGATGGAATCGGCGACCAAAGCCGGGTTGGCGAAGCCGCCGTTCATGGCCCGGCCACCATCTTGGCCAGCGCCCGCACGATGAAGGGCTTGAGCAACGCCGCGACCGGCGCCGGCAAAGGCCGCTCCACTGCCGGCCGGTAGGGGTTGAAGAACCAGCCGCGGCAATCGGTGCCGGTGCGCTTGCCCAGCGCCAACGCAATCGCCTCATAGGCCATCATCATGCCGGTGGTGATCACCATCGGCGCGAAGGACATGCGGCTGCGCCGGCCGGCCGCGACCTCGCCGGCGATGGTAAGGTCGACATGATGACGCGAGCGCGAATGCAGCATCACATGCGTCACCTCGCACAGCATCGCCGCGCGCTTGTCGTCCTCGGTGAGGGTCCGCCAGTCCTTGCCGAGTGTCGGGAAACCGAGCCGCTCCTCCGGGCGCGGATCCTCCGGCCGGACCACGATCACCGAGGGGAGCGGGGCCATATAGGCGTCGATCACGCTGGCGCCGGCCGTTTTCGCCGTGCGGTAGAGATGCAGGCCGGCAGCGATGTCATCCATGCCGTTGACGATCACCTTGCAGCGCCCCGCGATCTCCGGCAGGCGCTCCGCCCATTCGGCGCCGAGCACCTCGATCTCGATCTCCGGATTGATCGCGCGCGCCGCTTCGGCAGCGGCTTCCGCCTTCGGCCGGCCGACCGTGCCGGCATTGGCGAAGACTTGCCGGTTCAGGTTCGAGACCTCGAAGACGTCGATATCGGCGATGACGAAGCGGCCGATCCCGGCCCGGACCAGCGCCATGAAGGCGGCCCCGCCCATGCCGCCGACGCCGCAGACGAAGATCGTCGCCTGCCGCAGCTGTGCCTGCTCGGCTTCCGTGACGAAGCCGATATTGCGGGTGGTGAAGAGTTCGTAGCTGAATCCGGGAATCATGGCTTCGTCCTCGCGGCGCGTGGACGCAATGTGCCGAAACGCCTGGTGTCGTCGAGCCAGTGCAGCAAGGGCAGCACCAGTCTCTGCAGCAACAGAAAGGCGGAAGCCCCGATCAGCCCAGGGAGCGAGGCACGCGGCACCTGCCCGAGCAGATAGCGCCGCGCCGCCGCCAGATCCATGCGGCCGAGCTGAAGCACGTCGTCGCCGCGCTCGTAATCCAGCGTCTCCCGGCAGAAATCGTTGTAGCTGGGATCGCGGTGCTGCGTCGCCTGCTCGAAGCTCTTCTTCAGATCGTCAGAGCCGCCGGTATAGGCGTCGGTGATGACCGAGGGGGTCTCCTCGAAGCCGGCCTCCTCGCCCACGCCAAAGACATGGCGGTGCGCGCGCATGATCTGCCGGGCGAGCGAAAGATGCGCGAAGCTCTGGCGGCTGCCGGCATCCGGGGACGGGTAGACGTCGGAGAAGGTCTCGCAGACCATGCCGACCACGCTCGGAACCTGCGTCACGTTCGAGATCCAGCGCGGCCTGAGGCCGCCGCGCACGAACAGCACCAGCACGGTCAGGCCATAGAGCACCCAGGAGAGCCCGCGCCCGCGCACTTCGGGATCGACCATGACGAGGCCGGAGATGGGTGACCTGCTCCGGCTCGCCGTTCAGCGAAAGCTGCATCTGCGCCAGGGCGTTGAATGCGACCGGCTTACCAGTCGCCGTCTCGCTGATCAGGGTGACGATGCTCTGGCTCAGGCGCTCACGCTCGCCAGAGAAGACGCCATAGGTCAGCGCGCCCTGCGCCAGCGTCCGCCCCGCCACGGTGCGGAGCTGCTCGACCAGCGCCGCGAGTTCGGCATCATCCAGGACCACGCCCGGCCGCTCGATGATCCGCGTCGTCAGTCCGGGCGCGGTCGCGAGCGTAAGGTCGAGCGTCGGTCGCCGCAGCGCCTTCAGCCAGAAGCCGAGCATCAGGCCACCGCCGGAGCGGGAGCCTGGCTACGCTCCTTCACCAGCCTGGAGATGCCGGCGAAGTCGAGCTTGCCGGAGCCGAGCACCGGCACGGCCGGTACCACCATCACCTCGGCCGGGATCATCAGATCGGCGGCGCCCTTGCTCTTGGCGAAGGCCTGGAAGGCGGCGCGCGTCGCGTCCTTCTGCTGCGTCACCAGCACCAGCCGCTCGCCCTTGCGGGCATCGGGCAGGCTGGCGACACCCGAGAGCACGCCCGGCCAGCATTCGGCGGCGAGTGCCTCGACCGCGGCGAGCGAGACCATCTCGCCGGCGATCTTGGCGAAGCGCTTGGCCCGGCCCTTGATGGTGACGAAACCGTCCTTGTCGATCACGACGATGTCGCCGGTATCGTGCCAGCCCTCGGGCGGCGGCTCGAGCACGCCGGGGTTCTCGGACTTGAGATAGCCGAGCATGATGTTCGGGCCGCTGACATGCAGCCGGCCGCCCTCCTCGACGCCCGGCATCGGCTCGAGCCTGGCTTCCATGCCGGGCATGATCCGGCCGACCGTGCCGAAGCGGTTGAACATCGGCGTGTTCAGCGCCAGCACCGGCGCGGTCTCGGTCACGCCATAGCCCTCGAGGATGCGCAGGCCGAACTTCTCGGCATAGGTCCGCCGCGTCGTGTCCTTCACCGGTTCGGCGCCGGCAACGATGTAGCGCAGCGAGCGCAAATCGTAGGGATGCGCGGCGCGGGCATAGCCGGTGAGGAAGGTGTCGGTGCCGAACAGGATGGTGGCGTTGCAGCCGTAGACCAGCTCCGGCACCATCCGGTAGTGCAGCGGCGACGGGTAGAGATAGACCGGCACGCCCGAGACCAGCGGCAGGACGAGCCCCGCCGTCAGGCCGAAGGAGTGGAACACCGGCAGCACGTTGAAGACCTTGTCGCGCCGGCCGAAATCGATGCGGGCCGCAGCCTGCGCCGCATTGGCCAGCATGTTCCGGTGCGAGAGCACCACGCCCTTGGGCGCTCCCTCCGAACCCGAGGTGAACAGGATCGCGGCGCGGTCCGAGCCCTTGGCCTCCTCGATCGGTTTGCCATGGCGCCAGAGCGCCCAAAGCTTGTCGCCGGTCGTGACGGTGGCGCGCACGTCTTCGAGATAGACGATCTTGACCTCGCCGGAGAGCGCCTCGATCAGCGGTCCCATCCGGCCCTTCTCGACGAAGGCGCGCGAGGTGACGATGGTCTTCACTTCAGCCGCCTTGCAGGCCGCGGCGATGTTGCTGGCGCCAGCGGTGAAGTTGATCATCGCCGGGACGCGCGCCGCCGACATCAGGCCGAGCAGTGTCACCGCCGCGCCATTGGCGTTGGGCAGCATCACCCCGATCGCCTCGCCCTTGCCAGCCAGCGGCATCAGCTTGCGGCCTAGCACCTCGGCGCCGATCAGCAGGCGCTTATAGGTCAGGCTTCCGGTGATCGGATCCTCGACCGCGACGCGGCCCTTGCCGTTGACCACCGCCGCTTCCGCCACCGCCGAAAAGACGCTGCGGTCGATATCGGTGGTCTTGAAGATCAGATCGGACATGATCTGGTAGAGCGCCGCGCCCGCCGCCTGGCGCCTCGGCTTACCCTTCAGCTCCTCGGCCACCGTCAGCGAGACCGGCTCCAGCACGGTGACGCGCACCTTGGGGAACCAGCGCCGGCGCACCTGCTCGCGGGTCAGCCGCGAGAAGATCGTCGCTTCCAGCCCCTCGATCCGGACCGGTACGACCTTGGCGCCCGACTTCTCGGCGATCATGCCGACGCCGTCATAGACCTTCATCAGGCTGCCGGTGACGGTAAGGCGCCCTTCCGGGAAGATCACCAGGCTCTCGCCGTTCTTCACGGCGTTGATCAGCGAGCGCGTCGCCAGCGGCCGCGACGGATCGAGCGGCATGGCGCGGGTCAGCTTCAGGAAGGGCTTCACCCACCAGCGCTGGGCGATGCCATGGTCGATAGCAAAGACCGGCTCCTTGTCGAGGATCGAGAGCGCCAGCGCCGCATCGAGGAAGGAGACGTGGTTCAGCGCGATGATGGCGTTGTCGCCGGCCTTGGCGATATTCTCGCGACCGGTGACCTCGACCCGGTAGAAGGCACGGAACAGGATCGACAGAAAATCGCTGAGCGGATTGGTCGGCAGCGTCCGCAGGATCCAGACCGAGGCGGCGATGGTCAGCACGCCGATCAGCAGGAAGAGGTGGCTGAGCGTCAGGCCCGCCGCCTGCAGCAGCGCGACCACAACGGCGCCGGCGACCATGAAGGCGGCCGAGAGCACGTTGACGGCCGCGACGATGCGGGCGCGCTTCTCGGCCGGGGCCCAGGCCTGCGCCGCCGCGAAGGACGGCACGACGAAGACGCCGCCGGCGATGGCAAGGCCGGCGAGGTCGATGCCGACACGCCAAGCGGAGGGGTCTGAGAAGAAAGCGCTGATATCCTGCGCCGGCTGGTGCGCGACGATGCCCGAGACGGCCCAGCCGAGATCGAGCGCGAACAGGCCCATCGCCACGCCGGCGACCGGCACCGGCAGCAGCACGATGCGCCCGCTCGACAGGAAGGAGCCGATGCCGGAGCCGACCGCGATCGCGATGGCGAAGACGGCGAGATAGGCCGAGACCACCATTTCGGTGCCGCCCATGCCGTTCTTCACCAGCGAGGGCAGCAGCGACATCACCACAGCGCCGATCAGCCAGAACAGCGAGACCATGACGCCGGTGCGCCAGAGCCGGGCATCGCCCCACAGATCCCGGAGCAGGTCGCGGGTCGAGCGCAGGATGTTGCGGTCGACGACGAGGTCGGGCGCCGCCGGCCCGGTCTTCGGGATGAACAGCGTCGCGACCCAGCAGGCCAGCGCGAAGACCAGGATCAGCAGGCTGAGTTGCGCGGCATCGCCGCCTTCACGCGCGGTCAGGCCGCCGGCGATGGTGCCGAGCAGGATGGCGATGAAGGTCGCGCCCTCGATCAGCGCGTTGCCGGCTGGCAGTTCCTCGCGCTTCAGATGGTCGGGCAGGATGCCGTATTTGATCGGCCCGAACAGCGCAGCGATCACGCCGAACAGGAACAGCGCGACGAACAGAACCGGCACGGAGTGAAGCGTGAAGCCGAGGACCGCAACCGCCGCCGCGCCGATCTCGGTGAGCTTCAGCCGCTGCGCCATCATGGCCTTGTCGAAGCGGTCGGCCATCTGGCCGCCTACGCCTGAGAGCAGGAAGAAGGGCGCGATGAAGAGCCCGCCCGCCAGGGTCACCAGCGCTTCGCCATGCGAGCCGGCGAGCTTGTAGAGGATGATGAAGACCAGCGCGTTCTTGAGGAAATTATCGTTGAAGGCGGAGAAGAACTGCGCCCAGAACAGCGGGGCGAAGCGCCGCTTCAGCATCAATGTGTCGATCATGGCCTGTCCTTGACGGTTTCAGCAGGACAATCGCACCTCAAGGGCAAATCAATTCCTGCTTGCAGCGGGCGATGCGCGGTTGCGGTTAAACGAAGCTGATCGTTCCCACCCGTCATTCCGGGGCGGCCCGCAGGGCCGAGCCCGGAACCCATGGACACGACTTGCCAGTGCCTTCTTCGTCATTGCGAGCGTAGCGAAGCAATCCAGGGGGACGTGGAGCTCTGCCGCTCCTGGATTGCTTCGTCGCTTACGCTCCTCGCAATGACGGATGGGTCGTGTTCATGGGTTCCGGGCTCTTCGCTACGCGAAGCCCCGGAATGGCGGCGGCGAGCCAAGATACTTCACAAGACCGGCTTGCCGGCGTCCATCAGCAGGCGCTCGGTGCGGGCGTCCTCGATCCGGTTCACCAGCTTGGACGCCTCGTGCATGTCGCGCACCGTCTTGGTCATGGTGATGCAGGATTGGACGAGCATCACGCAGCCCATCGCCAGATAGCCTTTGGCCCACCAGTCGAGCGGCAGGAACAGGACGCCGGCGCCGACCATGGCCGCGGCGGCGAAGAAGGAGGCGTAGGTGAAGCTGACCCAAGCGCCGCTATGGGGCTGTGCATTCTGGTTCATCGTTTTCTCCCGTCGGGTACGTTTGCAGATGAAAGAGGTCAATTCGCCTGGAGCTGCCGGCTGCGCAGCCGCTCCAGCACGTCGTCGGCCGTACTCCGCAGCCGCGGGCCGAAGCCCTTGGCGGCGAGCTTTTCGGTGACGGAGGCGGCGGCCGCGCCGTCGAGCTCGTCGAGCGCGGTTTCGGCGGCTTCGGCCTCGACCTGGCGCTCGCGCAGGCGCTTCAGCGTCTGCTCGGCTTCGGCGAGGGTCGATTCATGCACGGGGCCGGTCTCTATCCGGCCCTGCCGCATCTGGCGCACCGCCTCCGAGGCGCGGACGAGACGCCGGCCGCGGTCCAGTTCGGCGATGCGCGCCTGAGCCTGGCCGACATGGCGACGCAGGCGGACGATCTCGGCGGCGAACAGCGCCTGCGCGCCAGCCGCCGCATCGCGATCGGCCTCCAGGGCGGCGATCGCCTCGGCGCCCTCGCGGGCCAGGGTGTCGTCGCTGGCGGTGAGCGCCGCAGCAACGCGGTTCTCCAGATCGGCGATGCGGGCATGGCTGGCGGCGAGCCGCTCGCTCTCCTGCCGGTCCTGGGCGATCGCGACCGCGAGCGCCTTCTTGGCGCGCTCGAAGGCGCCGGCGGCATCGCGCATCTGCTGGTCGAGGATGAGGAGCGCGTTGCGATCGGCGAAGCGCTCCTCGGCAATGGCGGCGCTGCCGCGGACGAAGGTGAGAAACATCTTGAGCATTGACTGTTCCCTGATATGAACGATGTTCACGAAGCAATGCATAACCCAGCCCTGAACGCCGTTCAAGAAAAATTTTGAACATCGTTCACAAAATTTGAGTCCGACGGAATGACCACGACCGCAGTGCGCCGCGAGCGGCAGCGCATCCAGCTGATCGATGCAGCCGAGAAGGCCATCGCCGAGAAGGGGCTGGCCGGCCTGAAAGCGCGCGAACTGGCGCAGGAGATCGGCTGCGCGCTCGGCGCGATCTACAATCTCGTCGCCGATATGGACGAGCTCGTCCTGCGCGTCGGCTCGCGCACGCTGACGCGGCTCGACGCGGCGTTGAGCGCGGCCGAAGGCCAGAATGTGCCCTCCTCAGCGACTGAGGCCGCCGACAGGCTGGTCGCGGTCGCCCTCGCCTATTGCGCCTTCGCCCGCGACAACCTGCAGCTCTGGCGCGTGCTGTTCGAGCACCGCATGGCGGAAGGCGCGGTGGTGCCCGACTGGGCGGTGAGCGAGCAGATGACGATGTTCCGGCACATCCTCGAGCCGCTGAGCGTCCTGGTTCCCGATCGCGGCGAACCGGAGCGCATGCTGATGAGCCGGACCTTGTTCTCGGCCGTCCATGGCGTCGTCGCGATCGGCCTGGAGGAGAAGCTGATCGCCGTGCCGCGCCGCGATCTCGACCGCCAGATCGAAGGCCTGGTCCGCCTCGTCTGCAGAGGGCTTGCCGCGACCTGACGTTGGACGGGACGGCCGGAGTGGCGGGCCTTCGCCGTGCTGATGACATGATCGGCGCGGAGGCTTCTGGCACGCCGGAACCGGCTTCCCGAAAGGACATCAGAATGACGACTACCCGCAGCCTGTTCGCGGGCGCCGCCCTGCTCGCTACGCTCGGCCTTGCCGGCTTCGCCCTGGCACAGGGCCATCAGGGCCATGGCAGCCACGGCGCGGCCCCTGCCGCCTCCGACACGGCCGCAACGCAGGCCTACAAGGCCGCCAACGACAAGATGCACAAGGAGATGGGTATCGCCTTCAGCGGCGACGCCGATGTCGATTTCGCCCGCGGCATGATCCCGCATCATCAGGGTGCGGTCGACATGGCCAAGGTCGTGCTCGCCCATGGCAAGGATCCCGAATTGCGCAAGCTCGCCGAGGGCGTGATCACCGAGCAGGAGAAGGAGATCGCCTTCCTGCGCGGCTGGCTGAAGAAGCAGGGCAAGTAATCTTGGGCACACCGCTCCGGATTCGCCGCGATCCGGGGCGGGCTTCGCGCCTGCCGCTTGCCCTGCAGGGCCGGCTTTGGCAGAGAGACGGCACGACTTGCGTCCACGCATATCCTGCAAGCACAAGCCGTGGATCTTAGATGGACTCTGATCTCGCCTCCGGCTGCTCGCGGGTTCGATGAAAAAGTATCTCGACTATCTCTGGCCGTTGATCGGCCTCGTCGCCGTCGTCTGGTCGGTCGACCTGCTCTGGGACAAGCTCAAGACCGAGGCCCTGACCAATGAGGCGGTCGCGGCCCAGCTTGAACAGGCCGGCCTCTGGGACGCGTTCAAGATCGTCGCCACCGGCATCGGCCAGAAGATCGCGGTCATTCCGCCTGCCGCCTTCTTCCATGCCGGGCTCGCGACGCTCGTCGCCTATGCCGCGCTCGCCTGGTACGACCGGATCGCGCTTTTGCACCTGCATCGCGAGAAGGGCATCTCCTGGGCCTATATTTCTCTCTGTTCCTTCGTCACCTATGCGCTCTCGCATAATATCGGCGCCTCGGTCTTCTCCGGCGGCATGGTGCGCTACCGCGCCTATCACGCGAAGGGCCTGAGCGCGGCCGAGATCGCGATCCTGGTCGCACTCTGTTCCTTCACCTTCGCCTTCGGCACGATCATGCTGATGGGTCTCGTGCTCGTCGGCGAACCGCAGATCCTGCGCCCGCTGCACCGACTCTCGACCTGGTTCGGCATC
>DASYHC010000104.1:0-18276 GCA_035998995.1 Allobosea sp.
GTGCAGTCGGGGCCGACCTGCACGCAGCTCCTCGCCTGGTTCGGCGCCGACGTGATCAAGGTCGAGCGCCCTGGCAGCGGCGACATCACGCGCGGCCAACTCTGCGACGTGCCCGATGCGGACAGCCTCTATTTCACGATGCTGAACCACAACAAGCGCTCGATCACGCTCGACACCAAGAACCCAAGGGGCATGGAAGTGCTCTGGGAGATGGTGAAGATCTGCGACGTGCTGGTCGAGAACTTCGCCCCCGGCGTGCTCGACCGCATGGGCCTGACCTGGGAGAAAATCCACGCCACCAATCCCCGGCTGATCGTCGCCTCAGTCAAGGGCTTCGGCCCCGGCCCCTATGAGGATTGCAAGGTCTACGAGAACGTCGCGCAATGCGCCGGCGGCGCCGCCTCGACCACCGGCTTCCGCGATGGCGTGCCGCTCGTCACCGGCGCCCAGATCGGCGATTCCGGCACCGGCCTGCATCTGGCGCTCGGCATCGTCACGGCGCTCTATCACCGCACCCATTCCGGCCTCGGCCAGAAGGTCGATTGTGCGATGCAGGACGGCGTGCTCAACCTCTGCCGCGTCAAGCTGCGCGACCAGCAGCGGCTCGACCATGGTCCGCTCAAGGAATACAGCCAGTTCGGCGAGGGCCTGCCCTTCGGCGACGCCGTGCCGCGCGCCGGCAACGATTCCGGCGGCGGCCAGCCCGGCCGCATCCTGAAATGCAAGGGCTGGGAGACCGATCCCAACGCCTATATCTACTTCATCACCCAGGCGCCGGTCTGGGAGAAGATCTGCGACGTGATCGGCGAACCGACCTGGAAGACCGATCCGAACTACGCCAAGCCGCCGGCGCGCCTGCCCAGGCTGAACGAGATCTTCGGGCGGATCGAACAGTGGACCATGACCAAGACCAAGTTCGAGGCCATGGATCTCCTCAACGAATACGACATCCCCTGCGGGCCGATCCTGTCGATGAAGGAGATCGCCGAGGAGAAGTCGCTGCGCGAGACCGGGACCGTGGTCGAGGTCGATCACCCCAAGCGCGGCAAGTACCTCTCGGTCGGCAATCCGATCAAGCTCTCCAACAGCCCGACCGTCGTGAAGCGCTCGCCGCTGCTCGGCGAGCACACCGACGAGGTGTTGCGCGACGTGCTGAAGTTCGACGAGGCTCGGATCGCCGCGATCACCGAGTCCGGCGCCACCGGCGCTATGGCGCGCGAGGCAGCTGAATAGGCGCGCACTGACCTTGCTGTCGCTTCAGGCCTAGCGGGGCGGCGCCGCCGAAAAGTCGGATACCGCCGCCCCATCTTCGACGTCAGGCCTGCCGAAGCCTCGAGCTGATAAATCTGGCGCGCGACCGCGGATTGGTTCGTACAGCCGTAGAGATGTCCCGCAGAAACTGGCCGGTCGCATTCTAGCTCTTGACAGCTGAAGTGATTGGCATGCCAAATACCAAACGCCAATTGATCCAAAGCAGACGTCCCGGAAAACGATCGACGTGACTGCGGGACCTTCGAGAATTTCCACGGGAGGAAATCTGTCATGGCACCTCAAGCCGCACTCAAAGTTGCATCGAACGAAACCGCACGAGACCAGGCGACGGTCCGCAAGGTCCTGGACGGCGTCAAGGCCGACGGCCGCACCAGCCTGACGGCCCCCGAGGCCAAGCTGGTCTGCGACGCCTACGACATCCCGCTGCCCAAGGAAGGCCTCGCCAAATCGGCCGACGAGGCCGTCAAGCTGGCGGGTGGCATGGGCTATCCCGTCGTCATGAAGATCGTATCCGCCGACATCCTGCACAAGACCGATGCTGGCGGCGTGATCGTCGGCGTCAAGAGCGATGACGAGGCGCGGCGCGCCCACGACACGATCCTGGCCAATGCCCGCAAATACAAGGCCGACGCCAAGATCGAGGGCATCCAGGTCCAGCAGATGCTGCCCACCGGTGCGACCGAGACGCTGATCGGCGCGATCACCGACCCCTCCTTCGGCAAGCTCGTCGCCTTCGGCCTCGGCGGCGTCCTCGTCGAGGTGCTGAAGGACCTGACCTTCCGCCTCGCGCCGGTCAACGCGGCGCAGGCGCTCGATATGATCGGCTCGATCAAGGCCAAGGAGATGCTCGACGGCGTGCGTGGCGGCGAAGCCGTCGACCGCGGCGCGCTCGCTTCGATCCTCGTCCAGGTCTCGGCGCTGCTCGACGACTTCCCGGAGATCGAGGAGCTCGACCTCAACCCCGTCTTCGCGACGAAATCCGGCGCAACCGCTGTGGACGCCCGCATCGTCTGCAATTTCGAGGCGCGCAAGGAGCGCTTCCGCCCCGACCAGGATGAGATCGTCAAGGCGATGAACCGCATCTTCCACCCGAAGGCGGTGGCGGTGATCGGCGCTTCGAACGAGGCCGGCAAGATCGGCAATTCGGTGATGAAGAACCTGATCAATGGCGGCTACAAGGGCACGATCGTACCCGTGCACCCGAAGGCCGACACAATCGAGGGCATCAAGGCCTACAAGTCGATCCTCGATTATGATGGTCAGGTCGATGTCGCGGTCTTCGCCGTGCCGGCCAAGCTTTGCAACGGCGCCATGGACGAGGTCGGCCGCAAGGGCGTGCCGGGCACGGTGATGATCCCCTCGGGCTTTGCCGAATCAGGCGAACCCGAACTGCAGGAAGAGCTGCTGGCGACCGCCCGCAAGTATAATGTCCGGATCATGGGGCCGAACATCTACGGCTTCTACTATACGCCGGAGAACCTCTGCGCGACCTTCTGCACGGCCTTCGACGTCAAGGGCAAGGCGGCCCTGTCCTCGCAGTCCGGCGGCGTCGGCATGTCGATCATTGGCTTTGCCCGCTCGACCAAGATGGGCGTCTCCTCGATCGTCGGCCTCGGCAACAAATCGGACCTCGACGAGGACGACCTGCTGACCTTCTTCGAGCAGGATCCGAACACCTCGGTGATCGCGATGCACTGCGAGGACCTGAAGGACGGCCGCGCCTTCTCCGAGGTCGCCGAGCGCGTCTCGAAGAAGAAGCCGGTGATCGTGCTCAAGGCCGGGCGCACCGCCTATGGCGCCAAGGCCGCCGCCTCCCATACCGGTGCGCTCGCCGGCAACGACAAGATCTATGACGACATCCTCAAGGCCTCGGGCGTCATTCGCGCGCCCTCGCTGCGCGGCATGCTCGAATATGCCCGCGGCGTGCAGGTCCTGCCGGCACCGAAGGGCGAGAACGTCCTGATCATCACCGGCGCCGGCGGCTCCGGCGTGCTGCTCTCGGACGCCTGCTTCGACAACGGCCTGACGCTGATGAAGATGCCGGATGATCTCGACGCGGCTTTCCGGAAATTCATCCCGCCCTTCGGCGCAGCCGGCAACCCCGTCGACATCACCGGCGGCGAGCCGCCGCTGACCTACCAGAACACGGTCCGCCTCGGCCTCAATGACGAGCGCATCCACGCGCTCATCCTCGGCTACTGGCATACGATCGTGACCCCGCCGCTGGTTTTCGCCGACAAGATGATCGAGGTCGTCACCGAGGCGCGCGCCAAGGGCATCGACAAGCCGATCGTCGCCTCGCTGGTCGGCGACGTCGAGGTCGAGAAGGCCTGCGAGAAGCTCTACGACCACGGCATCGTGGCCTATCCGTACACCACGGAGACGCCGGTCGAGGTGCTTGGCGCCAAGTACAAATGGGCGCGCGCCGCCGGCCTGATCAAGGGCTGAGCGCCAGGCTCCCGACTCCGCCGACGCCCGGACTCCGTCCGGCGCAGGCTGCACGCATCGCGTGACCGGCGCTCGCATCCAGCAGGATGGGAGCGGCCTAGAGCATGTTCCGCAAAAGTGGATACCACTTTTGCGATGAGAACAGGCTCAACATTATAGTTTTGCGCGAATTCTTTTCGTTCGACCGATGGTCGACCGGAAAGCGCGCAGACAAATCGTTCAAGGCTTCTGTTCCGAATGGCCGGCGCCTCGGAAGGGCCGGTCGCTCTCCCCGAACTCCGAGAGAGATCGCAATGAACATCCATGAATATCAGGCGAAGGGGTTACTGAGGGAATTTGGGGTGCCCGTCCCTGACGGCTTCCCTGTGCTGACGGCTGAAGATGCCGAGACCGCCGCGAAACAGCTGCGCGGCCCGGTTTGGGTCGTCAAATCGCAGATCCATGCCGGCGGCCGCGGCAAGGGTACCTTCAAGGAGCCGGAGGCCGGCGAGAAGGGCGGCGTGCGCCTGGCGAAATCGATCGACGAGGCGAAGGCTTTCGTCCAGCAGATGCTCGGACACACCCTGGTCACCGTCCAGACCGGCCCGGCCGGCAAGCAGGTCAACCGCCTCTATATCGAGGACGGTTCGCTGATCGACCGCGAATTCTACCTCTCCATGCTCGTCGACCGCGAGACCTCGCGGATTTCCTTCGTCGTCTCGACCGAGGGCGGCATGGATATCGAGGCCGTCGCCCATGACACGCCCGAGAAGATCAAGACCTTCTCGGTCGATCCGGCGACGGGGATCATGCCGCTGCATGGCCGCACCGTCGCCGAGGCGCTGCATCTTTCCGGCGACCTCGCCAAGCAGGCCGAGGATCTGACGGGCAAGCTCTATGCGGCCTTCACCGCCAAGGACATGGCGATGCTCGAGATCAACCCGCTGATCGTCACCAAGGACGGCAAGCTCCGCTGCCTCGACGCCAAAATCTCCTTCGACGACAATGCTCTCTACCGGCATCCGGACGTCTACAGACTGCGCGACGAGACCGAGGAGGACGCCAAGGAGATCGAGGCGTCCAAATACGACCTCGCCTATATCGCGCTCGACGGCACGATCGGCTGCATGGTCAACGGCGCCGGCCTCGCCATGGCGACGCTCGACATCATCCAGCTCTATGGGGAGTCGCCCGCGAACTTCCTCGATGTCGGCGGCGGCGCCACCGAAGAAAAGGTCACCGCGGCCTTCAAGATCATCACCGCCGATCCGAATGTGAAAGGCATCCTGGTCAACATCTTCGGCGGGATCATGAAGTGCGATGTCATTGCCCGCGGCGTAATCGCGGCGGTGAAGACCGTCGGGCTTGAAGTGCCGCTGGTGGTGCGCCTCGAAGGCACCAATGTCGAGGAGGGCAAGGCGATCATCCGTGGCTCCGGATTGAACGTCATCCCGGCCGATGACCTCGACGACGCCGCCCAGAAGATCGTCGCGGCGGTGCGCAAGAACTAGGAGCCCGCGTGACACCGCGGGGATAGATCTCCCGCAGAGGAAATGCTCAAAACAACTAAAACGATCACGCCTTCTGCATTGGGACGAAACAGCGTCAATGCAACGTGATCTAGGGGGAGCGAACATGTCCATCCTGATCGACAAGAACACCAAGGTTATCTGCCAGGGCTTCACCGGCAAGAACGGCACCTTCCATTCAGAACAGGCGATCGCCTATGGCACCCGCATGGTCGGTGGCGTCGCCCCTGGCAAGGGCGGCCAGAGCCATCTGAATCTGCCCGTGTTCAACACCGTCGCCGAGGCGCGCGCGAAGACCGGCGCCACCGCGTCCGTCGTCTACGTTCCGCCGCCGGGCGCGGCCGACGCGATCTGCGAGGCGATCGACGCCGAGATGCCGCTGATCGTCTGCATCACCGAGGGCATCCCGGTGATGGACATGATCAAGGTCAAGCGAATGCTCTCCGGCTCGAAGTCGCGGCTGATCGGGCCGAACTGCCCGGGCGTCGTCACCGCTGGCGAGAGCAAGATCGGCATCATGCCGGCCAACATCTTCAAGCGCGGCTCGGTCGGCATCGTCTCGCGTTCGGGCACGCTGACCTACGAGGCAGTGTTCCAGACCAGTTGCGAGGGGTTGGGCCAGACCACGGCGGTCGGCATCGGCGGCGACCCGGTCAAGGGCACCGAATTCATCGACATGCTCGAACTCTTCCTCGCCGATCCCGCAACCGAGTCGATCGTGATGATCGGCGAGATCGGCGGCTCGGCCGAGGAGGACGCGGCCCAGTTCATCAGGGACGAGGCCAAGCGCGGACGGGCCAAGCCGATGGTCGGCTTCATCGCCGGCCGCACGGCCCCTCCCGGCCGCCGCATGGGCCATGCCGGCGCGATCATCTCCGGCGGCAAGGGCGGTGCCGAGGACAAGATCGCGGCGATGGAAGCAGCCGGCATCCGGGTCTCGCCCTCGCCGGCGCGGCTTGGAAAGACGCTGGTCGAGCTGCTCAGCGGCGAGGTCGCCGTCAAGAAGCGCTGCGCCGAGATCGAATGGTCATTCTGATCCCGGCTGCGAGGCCCCTGCCGACGACCGGTTGATCCGACCTTTCCAAGCGAGGCCCGTAACCATCCGGACACAGGGCCTCCATTCCGGCTGCCGCTACGGCAATCAACCTCGCCCGCCGCGTAGACGTGGCGTGCCCCCGGCGCTATGCCCTGCAGCAATGCAGGAGCAGCGATCGTGAAAGCCCCCAGCGCCACCACCACATCCAACGCCGTGACGCAGGGCCTCGAGCTCAAACGCTTCGCGCCCGAGGCGACCTTCAAGACCAAGGTCTACGCTGCGCTGAAGCAGGCAATCATCACCATGGACATTTATGGCTCTCCGGAGCCGACCTGGATCGACGAGCGCCAGCTCGCCGAGCAACTCGGTGTCAGCCGCACGCCAGTGCGCGAGGCCGTCGCGATGCTCGAACAGGAAGGGCTGGTGAAGTCGCTGCCACGACGCGGCATCATGGTCCTGAAGAAGACCAAGAACGAGGTCGTCGAGATGATCCAGGCCTGGGCGGCGCTCGAGAGCATGGCCGCGCGCCTTGCCGTGGAGCGCGCCAGCGACGCCGAGATCGGCAGGCTTCGCCTGTTGTTCAAGGCCTTCGACGAGGCGCACAAGCCCTCCGACCATGTCGGCGAATACTCGTCCGCCAACCTCCTCTTCCATCAGACCCTGATCGGGCTGAGCAAGTCGCAGCTGCTCGTCGAGATGACCGATAATCTGCTGCTGCATGTGCGCGGCATCCGCCAGATGACGATCGGGCGCGAAGACCGCGCCAGCCGCTCCATCGTCGACCATCTGCAGATCATCGAGGCGCTCGAGCAACGCGACATCGCGCTCGCGGAGCGCCTATCGCGCGAGCACACCCTTGGCCTTGCAAACTTCGTCGACCAGCACGCCGACATCTTCGACTGAAGCGCCGATCAACCGATCTGCACGAAGGTGTTGGCCAACGTGCCGATGCCCTCGATCGTCACCTCGACCGCGTTGACCGGCTCCTTCATGGTGCCGACACCGAGCGAAGTGCCGCAGCAGATCAGGTCTCCCGGCAGCAGTGTCATGTCGTGCGAGAGCCGGCTGACCAGCTCGTGCGGTTGGAAGATCATGTCCGAGACGGGATAGTTCTGGCGCTCCTGCCCGTTCAGCAGCGTGCGAACCGTCAGGTCGCGCGAGTCGAGGCCGGTCGCGATGACTGGTCCGAAGGGGCCGAAACCGTCGAAGCTCTTGGCGCGCACCCATTGCGCGAAGGTCGGGTCGGCGGCGATCAGGTCCAGCGCCGTGATGTCGTTGACGCAGGTGTAGCCGAAGATGAATTCAGCAGCCTGCTGCGGCGTGACCTCGCTGCAGCGGCGGCCGATGACGATGCCGAGCTCGCCTTCATAGACCACTTTGCCCGCATAGGATGCCGGCCGCGCGATCGCGGCACTCGGCCCCGCCACGCAGGACGGTGCCTTCATCAGATAGAGCGGCTCCGCCGGCACCGGATTCGACAGTTTCGCGGCGAGCGCGTTAAAATTGTTCCAGAGCGCGATGATCTTGGACGGCGTGGCTGGCGCCAGCAACGAGACCTCGGCGAGCGGCACCCTCTCGCCCGTCGGCCGCGCGCCGGAAAACATGTCGCCGCTGTGGATCGCGATCGTCCCTCCGACCAGCGTGCCGAAGCGTTCGCGACCCGCAAAGACAAAGCGCACCCAACGCGCGCGCGCCTGGACATTCTCCGCCCGCGCGATCCGCTCGATCGTCGTGTTCAACATGGCACCGTCCCTCTCGTCACGAGGCCGCCAGCTGGAGCGGTCGCTCCTGTGCCGGTTCGGCAACCTTCTCCCCGGCGAGCGCCTCGGGCGGGAAGGTCGGATAGAGTCCCCTCACGCTCGCCATCTGCTGGACGAGCCCGAGCACGGCGTCGATGTAAGGCGTCGGTGTCTCGACGAGACGTCCCATCTCCTGCACGGTGCCGAGCAGGGCGTCGATCTCCAGCGGGCGGCCCTTGTCCAGATCCTGCAGCATCGAGGTACGATGCGCGCCGACGCCCGCCGCGCCATTGATCCGGCGCTCGACATCGACGCGGAAGGTGACGCCGAGCCTTTCGCCGATCTGCTGCGCCTCGAGCATCATGTTGCGGGCGAGCGAGCGCGTACCGGGATCGGTCGCAACGATGTCGAGTGTCGCATGGGTCAGCGCCGAGATCGGGTTGAAGCAGAGATTGCCCCAGAGCTTGAGCCAGATGTCGTCGCGGATGTCGCTGAAGAGCCTTGGCTTCATGCCGCCGGCAGCGATCGCATCGGCGAAGCGCGTCAGCCGCTCGCTTTCCTTGCGGTTGGGCTCGCCGAGGCCGAACTGGTCGCCATAGATGTGCTTGACCACGCCGGGCTCGGTGATCTCGGTCGCCGGATAGACCGTGCAGCCGATGACACGCTCGGGGCCGATCGCGTTCCACTGCCGGTCGCCCGGATCGACGCTGCGCAGGCGCAGGTTGGCATAGGGACCGTCCAGGCCGTGGAAATACCACCACGGCACGCCGTTCTGGGCGGTGACGACGGCTGTCTTCGGCCCGAGCAGCGGCTTCAGCTCTTCCGCCGCCTCCCAGGCCTGGTGCGCCTTGAGCGCGATGATCACTACGTCCTGCTGGCCGAGATCGCGCGGATCGCGGCTCGCCGGCATGTGCTCGGTGATCGTCTCGGTCTTTGTGACGAGGGTCAGGCCCTTGGCTTTGATCGCGCCCAGATGGGCGCCGCGCGCCACGAGCGAGACGTCGAGCCCGCCGCGCTTGAGCATCACGCCCATATAGCCGCCGATCGCGCCGGCGCCGTAGATGCAGATCTTCATCGGGCCTCCCCTTTCTTGCTTCTATGAGCTCGCGACCTGATGGTTCGCCATGATCTCCAGCGCCCGCACCATGGCCGAATGGTCCCAGTCCTTGCCGCCATGGGCGACACAGACGTTGAACAGTTCCTGGGCCGTCGCGGTGTTCGGCAGCGACACGCCGAGCGAGCGAGTGCTCTGCAGCGCGAGGTTCAGATCCTTCTGGTGCAGCCCGATGCGGAAACCCGGATTGAAGGCGCGCTTGACCATGCGCTCGCCATGGATCTCGAGGATCTTCGAGGAAGCGAAGCCGCCCATCAGCGCCTGGCGGACCTTGGCGGGATCGGCGCCGGCCTTGGAAGCGAAGAGCAGGGCCTCGCCGACCGCCTCGATGGTCAGGGCCACGATGATCTGGTTGGCGACCTTGGTGGTCTGGCCGTCGCCATTGCCGCCGACCAGGGTGATGTTCTTGCCCATCAATTCGAACAGCGGCTTGACCGTGTCGAACGCCGCCTGCGGCCCCCCGACCATGATGGTGAGGCTCGCAGCCTTGGCGCCGACCTCGCCGCCCGAGACCGGTGCGTCGAGATAGGACGAGCCGTTCGCCTCGACCCGCTTCGCGAACTCCTTCGTCGCCATCGGCGAGATCGAGCTCATGTCGACGACGATGCTCCCCTCGTTCAGGCCGAGCGCCACGCCGTTCGTGCCGAACAGCACCTCCTCGACCTGCGGCGTGTCCGGCAGCATCAGGATGACGATCTCGCTCGCCGCCGCGACCGCCTTCGGCGTCGGGTGGACCGTGATCGCCTTCGCCTGCAGCTCTGCATCGGGTGCCTTGTGATGGCTCGATATGTGCAGCGTATGCCCGCCCGTGATCAGGTGTTCCGCCATGGGGCGGCCCATGATGCCGAGGCCGATGAAACCGATATTCGCCATGCTTTCGTATCCTCTGCTCGACTGACGCGCCGACCGTCTCCGTCACGCAGCCTTCGGATGTCCCGGCAGCCAGGTCAGGCCGTCGCGGGTGCTGCGGGCGGGCTTGTATTCACAGCCGACCCAGCCGGCGTAGCCGATGGCGTCGAGATGCCGGTACAGGAAGGGGAAGTTGATCTCGCCGGTGCCGGGCTCGTTGCGGCCGGGATTGTCGGCGATCTGGATATGGGCGATCCGGTCGAGATTGGCCTCGATCGTGCGGGCGAGATCCCCCTCCATGACCTGCATGTGATAGACGTCGTACTGGATGAAGACGTTGCTTGAATCGACGTCGTCGAGCAGGCTCAGCGCCTGCGCCGTGCTGCTCAGGAAGAAACTGGGCATGTCGCGCGTGTTGATCGGCTCGACCAAGAGCGCGATGCCCTCCTGCGACAGCTCATGGGCGGCAAAGCGCAGATTGTTGACCAAGGTCTCATGCAGTCTGGCGCGCTCGACGCCCTCAGGCGCGATTCCAGCGAGGCAGTTGATCTGCCGGCAGCCCAGCTTGATCGCGTAGTCGATCGCATCGAACACGCCGTGCTGGAACTCGGTGATCCGGTCGGGCAGGATCGCGATGCCGCGCTCCCCGGCCGCCCAGTCGCCGGCCGGCAGATTGTGCAGCACCTGCGTCAGGTTCCAGCGCTTCAGCTGGGCGGCCAGCTCGTATTTGTCGTAGCCATAGGGGAACAGGTATTCGACGCCGCTGAAGCCGGCTTCCGCCGCCGCCTGGAAGCGCTCCAGGAAGGGCAGTTCGTTGAACAGCATCGTCAGGTTGGCGGCAAAGCGAGGCATGGGTCTCTCCCTGGCGTAGACTGATCGGGCTTATTGGGCGGGCTGCAGTGCGGGCTCGGGCAGAGGCAGGTCGAGCACCTCCTCGAACTCCACGACATTGTCGATCTCGGTGCCCATGGCGATGTTGGTGACCCGTTCGAGGATGAACTCCATCACAACCGGTACCTGATGCTCCTTGAGCCAGGCCCTGGCCTGGGCGAAGGCGGCCTTGAACTCGTTCGGGCTCTTCACCCGGATCGCCTTGCAGCCGAGCCCCTCGGCGACCGCGACGTGGTCGACGCCATACCCGTCGAGGTCGGGTGAGTTGATGTTCTCGAAGGCGAGCCCGACCTGGAAATCCATGTCGAAGCCGCGCTGGGCCTGGCGGATCAGGCCGAGATAGGAGTTGTTCACGACGATGTGGATGTAGGGCAGCTTGAACTGCGCTCCGACGGCCAGCTCCTCGACCAGGAACTGGAAATCGTAATCGCCCGAAAGGGCCACGATCTCGCGCTCCGGATCGGCGGCGCGAACGCCCAGCGCCGCCGGCAGGGTCCAGCCGAGTGGGCCGGCCTGGCCGCAATTGATCCAGTGGCGTGGGTTGTTGACCCGCAGGAACTGCGCACCGGCGATCTGCGACAGGCCGATGGTCGAGACATAGCAGACGTCGCGGCCGAAGGCCTCGTTCATCTCCTCATAGACCCGCTGCGGCTTCAGCGGCACATTATCGAAATGGCTCTTGCGCAGCATGGTCGCGCGCCGGTCGCGGCAGTCCTGTGCCCAGCCATTGCGGTTCTTCAGCAGGCCCTTGCCTTCCCGCTCGCGCGCCACCTCGACGAAGAGTTCCAGCGCAGCCTTCGCGTCGGAGACGATGCCGTAATCGGGGTTGAAGACGCGGCCGATCTGGGTCGGCTCGATGTCGACATGAACGAATGTGCGGCCCTTGGTGTAGGTCTCGATCGAGCCGGTATGGCGATTGGCCCAGCGGTTGCCGATGCCCATCACGAAATCCGAGGCGAGCATCGTCGCATTGCCGTAGCGGTGGCTGGTCTGCAGCCCGACCATGCCCGCCATCAGCGGGTGGTCGTCGGGGATCGCGCCCCAGCCCATCAGCGTGGGTACGACCGGCACGCCGGTCAGTTCGGCGAACTCGACCAGCAGCTCTGAGGCATCGGCGTTGATGATGCCGCCGCCGGCGACGATCAGCGGCCGCTCGGCCGCGTCCAGCATCGCCATCGCCTTCTCGATCTGGCGACGCGAGGCAGCCGGCTTGTAGACCGGCAGCGGCTCATAGGTCTCGTCGTCGAACTCGATCTCGGCCATCTGGACGTCGACCGGCAGGTCGATCAGCACCGGTCCTGGACGGCCCGAGCGCATGATGTGAAAGGCCTGCTGGAAGACGCGCGGCACCAGCGCCGGCTCGCGCACAGTCACCGCCCATTTTGTCACCGGCTTGGCGATGGCCTCGATGTCGACAGCCTGGAAATCCTCCTTGTAGAGCCGAGCGCGTGGCGCCTGGCCGGTGATGCACAGGATCGGGATGGAATCGGCGATCGCCGAGTAGAGCCCGGTGATCATGTCGGTGCCGGCCGGGCCGGAGGTGCCGATGCAGACGCCGATATTGCCCGCCTTGGCCCGGGTATAACCCTCCGCCATATGGGAGGCGCCTTCGACATGGCGCGCCAGGATGTGATGAATGCTTTGCCGGCCCCTCAACGCCGCATAAAGCGGGTTGATCGCAGCGCCTGGCACGCCGAAGGCCTGCGTCACACCTTCCCGCTCCAGAACCCTGATCGCGGCCTCGACGGCTCTCATTTTCGGCATGGCCCGTTCTCCCGTGAGAAAACCGTGTACTGGCATACCAAATTCCAGATGAGCGCCTTCGTCAATTTATTCCAGAATATTTTTTCAAGACGCGACAGAAAATATTTTCTGAAATATAATCAACAGGTTATGATAATCTCAACTGGCTATAAAACTGGCTATGAAAAAATATTTCTCGCGAATTGACCGTCGCGAGCCAGCCGTGGTTTGCTATCGTCTCGGCGGCGACCCAGGAGATGCGCATGAACCCGATCGAGCAGCGCAAAGGGCGCGGACGACCGCGCTCACTGAAGCCGGCGATCGCTGGCGGGGCGGTGCAAGCGCTTGATCGCGGGCTGGCGCTGCTCGAAATCCTCGCTGAAGAGGACGGCCTGACGCTCAGCGAGCTCAGCCGGCGCTCGGGCGTCTCGGCATCGACAGCGCATCGCGTCCTGCTGACGCTGGAGATCCGCGCCTACGTCCAGCACGACATGGAACGCGGTATCTGGCTGGTCGGCGTCGGCGCCTTCAAGACCGGCTCGGCCTTCCTGCGCAACCGTCGCGTCGCGAATATGGGCCGCGCCACCATGCATGCGCTGATGGAGGCCAGCGGCGAGACCGTGAACCTCGGCATCGAGGACAATGGCGAGGTGGTGTTCATCTCGCAGGTCGAGAGCCACGACACGCTGCGCGCCTTCTTCAGGGCCGGCAGCCGCAGCGCGATGCACGCCTCCGGCGTCGGCAAGGCGCTGCTGGCCGAGTTCCCCGAGCACCGCGTGCGCCAGATCTGCGCGCTGCGGCGCCTCGAACGCTTTACCGAGCACACGGTCACCGATCTCGGCGACCTGCTGCGCGAGCTCGCGGACGGCCGTCGGAACGGCTGGGCGCTCGATGACGAGGAGCGCTCGCTCGGCATGCGCTGCGTCGCTGCGCCCATCTTCAACGAGCACGCAGAGGCGATCGCCGGCGTTTCGGTGTCGGGGCCGACGGTGCGGGTAACCCAACGCAAGCTCGACGACTACGGCCCGATGGTGCGCCGCGCCGCCGACGAGATCACCTGCTCGATCGGCGGCCGACTGCCGAAGCGGGAGTGAGCCGCTATCCACGCTCGGCCAGCGCCTGCCTGACGGTCTCGCCGACCAGATGGGCGCTGGGCGCGATCCGCACGCCGGCGGCCTCCAGCGCCCTGATCTTGCCGGCAGCATCGCCCTTTCCGCTCAAGACGAGCGCGCCCGCATGGCCCATGCGGCGATCGAGCGGCGCCTCACGACCAACGATCAGCGCGATGACCGGCTTCGACGTCCTAACGCCAGCGAGGTATTCGGCGGCCTCTTCCTCCTCGGTGCCGCCGATCTCGCCGATCAGCACCACGCATTCGGTATCGGCATCCTCCAGCAGGAGTTCCAGGCATTCGCGCATGCCGATGCCATGGATGGGATCGCCGCCGACGCCGACCGTCGTCGACTGGCCGAGCCCCGCTGCGGTGACCTGCGCCACCACCTCGCTGGTCAGCGAAGCCGACCGGGAGATGATGCCGACGCCGCCCGGGCGTTCGCTGCCGGTGGCCATGACGCCGAGCTTGCCGACGCCCGGCACCAGGATGCCCTGCGAATTGGCGCCGACCAGGGTGGTGCGCCCGCCCTTCAGCGCCGAGCGAACCCGCACCATGTCCAGCGTCGGGATGCGCTCGGTGACGGTGACGACCAGCGGCATCTCGGCCTCGATCGCCTCGATCATGGCGGCGGCGGCGTTGGCTGGCGGCACGAAGACGATGCTGGAATTGGCCCCGGTCTCGCGCCGCGCGTCCGCCACGCGCTCATAGACCGGCAGGTTGAGATGCGAGCGGCCGCCCTTGCCGGGCGTCACGCCGCCGACGACCTGGGTGCCATATTCCATCATCCTTGCCACGTGATAGGTGCCGGCCCAGCCGGTCATGCCCTGGCAGAGCACGCGGGTCTCGCGGTTCAGAAAGACGGCCATGGCTCAGGCTCCCTTCTGCGATAGTGCAACCGCCTGCCAGGCGGCGGTCCACATGTCCGGACAGTCGATCACCGCACAGCCGAAATTGCGCAGGCGCGAGCGGGCGAAATCGGCGTTGTTGCCGGCCAGCCGCACAACCAGCGGCAACGACCGGCCGCTGCGCCTCAAGGCGATGCCGAGCCCCTCGGCGATGGTGTCGCAGGGCTGCATGCCGCCGCCATGGACGTTGACCAGGATCGCGCGCGTCGCCGGATTGTCGAGCAGCAGGCGGAAGCCCTGGGCGATGTCGAGGCTGTTCGCGGTGGTCCTGATGTCCATGAAGTTGGCCGGCCGCCCCTTGGCCGCGACCAGCATGTCGAGCGTGGCGAGGCCGAGCCCGGCGCCATTCGCGACGATACCGATAGTGCCGTCGAGCTGGACATAGTTGAGCTGGTGGCGCTGCGCCTGCAATTCGGCAGCGCTGGTATCGTCCTCGTCACGCAGCGCCGCAAGTCCCGGATGCCGGAACAGCGCGTTGTCGTCGAGCATCATCTTGACGTCGAGCGCGACGAGGGAGCCCGTTGTGGTGAGTACCAGTGGATTGATCTCGATCAGGCTCGCATCGAGCTCGATGAAGGCTCGCCGGAGACTGTCGATGAGCGCGCAGCCCTGCTCGTGCAGCGCGCCGTCGAGCCCGAGCGCCGTAACGAAGGCCGCCACGTCCTGCGCCCGCGCCTCGCCGCCGGAACCGAGGCCGAGCCGATTGAGCCGGATTTCGCCGCGCGCCGCCTGCTCCTCGATATCCACGCCGCCCTTGGCGCTGCCGATCAGCATCACCTCGCCCGAGGAAGCATCGATAAGCAAAGCGATATGCAGCTCTCGCGCCGTGCCAATCGCGGTTTCGACGAGGACGCGCCGGACCGTCTGGCCAGCCGGCCCGGTCTGCGCGGTCACTAGTGATTTGCCGAGCAACTTGCCGGCAACGGCCTCGGCGGCAGCAGGGCCATCTGCCGGCTGAATACCGCCGGCGCGCTGGCGCCCGCCGGCATGGATCTGCGCCTTGACCAGCACCGATCCGCCGAGCCGCCCGGCAATTTCGCCGGCCTCTCCGGCGCGGATCGCAACGGCGCCCGCCGGCGCATTCAGGCCGTAGCGAGCCAAAAGATGCTTCGCCTGGAACTCATGGATTCTCACGACCCGGTCCCTCCCTCCAGAGCGCATGGCCGCCCGCGCTTCCAGTCTGGCATACATTATGCCAACAAGATGAGCATGGCAACGGGATTTGGCTTTTGACACCAGTACGGAACCGGTGAGCGGCACGCTCAAGGCCGAGGACGTCGTTTTCGATCTCGACAGGCCCTTGCTCTATCCGCTGCGGATCGCCTTTGGCAGGACGCCGACCACGGTCATGACCACGCTGACCTGCTTTTATCCCCAGTGCCTACGCGCCTCGGATGATCAATGCGGCGAGCCAATCATTCCCGCCGGCGACAAGCTGAAAGATCGCCCTTTGCAGAAGGACCAGATCGGACAAGAGCGGCTCTGCCTCCGAGTCGCGATATCGAAGGGGCCGCCGAGCGGCGGCGGATATCCGAATGTGAGCCAAAGGACACCTGAATTCCGGGCGTCGAAAGTGTCAGCTTGGGGAAACACACGAAGTCCGCTCTTGGCGCGGAACTGACGCGGGTCAATGGGGACAAAAGGCTTGGCTTGTGGCGGTAGCGGTAGGTGGCTGGCATTTTACTGTCGGTGGTTTCAGGCCCCCGCAACCAAACAATATGACCGAACGTCGGTCTTCGACGCTTAAAGCCGCCCTTCCGAGGGCGGCTTTTTTGCTGTTTGCACCCAAGGCCATCTCGACCATGCGCGCGATCTCGCCGACCAGCTCGATCTCATACCCGCCGCAGCCTGCTCGGCGCTAGGAGAGTCTGCATTTCGGAACTCCGCTGAAGTTGGCCTCCCACCCAAGCGGTCATTTCCAGCGAAGAAGGAGAGTGGCTACGCTGCGCCATGAGCGGACTCTGGGAAGTCGCCAGGAAGCGGACATTAGGAGAGGAATGCAGCGGGTCGGGTCCAACCGTTGCGGACGGGCGCGCGGCTATTCTTAGTGGCGCCTCGTAACATCAGCGGCGACCCGTCAAGCGCCTCGCAGTCGGCTGGCACATTGGGAGATGCGGCGAACGTCCGTAGCGGACCACTTGGCAGGCTTGCGGACATGAAGGGGTTGCCTTGAATCGAGACGGCCCTTCCGGGACGCTCTTTTCATCTCATGGCGAGCGTCCGACCAGCCGGTCCTCGACATTCTGAAGGTGACGACGCGTCGCGTCTGCTGCCGCTGCAGGTTCCCGGTGAGCGATGGCGTCGACGATCCGGGCGTGGTCGTCGAAGCTATGATGGTCGCTTGGCGGGCTGCCATGGCTTGGTCGCGGCCGCCCCCAGGTGACGGCGCGGCGCACCGCGTTCAGCGTGTCGAACAGTGCGAGCAGGATCGGATTATGCGCGGCTTCCACGATCTGGTGGTGGAAGCGCGCGTCATACGCCTCGTACTCGCGCCATGTCGTCGAGGTACGGCAAGCCTCGTTCAGCTCGGCAAGCGCGGCGATTTCGGCCGCCGTGGCATTGATTGTCGCGAGGCGGGCGAGTTCCGGCTCGAGTGCTATGCGCGCCTTCATCACCTGCACAGGGTTGCTGCGCTGCGCCAGGTCGGAGATGTCCACCAGTTGCGGCGGCCGGGCCCCGACGAATGTGCCCTTGCCGACATGGCGCCAGAGCTGGCCGTCGCGCTCGAGCACCGCCAGGCCCTTGCGCAATTCGGCGCGCTTGACGCCGAGGAGTTCGGCGAGCTCCCGTTCCGGTGGCAGGCGCCCATCGTCAGGAAGCCTCGCGGAAGCAAGAAAACCATAGAGCTGCGTCAGGACGCCCGAGACGGCGGCGTCGGGTAGAGAATCGATTGTCTGGTCCATCATGCGGTGACCGGTGGCGAGCGATATCGCCTTGATTCCATGGATGGATGGCGATTGCAACCATTTTCATATTGGTTGAAACAATCGGATCGAGAGGCCAGAAACTCGACCGCTTCGGCGGGAAATATCTGCCTTGACATGATCAATCCATCGCATGACATTGACCAAAATAAAATTGGTTGCGACCAGATCGCGCAAAAAAAGGCCAAACGAAACTCTGGGAGGAGTGGTCATGAAGCTCTTGGGAAGAAGGCTGTCTGCCGTGTTCGCCGTCGCTGCCGCCCTGACGATCGGGAGCGTGGCCGCGCAGGCGCAAAGCAAGGTCAGGGTGGCACTTGGAGACGTGCTGTCGACCGAGACACTCGCGATGATCATCGCGCTCGAACGCGCCAAGGAGAAAGGCGTCGACTATCAGGTGACGCATTTCTCGAAAGAGGATCTCGCCATTCAGGCCGTGATCAACGGCCAGGCGGATTTGGGCATCGGAACGCCCTATGCCGTCGTCCAGAAGAGCAAGGCGCCGCTGCGCGTGCTCTTCCAGGGAACGCGGCTCGTCTTCTTTCCGGTCGCCGACAAGTCCTACAAGTCGTGGAAGGACATGAACGGCCAGCCGATCACCTTCCATGCCCGTGCGACGGGAACGGAAGCCATCGGCAACATCATCGCCAAGCGCGAAGGCATCCAGTTCGGCGAGCGCAGCTATGTGCCCGGCTCGGAGAACCGAATCATCGGCATGATGAAGGGCCAGATCAAG
>DASYHC010000105.1:0-5655 GCA_035998995.1 Allobosea sp.
CAATCCGATGCCGGCTGCTAGACCGAGCGTGATGAAGGCGGCGCCATAGCCGTAGCCGACGACGATTGCTCCGGCGACGGAGGTACTCAGTGCACCGCCGATGCCCTGCGCAGTCGCGATGGCGCCCTGCGCGACGTTGAAATGACCGGTGCCGGCGGTGAGATCGGCGACGATCAGTGGAAAGAGCGCGCCGAAGATGCCGGCGCCGACGCCGTCCAGCAGTTGAACGCCGATCAGCCAAGGCGCCGCATCCGAGAGCGGATAGAGCAGGCCGCGCAGGCACAGGACCGCCAGCGCTACTGCGAATATCGGCTTGCGGCCCCAGCGATCGGCCTTTGCGCCAACGACGAGGGCGACCGGCACCATCACCAGCTGGGCCGCGACGATGCAGGCCGACATCAGCGTGGTCGCGAGTTCCGGATTGGCCAGCGCCAGCTTCTGGCCGACGAGCGGCAGCATCGCCGCATTGGCGAAATGAAAAAGCGTTGTCGACGCGGCGAAGGCCAGCAAAGGCGGGCTGGCGAGCAGAACGCCGAAACCCGATGGGCGCGCGGGGCCGGAGCCGGCGGAGGTGCCATCGAGGCCGCGCGCGACTTCATGGTCGATTGCAGCCGCGGGTACGCTCAGTGTGGCGACGATGCTGGCCACCGCCATCGCCGCCATAAGCCAGAAGACCGCGACGGGGCCGAGCCAGTAGGCGAGGGCGCCGGCGAGCAGCGCCGCCACGGCATTGCCCGCATGGTTGAAGGCTTCGTTGCGGCCGATCCGCGCGGCGAAGGCTTTCGGCCCCACGATGCCGAGCGTGACCGCGGCTATCGCAGGTGGAAACACCGCGCCAGCTACCCCCGAGACCGCCTGCAGGATCGTCACCGGCACCAGGCCGGGAAAGAGCGGTATGGCGAGCGAGGCGGCGGTGATCGCGACCGCGGCGGCGACGAGGATCGCGCGCTTCGCCCGTACCGCATCGATCAGTGCACCGGCAGGCGTCTGCGCGACGATGCCGGCGATTCCCGCTGCAGAAAGCGTGAAGCCGATCGATGCCTCGTCCCAGCGCTGAACCGTCAGCAAGTAGATCGCGAGATAAGGACCAAGGCCGTCACGGACATCCGCGAGGAAGAAGTTCAGCGCATCGAGCGGCGTCCGAGCCGAGGCTGTGCGGTCGTGACCCATATCGATCTCTCGCGGGGGGGCGGCGCGCGGATCAACGGTTGAGGGCGGGCCCGGTTCCTTCATGTCCGGGTATAAAAAAACCGGCGGTGCGTGGCGCCGCCGGTCGATATCCGTAGCTGATCCGCCGTTCAGCGGCCCGGCGTCCAGGCCTGGTAGTCGCCGGTCGCGGCCGGGGTCTTGTTCTCGCCGAGGGTCGAGCCGGGCGGGCGATAGGCCAGCGCCGTGCCGGTGTAGTTCGGCTGGTGCGGCTTCTGCCACTCGCGAGCGACATACTTCTCCTCGGACGGAGCGACGTCGACGGTGTGATGCAGCCAGCCATTCCAGCCCGCCGGGATCATCGACGCTTCGACCGGGCCGTTATAGACCACCCAGCGACGCTGGACGCCGAGCGCTTTGTCCTTCTTGCCGCCCTTGGTGCGGTAGTAGACATTGCCGAACTCGTCCTCGCCGACCTTCTCGCCGAAGCGCCAGGTGTGGAAACGGGTGCCGATGGTCTGGCCGTTCCACCAGGTGAAGAGCTGGAGCAGGGTCTTGGTCATCGCTTCGAGTCCGCGCAGGCCATAGGCCGTCGCGCGACTTATGAAGAGGCTGGCGCTTGATGTCCAGTGCGGCGGGGCGTCGAGGCACTCAGCGTAGCAGCGAGCGCGCCGTCGGGATGAGGCGGGCGATATCCGGGGCGCGGCCGCTGCCGATCGGCATCTCGCGCAAGCCCGCTTCGAGCGCAGGGATCGTCTGCGGAACAGCCGGCCGGATGAGCGTGACCGCCGCACATTCGCCTTCGCGCACGGGCAGGCGCGCGAATCCATTCTCGCTGCGGTCGCTGATCAGGCTGGCCAGGACCTCGCTACCGGTGGAGCGCACCGCCTCGGCGATCGCTTGCGCCGCAAGTGCGGCTACATCGTCGGTCATGTCCGGTGCGAGATGGTGGATGGCGACGAGATGAGGATGGCCATCCTCGAGATCGACCGTGCCTGGCGGTAGCCGTTCGCGTCCATTCGCCACAAAGCCTGAATCCGGCGTCGCTGTCTTCAGCATCAGCACGTCGTGCCATTCCAGCATGGTCTCGTTGGCGGCGGGGCCGTGCGCAGCCCAGACCGGGCCGCCATAGAAGGCGGCAAGGGCGCGGGTCCGCGTTTCCTGGTTGGGAAAGCCGCGGAACCAGACGAACTGGTCGGGCGCGGCCGGATCGCGGAACTGGCAGACAACGCTCATCCCGACCGCCTCCTGCGTCTTGACGAGATGGCTGTCGAAGACCGCGATCAGTGCCTCCGCGCGCCGGGCTTCAGAGTGTAGCGGCGCAGTTCGAAGACGGTGTCGGTCATTGCGGTCCTCCGGCTGCCTCTGCTGCTAGGCGAGAGAGCCGACCAATCGCGTCAGCAGCGTCATCACAGCCCGCGCCACGATTCGGTCATGATTCGAGGCGGCCCGAATCCGCTCCCCCAAATCGCCCCAGCCAGCGAAGCTTCGCGCGGATTCAAGCACTTGTGGCGGCTGCTGCAGAGAGCGCTTCCACTGGTAGGACTTGCTGACCCCGATTGACGACTCGTTAACCATGGTGCGGTGGATTTTAGTGGTTTCACAGCGGCAAGGATCGTTGCAATCTCGCAACGGCGCTGCAATTCCGCATGTGATTCCTTGGGCTTAGCGGGTGCCTTGAAACTTATCCCCATGATCCACATCTTCCTACAAGATGTCGTATCCACACCTATCGCGCCGCACTAATCCTTGACGTCGCGACCCAATCGGGACTAAATTTTGACGGTCGCGTGACGGTTGGCGGAGACGCCTTTTTCGACCCGCGAAACGAGTTCCCAGATGGGTCGGATGATCACCGCGGCGCGCCAGAGATGGCGTGACGAACGGTGACGTACGTCTCCGGCTGGCCGCATCAGGAGACCGATGGCGGGATCACACCGCTGCGGGATCCAGGGGCATCAAACCGAGTTGGTCTGACATCAGGAGCCGGTGAGCAACCGGCCGCGCGGGACGCCAGTATGCGTCCGCGGCAAGCATTGGGGACGAAGCTTATGCGCATCGAGCGCCGCCATACCACCGCTGGCCAGTCGCCTTATTCGGCGATCCCGTTCCGCTCGGCGGTGAGCGAGATCCGCAATCCCGATGGTTCGATCGTCTTCCGGCTCGAGGGCATCGAGGTGCCCGAGGCCTGGTCGCAGGTCGCGAGCGACGTGCTCGCGCAGAAATATTTCCGCAAGGCCGGCGTGCCGGCGCATTCGAAGAAGGTCGAGGAGAACGACGTCCCGTCCTTCCTCTGGCGTTCGGTTCCCGACGAGGCCGCGCTGGCGAAACTGCCCGAGGCTGAGCGCTTCGGCTCCGAGATCTCGTCCAAGCAGGTTTTCGACCGGCTCGCCGGCTGCTGGACCTATTGGGGCTGGAAGGGCGGCTATTTCTCCTCGGAAGAGGATGCCCACGCCTTCCATGACGAATTGCGCTTCATGCTGGCGTCGCAGATGGTCGCGCCGAACTCGCCGCAATGGTTCAACACCGGCCTGCACTGGGCTTATGGCATCGACGGGCCGAGCCAGGGCCATTTCTATGTCGACTTCAAGACCGGCAAGCTGGTCAAGTCGAAGTCGAGCTACGAGCACCCGCAGCCGCATGCCTGCTTCATCCAGGGCGTGCAGGACGACCTCGTCAACGAGGGCGGCATCATGGATCTGTGGGTCCGCGAGGCGCGCCTGTTCAAATACGGCTCCGGCACCGGCTCGAACTTCTCGATGCTGCGCGGCGAGGGCGAGAAGCTCGCCGGCGGCGGCCGCTCGTCGGGCCTGATGTCCTTCCTCAAGATCGGCGACCGCGCTGCTGGCGCGATCAAGTCGGGCGGCACCACCCGCCGCGCTGCCAAGATGGTCGTGGTCGACGTCGATCACCCCGATATCGAGACCTATATAGACTGGAAGGTGAAGGAGGAGCAGAAGGTCGCGGCCCTGGTCGCCGGCTCCAAGATCGTCCAGAAGGCGATGAAGGCGGTGATGAAGGCCTGCGTCAATTGCGAGGCCGCCGACGATGCCTGCTTCGATCCCGAGAAGAACCCGGCGCTGAAGCGCGAGATCAAGCTCGCCCGCAAGGCGCTGGTGCCTGACAACTACATCAAGCGCGTCATCCAGTTCGCCAAGCAGGGCTACACCGAGATCCAGTTCGACACCTACGACACCGACTGGGATTCGGAAGCCTATCTCACCGTCTCCGGCCAGAACTCGAACAACTCGGTCTCCCTGACCGACGACTTCCTGCGGGCTGTCGAGACCGATGGCGACTGGAACCTGGTCGGCCGCACCACCGGCAAGGTCACCAAGACCCTGAAGGCGCGCGACCTCTGGGAGAAGATCGGCTACGCCGCCTGGGCCTCGGCCGATCCCGGCCTGCACTTCAACACCACGATGAACGACTGGCACACCAGCCCGGCCTCGGGACGCATCCGCGCCTCGAACCCGTGCTCGGAATACATGTTCCTCGACGACACCGCCTGCAATCTGGCCTCGGCCAACCTGCTGCAGTTCTACGATCGCGAGGCCAAGGCCTTCGACGTCGCCGGTTACGAGCATCTCTGCCGGCTCTGGACCATCGTGCTCGAGATCTCGGTGACGATGGCGCAGTTCCCGTCGAAGGAAATCGCCGAGCTCTCCTATGAGTACCGCACGCTCGGCCTCGGCTACGCCAATATCGGCGGCCTGCTGATGACCATGGGTCTCGGCTACGACTCCGACGAGGGCAGGGCGCTTGCCGGCGGCCTGACCGCGATCATGACCGGCGTCGCCTATGCGACCTCGGCCGAGATGGCGGGCGAGCTCGGCCCGTTCCCCGGCTACAAGAAGAATGCCCAGCACATGCTGCGCGTCATCCGCAATCACCGCGTCGCCGCCCATGGCCAGGCCAGCGGCTATGAGGGCCTGCAGGTCACGCCGGTGCCGCTCGACCATGCCACGCTGGAGCGCCTCGGCGGCTCCTCGGTGACGGTGTCGGAGCGGGCGAAGGCGAGCTGGGACGAGGCGCTGGCGCTCGGCGAGAAGCACGGCTACCGCAACGCCCAGTCGACCGTGATCGCGCCGACCGGCACGATCGGCCTGGTCATGGATTGCGACACCACCGGCATCGAGCCCGACTTCGCGCTGGTGAAGTTCAAGAAGCTCGCCGGCGGCGGCTACTTCAAGATCATCAACGGCGCCGTGCCGGATGCCCTGCGCGCGCTCGGCTATCGCGAGGCGGACATTGCCGAGATCGAGGCCTATGCCGTCGGCCATGGCTCGATGAAGCAGGCGCCCGGCATCAACCCCGGCTCGCTCAGGGCCAAGGGCTTCAGCGACGAGAAGATCGAGGCGGTCGAGAAGGGGCTGAAGAGCGCCTTCGACATCAAGTTCGTCTTCAACAAGTGGACGCTGGGCGAGGACTTCCTCACCGGCACGCTGAAGGTGCCGGCCGAGAAGCTGAACGACATGACGTTCGAGCTGCTGCCCTTCCTCGGCTTCA
>DASYHC010000002.1:0-12026 GCA_035998995.1 Allobosea sp.
GAAACCTTCACCATGGTCGAGTTCGACTACAAGACGCTGGAGCATCGCCTCCGCGAGCTCGCCTTCCTGAACTCGGGCGTGCGCATCGTCCTGACCGACGCCCGCCATGCCGAGATCGTGCGTGAAGAACTGATGTACGAGGGCGGCGTCGAGGCCTTCGTGCGCTATCTCGACCGCGCCAAGACGCCGATCATCTCCAAGCCGGTGATGCTCTCGAACGAGAAGGACGGCATCACCGTCGACGTCGCCTTGTGGTGGAACGACAGCTACCACGAGAACGTGCTCTGCTTCACCAACAACATCCCGCAGCGCGACGGCGGCACCCATCTCGCCGGCTTCCGCGCCGCGCTGACTCGCCAGGTCACCGGCTATGCCGAGACATCCGGCATCTCGAAGAAGGAGAAGGTCTCGCTCACCGGCGACGATTGCCGCGAGGGCCTGACCGCGATCGTCTCGGTCAAGGTGCCCGATCCGAAATTCTCCTCGCAGACCAAGGACAAGCTGGTCTCCTCGGAGGTCCGTCCCGTCGTCGAGAACGTCGTCAACCAGGCGCTCTCGACCTGGCTGGAGGAGCACCCGAACGAGGCCAAGACCATCGTCGGCAAAGTCGCCGAGGCCGCCGCAGCCCGCGAGGCCGCCCGCAAGGCCCGCGACCTCACCCGCCGCAAGGGCGCGCTCGACATCGCCTCGCTCCCCGGCAAGCTCGCCGACTGTCAGGAGCGCGACCCCGCCAAGTCAGAGCTGTTCATCGTCGAGGGTGACTCGGCCGGCGGCTCGGCCAAGCAGGGCCGCGCTCGCGAGTACCAGGCCGTGCTGCCGCTCCGCGGCAAGATCCTCAACGTCGAGCGGGCGCGCTTCGACAAGATGCTGTCCTCGGACCAGGTCGGCACGCTGATCACCGCGCTCGGCACCGGCATCGGCCGCGACGAGAAGGATTCCGGCGCCTTCAACATCGAGAAGCTGCGCTACCACAAGATCATCATCATGACCGACGCGGACGTGGACGGCGCCCATATCCGGACCCTGCTCTTGACCTTCTTCTACCGGCAGATGCCGGAGCTGCTCGAACGCGGCCACCTCTTCATCGCCCAGCCGCCGCTCTACAAGGCGGCGCGCGGCAAGTCGCAGACCTATCTCAAGGACGAGCGCGCGCTCGAGGATTACCTGGTCGACTCCGCGCTCGAAGGCGCGGTCTTCCGGACTGGCGAGGGCAGCGAACGCGGCGGTGCCGACCTGCGCGCCCTGATCGAGGAAGCCCGCAGCATCCGCCACACGCTCTCGCAGCTGCATTCGCGCTATGACCGGCGGGTGGTCGAGCAGACCGCGATCGCCGGCGCGCTGCGTCCCCATGGCGAACGCAGCGAAGCCGAACTTACGGAGGCGGCCACTTACGTCGCGCGCCGGCTCGACGCAATCTCGGACGAGATCGAGCGCGGCTGGGAAGGCAAGGCATCCGATGGCGGCTTCACCTTCTCGCGGCTGGTGCGCGGCGTGAAGCAGGTCGTCCTGCTCGATTCCGGGCTGCTCGCCAGCGCCGAAGCGCGCAAGCTCGACGCCGCCGCTGCCTCGCTGCGGGAAGCTTATGCCAAGCCGGGCGTGCTCAGCCGCAAGGGCGACGACCATATCGTCAACGGCCCGAGCGACCTGTTCGATGCGGTCAACGCCATCGGCAAGAAGGGCGTCTCGCTGCAGCGCTACAAAGGCCTTGGCGAGATGAACCCGGACCAGCTCTGGGAGACGACGCTCGACCGCGACGTCCGCTCGCTGCTGAGGGTCAAGAACGACCAGAACGACGAGGCCGACGATCTCTTCGTCAAGCTGATGGGCGACGTGGTCGAGCCACGCCGCGAATTCATCCAGACCAACGCGCTGAACGCGACCGTCGATACCTGATCTGGCCTATCGGCCCGCCGCGAGGCGGGTCGGTTTCAGAAGCCCGACGGCAGGGTGCCGCCACCATAGAGCTCGCCTTGCCGAGGCGCGCTTTCCATGCCGGAGCGGACATAGGCCGGGCCGCCCTCGCGGGCCGGCGGCAGGCCGAGCTGGATATCGCCGCTGTCCGGCGGCGGCGCATTTCGCACCACGCGCGTGCGCGTCACCGGAGCGGGCTCCGAGACGACGACCGGCTCCTCGCGCGAGACGCAGCCGCCCAGCAGGGCGATGAGGATGGCGGCAGCGCCGAAATGATGAAGCGTCATGGCTTTTCCAGTACGAGGCGCGCGGGCAGCCGCGGCCAAAGCAGGTTCGATGCAACCTGCATGAGCGCCGCATTCCGCGCAAGCGCTCGCGACTGGTTCAGCGATGCGTCAGACGCCGGTCGAAGCGCATCATCAGGATGTTGCAGGTCACCGCGAAGACGGTGAGCAGCAGGGCGATAGCCATGATCGTGTCGATCTGGCCGATATTGATCGCGCTGGTCAGCAGGAAGCCGAGGCCGCGCTGCGAGGCGAACATCTCGCCGATCAACACGCCGAGCAGGGTGAGCGAGAAGCCGAGCCTGACGCACGAGATGATCTCGGGCAGGATCGCCGGCATGATCACGGTGAAGGCGTTCTGCGAGGGCGTCAGCCGCATCACCTGCGAGGTCCGGCGATAGACCGGCTTCATCTGGCGGATCGCGTTCATCGAGAACAGCGTGATCGGGATCAGTCCGTGCATCACGCCGAAGGCGATCTTGGCGGAGATGCCGAGGCCAAAGCAGAGCAGCACCAGCGGATAGAGCACGACCTTGGGGATCGAATAGAGCGTCGTCAGGATCGGCTCGGCGACATTGCCGGCGAGCTTGCGCACGCCGAGCACGATGCCGAGCGCGATGCCGCCGAAGAGCGAGATCGCGAAGGCGGCGACGAAGGCGCGCATCGTCTCGGAGATGTTAAGCCAGAACTCACCGGTCGCAAGCAGGGACGCAAGCTTGCTGACCGTCTGCACCGGCGAGGCCAGCGAGGAGGCGCCGACCAGGAGATGCAGCCCCTGCCAGAGCCCGATGATGGCAAGGAGGACGATGAGGGTGCCGGCGGAGCGTGGCATGGGAGTTGTCATGACGTCACCGCTGCCGGCGCATCTGGAGGCGCCGGTCGACAATGTTGAGGAGGGTGTTGACGACGGTGACGACGATCAGGACGAGCAGCATCAGCGCGTACATGTGCCCGTTCTCGAACAGGTTGTACGCATAGGCGATGGCGTAGCCGATCCCGGCGCCCGACAGGATAAACTCCGAGGCGATGACGCCGATGAAGGAATAGGCGACCGAGAGCTTCACCCCGGTGAAGAGATAGGGCGTCGCCGCCGGCAGCTCGATCAGCAGCGCGGTCTTGATCCGCGACATCCGGTAGATCTGGCCGGTCTTGCGCAGCACGCGCGGGATGCGGTCGAGCCCGTTCAGTGTCGCGGTCACCATCGAGACCACGGCGAGCAAGACGGCGATCGCGATGATCGAGGCCGAGCCGACGCCGAACAGGGTGATGAAGATCGGATAGAAGACGAAGGTCGGGACGGCGTAGTAGCTCGCCAGCAGCGGCTCGATCGCGTCGCGCAGGCTCGGCAGCGAGTAGATGATCACGCCGGCGACGAAGCCGACCAGGATCGAAAGCACGGTCGAGATCGCGATATTGGTGAAGGTGATCCGGATATCGGCCGAGAATTGGCCCGAGGCGAGGATCTTGCCGAGCTCGACCACCATGTCGGACGGGGCGATCATCACCATGCGCGGGATGACGCCGACGCGGCAGAGCAGTTCCACCAGCAGGATCATCGCGACGACGACGATGACCCGCAGCAGCTTCTCGGACATGGCTCAGCCCTTCCCGGCCGACATAATCTTGAGCGCCTCGACCCGGAGTTTCTCCCAGAGGCGGGCGGTGATGTCGCCGAAATGCGGGGTCGAGACCACGCGGCTGTCGCGGTCCTTCTCCCAGCCGGTCTCGACGAAATCGATGAAGGTGCCCGGCCGCGTCGACATCACGCCGACGCGATCGGAGAGCATCGCGGCCTCGTCGAGGGCGTGGGTGATCAGCAGGATCGTCGCCGAGGTCTCGCGCCAGAGCCGCAGCAATTCGTCGCCCATCAGCAGGCGGGTCTGCTGGTCGAGCGCGCCGAAGGGCTCGTCGAGCAGGATCAAGCGCGGCTGCATCACCAGGGTCCGGGCGATGCAGACGCGCTGGCGCATGCCGCCGGAGAGCTGCGCCGGATAGGAGGCGGCGAAATCCTTCAGCCCCATGAAGCCGACGGCATAGTCGACGCGGCGGTTGATCTCGGCCGGATCGACCCCGGCCCGGCGCAGGCCGAAGGCGACATTGTCGCGGACATTGAGCCAGGGGAAGGAGGCGTCCTCCTGAAAGACGACGCCGACGCCGTCGGGTACGCCCTGGATCGGCTTGCCCTCGAACTCGGCCGTGCCGGATTGCGGGGCGCTGAGGCCGGCGAGAATGTCGAGCAGGGTCGACTTGCCGCAGCCGGACGGGCCGACCACCGAGAAGAACTCGCCCTTGGCCAGATCGAGATCGACCGGGCCGAGCGCATGCAGGGTCGATTTTGGGAGATCGAAGACCCGGGTGACGCCGCGCAGCCTGGCATGGGCCGGGGCCATTGCGGACTGGGGCGCGAGCGGCACGACCTTGGCCCCCGACGCCGCGCTCATTGCTTCGCCTGGAGGTCGGCGGGCAGATAGGTCTTGTCGAGCACGGTCGACCAGTCGACATCGGCCTTGATCTCGCCGATCAGCTTGAGGCCCTCGACCATGCGGTTGAGCTCGGCGACGTTGAACTCGCCCTCGCTCCACATCTTCGGCGGGATCATGTTGTCGACCGCTTCCTTGGCGATCGGCGCGTCGAGCTTGTAGAGCTTCTCGATGATCTTGGCGGTCTCGGCCGGGTCCTTGTAGATCGCCTGCACGCCGGCGCGGCGGCCGGCGATGATCGCCTTCAGCTTCTCGGGGTTCTCCTGCGCATATTTGCGCGTGGTGATGCCGACCGAGGTCGTCATCGGCTTCAGGACGTCGCCGGCCTTGTAGAGCGTGCGGTACTTGTCCTTGCGGATGATCGACAGCGGCTCGATCAGCACCGAGCCGACGACGGCGTTCTGCTCGAGCATGGTCAGGGCCGGGACATAACCCCCGGCCGCGACCCGCTGGACCTTGGTCTGGTCGACGCCCTTCTCGCGCAGCACCATCAGGAGGAGCATCTCCGAAACCGATTTCGGCGAGGTGATCGCGACCTTCTTGCCGGCGAGGTCCTCGACGCTCTTGAGGTCGGAATTCGGCATGACGACCATCGAGGCCTCGGCGACGCTGCGCGTGCCGGTGTTGACGATGATCAGGTCGAGCCCCTGCGCCTTGGCGGCGAGCGCGGCGGAGACGGCGACCTCGCCATAGGGCGTCGCGCTGGCGAGAATGTTGCGCACCGTGGTGCCACCGCCGCCCGAGCCGATGATGCCGGTGATGTCGATGCCGGCCTGCTTGAACAGACCCTTCTCCATCGCCACCGCATAAGGCGCGCCATAGAGGCTCGCGCCCCATTGGGTGACGGAAATCTCCTCGGCGCGCGCCGGCGCCTGCAAGGTGAGGACGGCCGCAGCGGCGATGGCCGCGAGACGATTGAACGAAGTCAGGCCAAGCCAAGCGGTCATGTCACTCTCCCATTGTGGCACGCCGCCGATCGTTATCGTTGCAGCAGGCCGAACGTTCGCGTCCAAATTTCATTTGTATGCAAACAACGATCTCAACGGATTTCAAGCTTGTCAAGCGATTTGAGATCGACGATTTGCAAGCTGCCGGAGGCAGCGAGGAAGCGAGACTAGCGCGCCCAAACCCGTTCGCAACTGCGAAATGAAAGCCAGTCAGAACTTCGGCGAACTGGACAGATTCGACACAAAATGAAGGGCTTGGGCTGGGCACGGGTCCGGCCGCGCCGGGGCTTGAAAGACAAGACCGCCGGCCTGCGACTCGCGCGATCTCCGGCATCTCGACGGTTGCCTTCGGGAACGGCAGCCTCGCTTTATTTGTATGCAAATGATCTCCAGGCATTTCCATGAGCCCCGGCCGTGCCAGGCAACCCGGCCGGTTTTCAGAGACAGGCCTCGCCCCGACTCGACTCTGACGCAACGATAAGCAACCATAAGTTGCTGTCGCTGGCAGGAGCTATCAGCCGCGATCGGGGGGCGGGATGGGGGCTCAAGCTTGGCCGCATGACAGTACAAGCCGAGCATATGTGTCCGGCTTGCCGGCCGAGATCGCGTTTCTGGCCGATCATGGTGTGCCGCCTGCGCGACTGCGTGAGACGGCCCGGGCGGCGGACCGGATCGGCGTGCCGCCGAGCCGGCAGGTCCTGGCCTCCGGCCTCGTCACCGAAGAGCAGTTCTATCGGGCGCTGGCGGCCCAGCTCGACCTGCATTTCCAGTCGCGCGCGCCCCCCTTGCAGCCCGGCGGCGACGTCTCGGCGATCATGCGTGAAGGCGTGGCCGTCACGCTTGCCCGGCCCGACAGCCAGGTGCGCTTCGCTGTGGCGCCACCGCCTGGATCGGCCTTGCGCCGCTTCCTCGCGGGAAACCCCGACGGCCGCCAAGATATCGTGGTGCTGCCCCCCTCGACGCTTGCGACCGAGTTGCGGCGCGCCAATGCCGGCGCCCTCGCCCGCGCAGCGGCCTGGATGGATGAAGCAGGCTTGCAACGCCTCAGCGCCCGGACCGGCTCGAACTGGTTGCAGAAGCTCCTGGCCCTTCTCCTCGTCTGCCTCCTCTCGGTCATCGGCACGCTCATCCCGATCGCGACGCTAATCGGGGTGGCCCTGGCTCTGGGCCCGCTCTTCTTCGCCGCCGTGATCCTGCGGCTCGCGGCCCTGATGGAAAGAGCACCGGCCGATCTCTGGCGCGAGCATCGCTGGCTGATCGATGACAGCCGCTTGCCGGTCTACACCGTGGCCGTCCCGATCCTCGGCGAGGAGGCGGTGCTAGACCAGTTGATCGGAGCTCTGTCGGCCCTCGACTACCCTGCCGCCAAGCTCGACATCCGCATTCTCGTTGAGGAGGTCGACTGGAGCCTGCGCCGCGCCCTCGCGGCGCGTGAACTGCCACACTTCATGCAAATCGTGATCGTGCCGCGCGGCGCCCCGCAGACCAAGCCGCGCGCGCTCAACCTCGCCTTGGCCGAGGCCCGCGGCGAACTCTTCACGATCTTCGATGCGGAGGACATTCCCGATCCGCGCCAGCTGCGCCTGGCGGCTGCGCGCTTCCTGCGCTCAGATGCCAATCTGGTCTGCCTGCAGGCCCATCTCGTCATCGACAATACCGAGGATGGCTGGCTCGCCGGGTGCTTCGCGCTCGAGTATGCCGGGCTGTTCGACGTGCTCAATCCCGGCCTGCTGCAAGCGGGCCTGCCGATCATGCTCGGCGGTACCTCGAACCATTTCCGGACCGAAGCATTGCGGTGCGTCGGTGGCTGGGACCCATGGAACGTCACCGAGGATGCCGATATCGGCTTCCGGCTCGTCCGCGCCGGCGGCTATACGGCAGATCTGCCGTCCCGCACGCTCGAAGAGGCGCCCCCAACGGTGCGTGCCTGGCTCAGGCAGCGGACGCGCTGGCACAAGGGCTTCTTGCAGACGCTGATCAGCCATTTGCAGCAGCCTTTCCGGCTGCTGCGCGAGGCCGGCCTTCCCGCTACGCTGACCCTTCTGGTGCTGGTGCTGGGCACATTGCTCGGTACCTTGTTCTACCCGCTGTTCATCACCGCAACGGGGGTCGCGATCCTCGACGGGTCGCTGCTCTCACCTGCCGGCCCGCTGGAGCTGCTGTTCTCCGCCGCGGCTCTGGCGCTGGCGGGCAGCGGGATCTGCGTGGTCTTCCTGGTGCCGGCGCTCGGCGCCTGGCGACGCGGCGCGCCCGGGCTCTGGCGCCGGCTGCCGCTGCTGCCGGTCTATCATCTGCTGGCCTCGCTCGCGGCGTGGCTGGCTCTGTACGAATATCTCGTCGACCGTTTCGGCTGGAACAAAACCGCGCACGGGCTTGCCCGTTCGTCGCGTTATCGCGACCAGGCCCGGCCCGCAGAGCTTACAGATGCCGCAGCCATTCCTGTGCTGCCTCCGCCGGTGGCCGCTCGATATTGAAGGCGCCCACAAAGCCGCCGTTCTTGTCCATCAGATAGACCAAAGCGGTGTGGTCCATGGTGTAGTCGCCATCCTTGAGCGGCACCTTGCGGGCATAGGCGCGATAGGCCTTGACCGTGGCGTCGATCGCGGCGCGATCGCCAGTCAGCCCGACGATGCGTGGGTCGAAGGAGCCGAGATAGCTCTTCATCGTCTCGGCGGTGTCACGCTCCGGATCGACCGTGACGAACAGCGCCTTGAGCTTGTCGCCCTTGGCTCCCGCCGCGCGCAGCACCTCCGAGATCTCGAACAGCTTGGTCGGGCAGATGTCGGGGCAATGGGTGAAGCCGAAGAAGACGAGGAAAGGCGCGCCGCGCAGATCCTTGTCGGTCAACGTCTTGCCCTCGCCGGTGGTGAGCGTGAACGGCCCGCCGACGCTCGAGGCGAGGCTCTGCCCACCCTGGCGGGAGGCCGGCGCGAAGGTGATAAAGGCGGCGGCGGCGAGCGCGACGGCGCCGAGCAGGAAGACGGCCAGGGGCAGGAGCAGGCGGCGGTTCACGGGGACATCCTCGAAGGCGGACGGAACGCCGCTCAGAAACAGGCGAGGAGCGCGGCGATCAGCCCGTCGGCGAATAGCCGATCGCCCTCGCGCCACCAGAGCAGCAGGCCGGCGGCCAGCAGGAGGCCGAAGCCGCCGGCTAGCAGCCAGAGGCCGAGCCGGGAGGCCGGGGCGGCGTCCTGAGTATCGATCTGCGGAGCTACGCTCATCGGGGCAATCTAGCGCCGCAGGCGGTCAACCGGAAGCTGCATTCATGCCGCAGGGATACTTCGACTTCCCATCTTCGCGATCCCACTTGGCGATTCTCCTCGGCGCCCCCACATCGTATAGTAGGCGCAAAGGCTGGCGCCCATCTCTGGCGTAAACGCGCAGAGGTCTCGTTGAGGTTGTTCGCGTTTGCGTCAGGGGCAGGGCCCAGATGCCCGGCGGTCATCGAAGGACGCCCCGATCGGCCAGGAACTTGCAAGTCTGTCTGCGGTTGATTGTTCAGGGGCACTGTCGGCGAAGCCGGCTTGCGCTGGAGGGCTACCACGATGGAACGAGACGGCGAGGTATTCCGCTTATTTTCTGAGGATTATCGAAGTTATTCGCAGGAAGAGATGAGCCTGCAGGAATACCTGCGGGCCTGTCGCGAAGACCGATCGATGTACGCCTCCGCCGCCGAGCGGATGCTCGATGCGATTGGCAAACCGAAATTGTTCGATACCAGCCAGGACGAGCGCCTCGGCCGGATCTTCTCCAACCGGACGATCAAGATTTACCCCTCCTTTGCCGATTTCTTCGGCATGGAGGACACGATCGAGCGGATCGCCGGCTATTTCCGCTACGCCTCGCAGGGCCTGGAGGAGCGCAAGCAGATCCTCTATCTGCTCGGCCCGGTCGGCGGCGGCAAATCCTCCCTGGCTGAGCAGCTCAAGCGACTGATGGAGGAGCGCCCGTTCTACACGCTCAAGATCGGCGACCGGATCAGCCCAGTCTTCGAATCGCCGCTCGGCCTGTTCCGCCCGGACCGCATGGGCGATCTATTCGAGGACAAGTACGGCATCGCGCGGCGGCGGCTGACCGGCCTGATCTCGCCTTGGGCGGCAAAGCGGCTCGACGAACTCTCCGGCGACATCTCCAAGTTCAGCGTGGTCAAGCTGACGCCCTCGCGCCTGCGGCAGGTCGGCATCGCCAAGACCGAGCCGGGCGACGAGAACAACCAGGACGTCTCGACCCTCGTCGGCAAGGTCGACATCCGCCAGCTCGAGAACTTCAGCCAGTCGGACCCGGATGCCTATTCCTATAGCGGAGGCCTCAACCGGACGACCCAGGGCCTGCTCGAATTCGTCGAGATGTTCAAAGCGCCGATCAAGGTGCTGCACCCGCTGCTGACCGCGACCCAGGAAGGCAGCTACAATGGCACTGAGAACTTCGGCGCCTTCCCCTATCAGGGCATCATCCTGGCGCACTCGAACGAGTCCGAGTGGCTCCAGTTCAAGAACAACCGGAACAATGAGGCGTTCCTCGACCGCATCCTGGTGGTCAAGGTGCCCTATTGCCTGCGCATCACCGAAGAGCGGCAGATCTACGAGAAGCTGTTGCGCGAAAGCGAGCTGGCCGGCAGCCCCTGCGCGCCGGAAGTGCTCGATCTCCTCAGTCGCTTCTCGGTCTCGACCCGGCTGGCGGAGTTCGAGAATTCGCCGCTCTACACCAAGATGCGCGTCTATGACGGCGAGAACCTGAAGGAGGTCGAGCCCAAGGCCAAGGCGATCCAGGAGTATCGCGACGCCGCCGGGGTCGACGAGGGCATGACCGGCGTCAGCACGCGCTTTGCGTTCAAGATCCTGTCGCAGACCTTCAACTACGACACCGAGGAACTCGCCGCCGACCCCGTCCACCTGATGTATATCCTGGAGGGCGCGATCAAGCGTGAGCAGTTCGCAAAGGAGACGGAGGCGGCCTATCTCGACTTCATCAAGTCGGAGCTGGCGACACGATACGCGGAATTCATCGGACACGAGATCCAGAAGGCCTATCTGGAATCCTATGGCGAATACGGCCAGAACCTGTTCGACCGCTACATCGCCTATGCCGACGCCTGGGTCGAGGATCAGGACTACAAGGATCCCGATACCGGCCAGCTCCTCAACCGGCAGGTCCTCGACAATGAATTGTCGCAGATCGAGAAGCCGGCCGGCATCGCCAATCCCAAGGACTTCCGCAACGAAGTCGTGAAGTTCACCTTGCGCGCCAGGGCCAGGAACAGCGGCCGCAACCCATCCTGGACCAGCTATGAGAAGCTGCGCGAGGTGATCGAGAAGCGGATGTTCGGCCAGGTCGAGGACCTGCTGCCGGTGATCAGCTTCGGCTCGAAGCAGGACAGCGTGACCGAGAAGCGCCATCACGGCTTCGTGCAGCGCATGGTCGAGCGCGGCTATACCGAGCGCCAAGTCCGGCGCCTAGTGGACTGGTATATGCGCGTCAACAAGGCGGGCTGAACACCGGCGGAGCGTGGCATGCCGATCTTCATCGACCGCCGGCTGAACCCGAAGGACAAGAGCCTGGGCAACCGCCAGCGCTTCCTGCACCGCGTGCGGGCGGAGCTGAAGCGCAGCGTCCAGGAACAGATCCGCTCCGGCAAGATCGCCGATGCGGATGGGGAGCATGCGGTTTCGCTGCCGGCGAAGGGCACGGGCGAGCCGAGCTTCCGAGACGCCAGGAACAGCGGCCGGCGCCAGCACGTCCTGCCCGGGAACAAGCAGTTTTCGCCGGGCGACAAGGTACAGAAACCGGGCCAGGGCGGCGGAGCGGGATCGTCGCCCGGTCAAGGGCCCGCTGAGGACGATTTCCGCTTCGTGCTCTCGCGCGAGGAGGTGCTTGACCTGTTCTTCGAGGACCTCGAATTGCCCGACATGGTCAAGCTCAGCCTCAAGGAGATCCTATCGTTCAAGCCGAGGCGAGCCGGATATTCGACCGGCGGGTCGCCGACCAACATCAACATCGCCCGCACCATGCGCAACAGCCATGGCCGCCGCATCGCCCTGCAGCGGCCCAAGCGCGCGGAGGTCGAGGCGATCCTCGACGAACTGGCGAAGATCGAAGCCGACGGAACGGATGCGGCCCGCGCCAAGGCCGCAGCCCTGCGTGCCGAGCTCGACCGGCTGGAGCGTCGGCGCCGGGTGATCGGCTTCGTCGATCCCGTCGACATCCGCTTCAACCGCTTCGAGGCGCAACCCCTGCCGAATGCGAATGCGGTGATGTTCTGCCTGATGGACGTCTCCGGCTCGATGGGCGAACGCGAGAAGGACCTGGCCAAGCGCTTCTTCGTGCTGCTGCACCTGTTCCTGAAGCGGCGCTATGACCGCACCGACATCGTCTTCATCCGCCATACCCATACGGCGCAGGAGGTC
>DASYHC010000014.1:0-92761 GCA_035998995.1 Allobosea sp.
CGCTGACGCTCCTCGCAATGACGATGTGACCGCCGCGCAGCCCCCTCCAGCGACACGGGACACTTGCCCCGGCGGGCGCGCTCCCGCATGAACGCTCCCGGATTTCTCGAACGGGGCGCGCCCATGTCCAGCTATGTCATCGATCAGCCGAAGGTCGCCGCCATCCCCGTGGCCGGCGGCGGGCTCTTCCCGGTGCGCCGGATCTTCTGCGTCGGCCGCAACTACGCCGAGCACACCCGCGAGATGGGCGGCGATCCCGATCGCGAGGAGCCGTTCTTCTTCACCAAGCCGTCCGACGCCGTGCTAACCGGCGGCGCCGACATGCCGTATCCTCCCAAGACCGCCGATCTCCACCACGAGATGGAGCTGGTCGTCGCGATCGGGAAGGGCGGCAAGGACATCGCCGAGGCCGACGCGCTCGCCCACGTCTTCGGCTATGCCGCCGGCTTCGACATGACCCGCCGCGACCTGCAGGGCGCTGCCAAGAAGGCCGGAAAGCCCTGGGACATGGGCAAGGGCTTCGACGCCTCGGCGCCGATCGGCGAACTCGTCCCGGCCGCCAAGGCCGGCCATCCCGACAAAGGGCTGATCGAGCTCAAGGTCAACGGCAAGGTCCGCCAGAGCTCCGATCTCGCCAAGATGATCTGGAACGTGCCGGAGACCATCTCGTATCTCTCCGGCTTCGTCACGCTGGCGCCCGGCGACCTGATCATGACCGGCACGCCGGAAGGCGTCGCCGCCGTCGTCAAGGGCGATCTGCTCGAAGGCACCATTGCCGGCGTCGGCACCGTCCGCACCAAGATCGTCTGACTGGCCGGCCCAAGGAGAAAACCATGCGTCTGACCACCGAAGCCTCCGGCGTCTTCCCGATCGCGCCGACCCCGTTCAACCCGGACGGCAGCGTCGACTGGACCTCGGCCGACCGGCTCTTCGATTTCTATGCCGGCATCGGCTCGGATGGCGTCACCGTGCTCGGCATCATGGGCGAGGCGCCCAAGCTGGAGCCGGAGGAATCGATCGGGCTGGTCAAGCGTGCCGTGGCGAAGATGGGCGGCAAGCCGATCATCGTCGGCGTCTCTGCTCCGGGCTTTGCGGCGATGCGCTCGCTGGCCCGCCAGGTGATGGAATTGGGCGCCGGCGGCGTGATGATCGCCCCGCCGACGAACCTGCGCACCGACGACCAGATCACCGGCTATTACGCGCAAGCTGTCGAGGCGATCGGCGCCGATATTCCCTTCGTCATCCAGGACTACCCGCTGACGCTGTCGGTGGTGATGACGCCGGCGGTGATCCGCAAGATCATCCAGGACAACCCGTCCTGCGTGATGCTGAAGCATGAGGACTGGCCGGGCCTGGAGAAGATCTCGACGCTGCGCAAGTTCGAGGCGGAAGGGACGCTGCGGCGGGTCGCCATCCTGACCGGCAATGGCGGGCTCTTCCTCGATTTCGAGATGGAGCGCGGCGCTGACGGCGCCAATACCGGCTATGCCTTCCCGGAATTGCTGATCGACGTGGTCAAGGCCAGCAAGGCCGGCCGCCGCGACGATGCGCACGACATCTTCGACGCCCATCTGCCGCTGCTGCGCTACGAGCAGCAGCAGGGCGTCGGCCTCGCCGTGCGCAAATATGTGATGATGAAGCGCGGCATCCTCGCCAGCGACGCGCAGCGCAAGCCGGGCCCTGGCTTGACCGCGGCGGCGAAGGCCGAGGTCGACTACCTGCTCGGCCGCCTCGCGAAGCACGATCCGCGCGCCAAGATCTGACCGCAGCCAACACGCAGACGGCGGCACCGAGACGGTTTTCCGGTGCCGCCGAGCGGCGAAATCACTGCCAATTCGCCAGGCGATGTTCTATCGTTCTCCGGTCCTTACCGGGAGGCGTGTGATGGCCTACGCCAAGATTCCGCTGAGCTGGGACCAGTTGAGAGCCGGCTACAAGACGTATAATGCCGAGGATTTTCCGCTCGAGATCAAGAACCAGCTGAAAACATGGAATGATCAGGTCGAGAAAGACAACGGCGAGATCAAAAAGAACAACGAGCTGATCGAGCAGCAAAACAGGGCGTCTGGCATCGACCCTGACAAAGGCAAGAAACCGCTCAAGGGGAAGAATACATCCTGCGTGATGCAGCTCAGCCTCGGGCTGAACAGTACCGCCGACACCGTGCCTCAGAATGGCGCCAAGCTGCGCCAGAACACCTATCTGATGGGGCAGTACATGATCCTGTCGGTCGACGAACTGCACGATTGGCTCGACTGGCAGTACGGCCGCACGGATGCGGTTCCCAAGGGCGACCTGTCGTCGATCAAGGGCAAGCGCGGCATCCTGGTGATGGGCAGCGCGCATGTCGAACTCTGGGACGGCGATAAATGGCTGCAGGCCATGGACTCGCGCTTCACCACCGGCGCCAGCGCTTTTCCCTACTGGTTCTGGGAGGTCAATGACGGCACTGCGGCGGGCGGGAGCACACTGCCCGGCTGGCTGCTTGGCTGGTGGGAGGTCTATGACGGCAACTACTATTACTATCATTTCGCCGGGTCGGGCCGCGTCACCTATATCAAGAGCAAGGTCGCCTCGCGCGGCGCTCCGGCGCCGAAGGCGCCCACTAACGTCGGCAAGGCGGTGATGGACGACACCGTTCACGGTCCGATCATCAGCTGGGCCAAGGTCGGCAAGACGCCGGCGACGGTCGAGAAATTCACCCGCCTCAATTGGACCAGCGAGACCGACATGAACGGCCGCTCGAACAATTACGGCGAGCTCTATGCCCGCCGCCGGCCGGAGTAGCGGCCGGTCTGGCGCGCGCCCGCTGGATTGCCGCAGCGGAAGCCGTGGACGCAGGACCTCAAGCCATGCAACCTTGAGCTGCGGCTCGGGGATTTGATATGCGTCTTGCTCTTCTGTTCGGCGGTGCCGTGCTGATCGCGCTTGGCTCGCCGGGGCCTGCATCTGCTCAAGGCGGCATCCGGCCGGAATGCCGCAGCATGGGAAACCCGCGCGCCTGCACTTGCGCGCTCAACAATGGCGGGCAGATCAAGCACGATCCGGGCCGCAGCTCCGGGCGCCAGCGCTGGACCTGGGCCAAGCCGGGCACGGCCGCACATATGGCCTATATGAGCTGCGTCAACGGCTCGGGGCGATAGCCGCCGGGCATGATCGAAGCCGTCTCGGCGCCGCAGCGCTGCGGCGGTTTGCTCGTCAGTTCGACAGCTGAACCAGCCGGTCGAGCGCCGGGCCAAAACCGTTCAGGGCGATGTTGAACGAGACGATGTCGTTGTTCGACAGGTTGAGCGCGGCTGCGGTCAGGGTCTTGCCGCCCTTCATCGCGGTGGTCGCGACCGTCGGGAAGGAGACCGGCAGCAGGCAGCCTGCCGGCACGCAGGTCGAGAAGCGCAGGCCCTGGCCGAGATCCTTCTCGTCGAGCTTGAGCACGGCGCCGTTCTCGAGCTTGAGCCCGAACGGCATCAGGATCGTGCCCTCGGCGCGGCCATCCTTGGGCGCCCGCAATTCGATGGCGAAGACGCGCTGATTGGTGCGGCTGTCGCCCTGCGACTGCGTCAGCAGGCAGAGCTTCTGGCCGTCGGTGATGCGGCAATCGACCGTCCAGTCGCCATAGACCTCGTTCACCGCCGATGCGCCGTTCGGCAACTGCGCTGCCGCGGCGGCGGGCTGGCTCACGCTCGGGGCAGCGGCCGGAGCCTGCGCCGTCGCGGGCCGGGCCGGCGGGTTGGCCGGGCGGGCTGGCGGATTGGCCGTCGCCGGACGCGCCACAGGGGCAGGACGTGCCGCGGGAGCGGGCCGCGCAGCCGGGGCGCGCGGAGCCGGTTCCGCATCCTCGGCCTGCTCGGCCGCCGGCGCTTCGGCCTGGGCGAAGGCGAAGTTGGCCGGCAGGAGAATCCAGCCGGCGAGCAGGGCGAGGAGGAGGCTTGCTTTGGTCACGTCAGGGGCTCTCGTTGCAGCAGCCGATCGGCGCGGCCGAGATGCGGTTAGGGCATTCGCGCGGCGTAAGCAAGTTGTCGCTGTAGCTGAGCAGCGTTGTTGCTGTCACCGCTCAGCCTTAGTTGTTTTTAGTTATTGTAAACTAAAAACTGATTGCCCGGATTTCACTGTTTCTACAGATGGTACGATTTGGCCCAGGACGGCGCTGGTCGCTTTCTTTCTGTCGATCTCGATTCCCGCGCCGGCTGGCGAGGCCGGCGCCATCTTGCGAGTGCTGGCTTGGTTCAGGACTTCGTCTCGTCGGCGAGCTTGGCGACCCGGCGCAGCGAGAGCAGATAGCCCTGCGTGCCGAAGCCGGCGATGACGCCGTCGGCGCGCAACGACATGTAGGAATGGTGCCGGAAGCTCTCGCGCTTGTGCACATTCGAGATGTGGCACTCGATCACCGTGCCGTCGAAGGCGTTGAGCGCATCGAGGATCGCAACCGAGGTGTGGGTGAAGGCGCCAGGGTTGATGACGATGCCGACGGCCTGCTCGCGCGCCTCGTGGATCCAGTCGATGATCTCGTATTCGCGGTTCGACTGGTGGAAGCGGATCTCAAGGTCGAGCTCCTTGCCCAGCGCCCGGCAGGCATCCTCGACATCGGCCAATGTCTCCGAGCCGTAGATGTGCGGCTGGCGCTTGCCGAGCAGGTTCAGGTTCGGTCCGTTGAGGACGTAGACGAGACGGGACATGGGTACTCCTGAAGCGATGCGCGCAGCATGTTGCTTTTATCCGGGACGGACGCAACATGGCGCGTTCTGCCGCAGCGTCATGGCGGCGTTGCCAAGGGGAAAGCGATGGGAGCGTGGCGCAGTCTCGCCTTGGGTCTATCCCTTGCTGTTCAGTTCGGCGCCGGCGCCTTGGCGCAGCCGGCGGTTCCAGCCGAGATCGCCAAGGTGCGCGCCGAGATCCGGGATACCTGCGGCGGTCGCGCGACGTTCAAGCCGGGCTTCCAGCGGACGGCCGATTTCAACGGCGATGGCCAGCCCGATTACCTGCTCGACTATGGCCAGTCCGAATGCGTTGGCGGGTTTTCGACCAATCCGTTCTGCGGCTCTGCCGGCTGCACGCTCGACATTCTGATCTCGAGCGGCGGCGGCTACCGCCAGGCTTATGGCAGCAATGTCCAGGATTGGTCGCTCGCTCAGGCTGGCGGCAAGTCTGTGCTGGTGCTGTCCCTGCATGGCAGCGCCTGCGGCCGCTCCGGCCATATGGGCTGTCAGCGCCGGCTCGTCTGGAACGGTGACAAATTCATCGCCGCCGGCCGCCGTTGACGGACGCCCGCGTCAGGCGCGGCCCATTGCGCGATCACTGGCGATGCCGAAATGGCAGATCGCCTCGCCGAGCTTGGGCGCGGTGTTCGGGAAGATGATGTAGCCGTCGCGAGGCGCCGTCACCCTGGTGCCGTCGGCGCGATGGGCGAGGGTGGCTCCGGCCTTGACCGCGTCGCCGGTGCGCCAGCCTGTCTCAGCGCGGTCGCCTTCCGTCTCGCAGAGCAGGACTTCGACCATCTCGATCACGTCGTGCAATGCGGGCTGCGGCAAGGGTGCGTCGACCAGCTGGAGCTGCGCCAGCGTGTTGCGGATCGCGGCATAGCCGATATCGGCGGCCTTGGGATCGTCATGCGTGCCGCATTCCAGCGTCACCGCATAGCCGCCACAAAAGCGCATGAACTCGGTCGTGCCATAGCCCTCGGTGACGTTGAGCTTCGGCACCGGAAGGCGCGAGCGGATGTCGAGCAGCCTGGCGTAGTTGTCGAGCCAGCCATGGATCGCAGTCGAAACGCCCAGGCATGAGGCGAGCGCCAGCTCCTCCTCCGCTCGTGCGAAAGGTTCGAGCTCGCCGCGATTGTTGCCGGGGCCGAAGAAGACGAAGGGCTCGCCCTCCTGCCGGAAGGAGTGGATGTCGAGCAGGGCGTCGTGCTGGCGCAGCAGGGCGCAGACCGGATTGCCGATCCGGTCCTCGTAATCGCTGGCCAACGGCCGCTCGCGCAGATCGCGGTTGAAATTGCGGTCGCCCTCGCGCGTTTTCAGGCGGAAGGCCTTGGGATTGGTGACGGGCAGGAAGGTGACCTCGCCGCGCAGGATCTTGATCTTGCCGGCCCGGCACTCGTCGATGACGCGGCGGATAGCGGTCGGCCCGCAAGGCTCGTTGCCGTGGACGGCGCCGGTGACGATCAGCTTGGGGCCGGGCTTCAGGCCGATGAAGCTGGTGGTTTCGAGCGGGCCGTCGTCGAGGTCGATAGCGGTCAAGGGTCGTGTCTTTCGTCGGAAAAAAGCTCAGGCTTTGCGGGTCTGCGAATGCGGATCGAGGATGTCGCGCAGGCCGTCGCCGAGCAGGTTGAGGCCGAGCACCGTCAGGAAGATGGCGAGGCCCGGGAAGATCGAGATCCACGGCGCGGTCGAGATCTGGTCGCGCGCGTCGGACAGCATCGAGCCCCAGCTCGGGAAGGGCGGGCGGATGCCGAGGCCGAGGAAGGAGAGAGAGGCCTCGGCCAGCACGGCGCCGCCCATGCCGAGCGTGCCGATCACGATGATCGGGCCGGCGATGTTCGGCAGGATCTGGGTGAACATGATCCGGAAAGTGCCGTATCCCAGCGAGCGGGCTGCCTCGACATAGCCGAGCTGCTTGACCGAGAGCGTTGCGGCCCGCGTCAGCCGGCAGGTGAACGACCAGTTGGTCAGGCCGAGCGCGATCAGGAGGCTGGTCAGGCCCGGCTGCAGGATCGCCATGATCGCCAGCGCGAAGATCAGGGAGGGGATGGCGAGCATCATATTGGTGAGGCCGTTGACGAAATCGTCCCACCAGCCGCCCCAATAGGCTGCGGAGAGGCCGAGCGCGACGCCGATGCACGTGTTGATCAGTTGCGAGACGATACCGACCGTCAGCGAGATGCGGGCGCCATGCAGTACGCGGCTGTAGATGTCGCGGCCCTGCGCATCGGTGCCGAACCAGAATTCGGAGCCGGGCGGAACTTCCGCGTTCATCAAATTGGCGTCCATCACCGGGTCGGTATGGGCGAGCCAGGGCGCGAAGACACCGCCGGCGACGACGAGCGCAAAGCAGGTGGCGCCGATCCAGAGGTTGGCACGGAACTTCATGGGGCGACCTAGCTGTATTTGATGCGCGGATCGACGACGGCGCAGAGCACGTCGACGGCGATGTTCACGACGAGGAAGAAGAGCACGATCGTCAGGATGCAGCCCTGAACCGCCGGGATGTCGCGCCAGGTGACGCTGTCGACCAGCAGCGAGCCGAGCCCCGGCCAGGCGAAGAGCTTTTCGACCACCACCGCTTGCCCGAGCACCGAGCCGAATTGCAGGCCGAGCGTGGTCAGGACGATGACGAGCGCATTGCGCGCCACGTGCCAGCGCATGACGCGATAGGCGCTTGCCCCCTTGGCCCGCGCCGTGCGGACGAAATCGGCGTGCATCACCTCGAGCACGGCGGCCCGGGCTGTTCGGGCGAGCAGCGCCAGCGGCGAAACGCCGAGCGCGATCGCCGGCAGCACGATGTAGCGCGGATCGCCGTCGCCATAGCCGAAGCTGGGGAACCAGTTGAGCGTCAGCGCGAAGGCGTACATCAGCAGCAGGCCGAGCCAGAACATCGGCAATGATAGGCCGGAGACCGCGAAGACCATCGAAAGCATGTCGAGCCAGCCCCCCGGCTTCAGCGCCGCCAGGAAGCCGAGCGGCACGCCGATGACGATGGCGAAGGCCATGGCCGCAAGCGCGAGCTGAAGGCTCGGCCAGAGCCGCTCGCCGATCAGGTTGATCACCGGCTGGCGGGTGCGGAAGGAATCGCCGAGATCGAAGGTCGCGAGGCCGCCGACATATTTCGCGAAGCGCAGCGGCAGCGGATCGTTCAGGCCGAACTGCTCGTTCATCCGCGCGATCGTCGCGGCGTCGATATTGCTGCGCCCGTCGGCCATCTGGCTGGTGGCGAAATTGCCGGGAATGACGCTGAACAGCACGAAGATCAGGGCGGCAACTGCGAGCAGGATCGGAATGGCCTGCAGCAGCCGGCGAAAGACGTAAGGCAACATGACAAGAGGCTCCTGAGCGTCGGGGCGTGGCCGACGGGCGGAGGCGGAGAAGCCCCCGCCGCCATGCGACGGCGGGGGCTCGGGATGGGACTACTTCGCGGCCGGCGAGGTGGTGTCGACCCAGAGCTCCTCATAGCGCTGCAGCGCGAGCTCGGTCGAGTTCGGCTGGAGGCCGTGCAGCCAGGGCTGATAGGCCAGCACCGCCTTGTTGTAGTTGAAGAACCAGACCGGCGCCTCTTCCTGCAGCAGGGCATTGGCCTTCTTCAGGAGGTCGAGTTGCTTGGTCGCATCGGCCTCGTTCGAGGCGTCGTCGATCAGCTTATCATAGGCCGGATTCTTGAAGGTGGTGTAGTTGCAGGACGAGCGCGGCGTCGAGGAGTGGAAGCACTTCAGCGCCGTCAGCGTGTCCGGGCCCGAGGTGTTCGACCAGATGTAGGCCTGGAAGTCGCCGCCCACGACGACGCCGCCGAGCGCCGAGGTCTCGACCGGCTTGACCTTCACCTTGATGCCGACCTTGGCGAGCATCGGGATCGTCGCCTCGACGATCGGCACGCCCCAGCTCTCGTTCGGCGTCGCGGTCCATTCGAACTCGAAGCCATCGGGGTAGCCGGCCTCGGCCAGCAGCTTCTTGGCCTTCTCCGGGTCGAAGGCGTAGGGCTTGGCGTCCTTGTCGAAGGCCGGCGAGGACAGCGGCAGCCAGCTCGAGGCGCGATAGGCCTTGTCACGGACCAGGCGCTTGATGATCAGCTCGCTGTCGATGGCGTGGTTGATCGCCTGGCGCACCCGCTTGTCGGAGAAGGGCTTGAATGTCGGGTTCATGCCCATATTGCGGGTGAAGACCTCGGCGACCTCCAAAATGCCCTTCGACAGGTTCGGATCGGCCTTGTAGGCGACGTACTGGGTCGAGCCCAGGATCGAGACGTCGACCTCCTTGTTGCGGAAGGCGACGTCACGCGCCGCCGCCTCGCCCATCGGCGAGATCACGAGCTTGTCGGCATAGGGCTTGCCGGTGAGGTAGTACTTGTCCCAGCGCTCGAAGGCCATGCGCGAGCCCGGCACGTGCTCGACGAACTTGAACGGTCCGAGGCCGATCGGCTTGTCGAAGAAGCCGGCGGCCTGGGCTTCCTTGGCCGGCAGGATCGCGGTCTGCGCCTGGAACAGGAAGTAGCCGGGATCGGCCTTGTCGGTCAGCGTCATCGAGAAGCTGGAATCGTCGATCTTCTTCAGGCCGGAGATTTCCTTGGCCTGGCCCTTCTGGACATCGGTCGCGCCGGCGATACGGGCGACATAGCGCGCGCCCGGATAGTTCTTCGACCCGTCCATGATGCGGGTATAGGACCAGATGACGTCGTCGGAGGTCAGCTTGCGGCCGTTATGGAACAGCGCATTGTCGCGCAGCTTGTAGGTGTAGGTCTTGCCGTCAGCCGAGACCTGGACGCTCTCGGCGATGTCGAGCACCGGCTTGCCGTTCTTGGCGTCCCATTTGTAGAGCATGCCGTGCAGCGCATAGCCGTAGATCTCGTCCTGGATCTGGTTCGAGACATGGCTGTCATTGCTGACGAAGGACGCCCCGTACGGCGCGGTGAAGCGGATCGTGCCGCCGCGACGCGGCTCCTGGGCCTGCGCCTGCAGGGTGAAGGCCGCGAATGTCAGCGCGGTCGTGAAGGCAAGCTTTTTCAACACGTCGAAACCTCCCAATTTATCGGTGAAACCCTTTGAGGACGGCGCCGTTGGCCGGCGCCGGTATTTGTTCCATCTGAGACCTTAGCGGGCTTTTGCGCCCTGTCTTCTTGTTTCCATTGTGCAGCGCGTTCAGGCGGTGCCCGAACGCTCGTACACGATCTTGCCACCGCGAATGGTGAGGTCGCAGCGGGTATCCTTGAGGATGTCTTGCGGCGAAGCCGAGAGCAGGTCGCGCGAGAACACGGCGACATCGGCTAGGAAGCCGGGCGCAAGCCTGCCCTTCACGGCCTCCTGCTTCTGCGAGAAGGCGCCGTATTCGGTATAGGCCTGCAGGGCTTCCTCGATCGAGACGCGCTGAGCCTCGTCCATCACTGTGCCGCGCCAGGTCTGGCGCGTCAGCATCGTGTGGAAGTTCGGGAAGGGGTCGGGATCGCAGACCGGCGCGTCGCTGCCGGTCGCCGGCTTCAGTCCAAGATCGAACCAGGTCCGGAACGGATAGCTCGGCAGCGCCCGTTCCTCGCCGAGCACCTTGACGTAGGCGTCGCCGAAATCGTGGATGAAGACCTGCTGCGGGCAGGGATAGATGCCGGCCTTGACCATCCGCTCGTGCTGCTGCGGCGTCGAGAAGCCGCAATGCTCGATGCGGTGGCGCCGGTCGGGATCGGGATGGGCCTTGAGCGCCTTTTCATAAGCGGTGATCAACTGCTCGATCGCGGCGTCGCCGATGGCGTGGCAGGCGAGCTGGTAGCCCTTGGCATGGGCGTCGAGCACCTGCCGTTCCAGATCCTCGTCCGAGAGCATCTGCACGCCGGTGGTCTTGTCCTCGCCGAGATAGGGCTCGCTCATCCAGGCGGTGCGTCCGCCGGCCGAGCCGTCGAGGAAGATCTTGACTGCGCCGATCATCAGCATCTCGTCGCCGGCGCCGGAGATCAGGCCCGCCTCATGGCATTGCGGCACGATCGAGCGGCCCTCGTCGCCGAGCAGAGCGAGCCATGTCCGCACCGGCAGCCGGCCGTCGCGCTTGGCCTTGTGATAGGCCGCGATCTCGTTGAAGCCGGTGACCATGCCGACCGCCGCATCCATGCAGCTGGTGATGCCAAGCGAGAGCAGATAATTGCCGCCGCGCTCGATCGCGGCGATCAGCTGCTCCTCGCTGGGGGCCGGGATCGCGGCCTTGACCGGGGCGCGGGCGTTCTCGGCCAGCATGCCGGTGAGCCGGCCGTTCTGCTGCTCGATCAGCCCGCCCGGTGGGGTCGGCGAGGTCTCGTCGATGCCGCCGAGCTTGAGCGCCAGTGAATTGCAGATCGAGATGTGGCCGCAGGTGCGGACCAGCATCACCGGATTGTTCGGCGAGGCGCGGTCGAGCTCCTCGCGGAAGGGGTGGCGGCCGGTGTCGAGCTTGGTCTGGTCGTAGCCGCGCCCCAGCACCCACTCGCCGGGCTTCGATTTCGCGGCGCGCTCGGCGATCTGACCGAGCAGCGCGTCCAGCGTCGGCGCCACGGCAGGGCGGGCATCGACCCAGTCCATGGTCAGGCCGACCGAGATCAAATGGAGGTGGGAATCGTTCAGCCCCGGCGTCGCCAACCGGCCGGCGAGGTCGATGACCTTGGTCGCGGGACCGACAAGCTCGGCGATCTCGGCGTCCTTGCCGGCGGCGAGCACCTTGTCGCCCCAGAGCGCCAGCGCCTCGACCACGCCCTCCTCGCGGCCGCACCAGATCGGCCCGCCGCGCAGCACGATATCGGCCTTGACGCTCATACGCTTCGCTCCGTCGTCATCGTCGCTTCCTGTCGTCCTAATGGCTCAGAATTCGGTGGAACACCCACAGCCCTCATCCTGAGGAGCAAGCGTAGCTTGCGTCTCGAAGGATGCTCCAGCTGGTTCCGGAGCCTCCTGAAACATCCTTCGAGACGCCGCTTCGCGGCTCCTCAGGATGAGGGCTATGGGTGTGCTCGCCATCTTTCAGATGTCGTCGAGCGGGAAGATCGGGCGGCGTACCTTCTGGTAGGGCCGCTCCTTGAAGTTCTTGGTCGAGAGCGCGCCGGTGTCGACCTCGATGACCTCGCGCGCGATCGGCTCGAAGGCGGCGCGGAAATGCTGCATCGACTTGACGATGACGGTCGATTTCCGGGTGGGGTCGACGCCGAGCGAGGTGAACTGGGCAAGGTCGGTCGCCTGGCCGTTATGGGTGATGACGATGATCTCGACATCGTCGACCCGCAGCAGGGCCGAGAGCCCGTAATTGCGCCAGACGCCACCGGCCATCGGCCCGTAGCAGATGAAATGGCCGTCGGTCAGCGCGACGACATGGGCGTCGAGATCGAGCGGACCGCCGCCGGTGTTCGGGTCGACCTTGCCGCCGAGCTTGAGCCTGACGCGGTTGCCGACGCCGGCCGCCTGCGCCGCAAGCGCGGCTTCCGGATCGCGGATCGCGTGGAAGCCGACATTCCTGAGGCCGGCGTCGAGCACGGCGCGCAGCAGGTTGGTCGCGTCGCCATAGGCGCCGGAGCCGGGATTGTCGGAATAGTCGGAGATCACCACCGGCTTGCCGCCGGCTTCCGGCCCGAGCGTGCCTTCGCCCGCCTTGGCCCTGGCCATCGCCTCCTTCAGCGGGGTGAAGTGGATCGAGGAGTAGTGCCGCTGCTCCCAGGCATAGTCCATCAGCTCCTCGGCAATGGCCTGCGCCTTGCCGCGATCGTCATGGGTGACTGCGATGGAGGGGCCGATATCGTGGACATCGGCCGAGGAGAAGCCGGCCTGGACGCTGACCACGAGCGCATCGCCGGCCGCTTCCAGCGCATCGCCGCGGCGCAGCAGCTCCATGAACGGCGGCGAGGTCGTGCGCCCGCCATCGAGCGCATAGAGGATCGGCCGGCGGGCGACCGCGACGCGCGGCCTGATCTCGCCCTTCATCGCCCGTTCCAGCAGCTCGGCGCCCTGCCAGGTCCGCTCATACTGATCGATATGCGGATAGGTCCGGTAGGAGATCAGCGCATTGGCGTTGTCGGCCATGGCTTGCGTCAGCGTCGCGTGCAAATCGAGGATCGCGACGACCGGAACATCCGGCCCGATCTTGGCGCGGATGCGCTGCAGCAGCTCGCCTTCGCCATCGTCGGAACTTTCCGTCGCCATCGCGCCGTGCAGATGCAGCAGCACGCCGTCGAGCCGCTCGCAGGCGGCGAGGATCATTCCGGAAAAAAGGTCGAAGGCCGCGTCGGTGACGCGGCCCGAGGGGTTGGCTCCGGTGACAAGCGGGTGGACGAGGCTCCAGCCGAACTTCTCGGCCGCCTCGAAGGCGGCGCCCATCGAGGTCCGCGTGCCCTGGAAGGCGGCGGGCACCTCATTGTCGCGGAAGACGCCGTGATGGCGGAACACCGCCTCATCGGTGAGCTGAACACTGAATGTGTTTGTCTCGTGCATGAATTCCGCGATCAGGACGCGTCTGGCCATCGTGCGATCGTTCCCCCGAAAACGTCCCCTATGGAACCATTTTTTGTTTTGTAGCGTGGGTCCGGGTGTTTGCCAGCCCGGACCCGTTCATGCGTCCCCTGACTTCGGCCCGCTTGCCGGGCGGGGGCGAATATGCTTCGCGCGAGTTTCAGGCGGCGCGGGCCGCGTGGCTCTCGCCGGGCGCGTGGCCGAGATCTTCCGGCCGGGCATAGGCGCGGCCGAAGCGGTTGGCGAGGAAGGCGTCGAAGCCGATATCTTCCTGCTTGACGAAGCCCTTCTGCGGCAGCTTGCCCTCGGCGAGCAGGTCGAGCACGGCGCAGATGCCGGACGCCGTCGTGATCTGAATAGCGCTGCGCATCACGCCGCCGACCACGGCGCTGTAGACCTTGTTGGCATAGGTCTGCTGGGTCAGCCGGCCGTTCATCCGGCCGCTGGCGGTGACGAAGATCACGACCACGTCCTGCAGCGTGCTCGGCAGGGCGTTCTCGAAGATATCCTTCAGCACGTCGCGGCGATCGGCAAGGCGCAGATCCTGCAGCAGCGCCTTCATGATCGCGCAATGGCCGGGATAGCGGATGGTGCGGTAGTTCAGTGTGCGAATCTTGCCGGCGAGCGTGTCGCAGAGCGTGCCGAGCCCGCCCGAGGTGTTGAAGGCCTCATAGGTGACGCCGTCGAGCGAGAATTCCTCGCGCTCCTCCATCGCTGGAACCAGAGTGCGCTCGCCGCTGACGATAGCCTCGCAGGGTTCGCAATATTCGTTGATGACCCCGTCCGTGCTCCAGGTCAGGTTGTAGTTCAGGGCATTGGACGGGTATTGCGGCAGCGCGCCGACGCGCAGCTTCAGGCTGTCGAGCTGGTCGAAATCGCGGGCGAGATCGGCGGCGACGATCGAGATGAAGCCGGGCGCCAGCCCGCATTGCGGGATCAGCGCCGCTTTGGCGGTCAGCGCCAGTTCCTTGACGCGTCGGGTCGAAGCGACGTCCTCGGTCAAATCGAGATAATGCACGCCCTGGGCCGCGGCAGCTTCGGCGATGCGCGTCGTCAGGTCGTAAGGAGCGGCCGAGAGCACGGCGAAGGCGCCGTTCAGCACCTGGGCGAGCTCGGCGGCGTCGGTGATGTCGACCCGGCGGGTCGAGATCGTCGGGCTGGTCTTGATCGCGGCGAGCTGTTCGTTGGAGCGGTCGGCGATCACCACGCGGTAATCCCCGGTGGCGCCGAGCAGATCGGCGATGGTTGCGCCGATCTTGCCGGCGCCGATGACGACCACGTTTTTCATGGTTCCCCCGATGAATCTGTTTCTGTCAGACAGATTCGCTCGGGGCCTCGTCGGATAGAAGCCGGCGACGCGACGATTCATATGGGATTTTTCAGCGAAGTGCCGTAAGCTTTCGGCGTTATGCCGATAGACCCGACAGATCGCCATCTCCTGACCCTGCTCACCGAGAACGCCCGCGCGCCGGTGGCTGAGCTCGGCCGCAAGCTCGGCCTGTCGCGCACCACCGTGCAGAGCCGGATCGAACGGCTCGAGCGCCGCGGCGTCATCGCCGGCTACACGGCGCGGCTCTCGGAGGATTACGAAAAGGGCCAGGTGAAGGCGCATGTGCTGATCACCGCCTTGCCCAAGCTCGCGGCCCGGGTCGAGGCGGAATTGCGCCGGATCCCCGAGATCAGGACGCTGCATTCGGTCAGCGGCCAGTTCGACATGATCGCGGTGGTGGTGGCGCCTTCGATCGGCGAGCTCGACGGGCTGATCGACCGGATCGGCGCGCTCGAAGGCGTCGAGCGCACCATGTCCTCGATCATTCTCTCGACCCGGATCGAGCGGTGACTCATCCGTCATTGCGAGGAGCGTTAGCGACGAAGCAATCCAGAGGCGGCAGCGCTGCGTCCCCCTGGATTGCTTCGCTACGCTCGCAATGACGGTTCCTGCGCCTTCAATCCGGCAGCACGCGCGCGCCGATGCGCGTGGCGGCGTCGAGCAGCGCATCGAGATGCACCGGGCGCCCTTCCGGCGCGACGATCGAGGTCAGGGAGGAGATGCTGAGCGCGCCGGCGAGCGCGCCCGACCGGTCGAAGATCGGCACGCCGACGCCGGTCAGGCCGATGAAGAAGTCGTCGGCGGCAAGTTCCCAGCCTTGGGCCCGGATGCGGTCGGCCTCGCGCCAGAGCAGATCCGGATCGGTCTGGCTCGCCGGGGCGCGCTTCGGCAACTCGAGCGACAGCGCCTGCCGGCGCTGCTCATCGTCGAGATAGGCCAGCAGCACACGTGGGCCCCCACCGCAGTTCAGTGGCGCCTGCGCGCCGACCGCAAACCAGGTCGCATCGACATGCGGCAGCGAGGCGCGGACGCGATCGACGCAGAAGCCGCGCCCGGCGATATGAACCCAGAGAAAGGCGGTGGCGCCGGTCTTCTCGGCGATCGCGGTCAGGTAGGGCCCGGCGATGTCGCGCAGTTCGCGACCAGTCGTGACCGCGCCGCCGAGCTCGATCAGCCCGACCGCCAGCGCATAGCTCTGCGAATGTTCGTCATATTCGACGAGCTCGTTGAGCTGGAGCGTTCGCAGCAGCCGCCGCGTCGTGCCCTTGTCGAGCCCGACCTGCCGCGCCAGTTCGCTCAGGCCGAGGCGAGGGTGCTCCGGGCGGAAGGCCTTGAGCAAGGCGATGGCGCGATCGACCGCCCTGACGATCGGCACGCCCGGCGGCAATTGCGCGGCCCTGTCCAGGTCTTTCTGGTTCATCGCAAGTGTGGGTATGGCATGTTCGTTTGCTGAGCGTGTCGCCTAATAACACGGCATGTCAATCCTTGACACGGAATTTGTCTCTCGCTTTCATGGTGGCGGAGCTTGCCAACGGGCGCGCGATCGGGTGCGATCCGCCTGAGCTGGCCGGTGAATGAAAAACGGGGACGCCTGGGCCGTTGCGTAATGCGGATCTCGGCGCTGGGAACGGAGAACGACGATGACCGGATTGAGATTTGGCCTGGCGCTCGCCGCCTCCGTCCTGGCGCTCGGCGTGGCGCAGGCGCAGGAACCGAAGAAGGGCGGCACGGTCCATGTCGTCGTCCAGCCCGAGCCGCCGATGCTGATGCAGGGACTCAACCAGAACGGCCCGACCAACATGGTCGCCGGCAACATCTACGAGTCGCTGCTGCGCTATAACGAGAAGCTCGAGCCGCAGCCCTCGCTGGCGAAGAGCTGGGAGGTTTCGCCGGACGCCAAGGTCTACACCTTCAAGCTGCAGGAGGGCGTGACCTGGCATGACGGCAAGCCGTTCACCGCCGACGACGTCGTCTTCACTCTCGACAAGTTCCTGCGCGAGGTCCATCCGCGCTGGCGCCCGATCGTCAACGCCCAGGTCGACAAGATCGAGAAGGTCGACGACCTCACCGTGAAGATCACGCTGAAGCAGCCCTTCGGCCCGATGATCATGACGCAGGAGGTCGCCTCCGCCCCGATGATCCCCAAGCACATCTATGACGGCACCGATTACCGCGCCAACCCGGCCAACAACACGCCGATCGGCACCGGCCCGTTCAAGCTGAAGGAGTGGAAGAAGGGCTCCTATATACATCTCGTCAAGAACGAGAACTACTGGCTGAAGGGCAAGCCGAACCTCGACGAGATCTACTGGCAGATCATCCCGGATGCGGCGGCGCGCGCCGTCGCCTACGAGACCGGCAAGGTCGACGTGCTGACCGGCGGCTCGGTCGACGTCTACGACGTCGCCCGCCTTTCCAAGCTGCCCAACACCTGCATGACCACCAAGGGCTGGGAGATGTTCGCCCCCCATGCCTGGCTGACGCCGAACGTCCGCAACGGCATCCTTGGCAACAAGCAGTTCCGCCAGGGGCTGATGTACGCGATCGACCGCGAATTCGGCCGCGAGGTCGTCTGGGGCGGGCTCGGCAAGCTGCCGACCGGGCCGATCTCGTCGAAGACCAAGTTCTATTCGGGCGACGTGCCGAAATACGCCTTCGACCCGAAGAAGGCGAAGGAGCTGATCAAGGCCTCCGGCTACAAGGGCGAGACGATCCGTTTGCTCAACCTGCCCTATGGCGAGACCTGGACGCGCTGGACCGAGGCGATCAAGCAAAACCTCGAGGATGTCGGCGTCAAGGTGCAGGTCGAGAACACCGACGTGCCCGGCTGGACCCAGAAGGCCAGCAACTGGGACTTCGATCTCAACTTCAACTTCCTCTACCAGCTCGGCGACCCCGCAATGGGCGTGGCACGCAGCTACATCACCAGCAACATCGCCAAGGGCAATCCCTTCGCCAATGTCGGCGGCTATTCCAATCCCGAGGTCGACAAGCTCTTCGCCGACGCGGCCATCGCGCCGACCGACAAGGAGCGCCAGGAGCTCTACACCAAGGTTCAGAAGCTTCTCGCAGACGAGCTGCCGGTGCTCTGGCTCTTGGAGATGGATTTCCCGACGATCTATCGCTGCAACGTCAAGAACCTCGTCACCACCGGCGTCGGCGTGAACGACGGTTTCCGGGATGCCTGGAAGGAGTGACGTGATCCGACAGGATCACGTCATGCTCGGGCCTGACCCGAGCATCTCCTGCAAGAGATTCTCGGGTCTGCGCTTCGCTTCGCCCGAGAATGACGCCAGCGGAACCTGAATGAACCTCGCGCAATTCCTCGCCGGCCGGCTCGCGAAGGGGATCATCGTCCTCTTCGCCATTGCGGTGCTGAACTTCTTCCTGATCCGGGCAGCTCCTGGCGATCCGGCGCAGGTGCTGGCCGGCGAGGCCGGCGCTGCCGACGAGCAATTGCTGATCCAGCTGCGCGAGCGCTTCGGCCTCGACCAGCCGCTGCTGACCCAGCTCTGGGTCTATCTCAAGGGCTATCTCACCTTCGATCTTGGCTTCAGCTATCGCCAGCAGCAGAGCGTGCTGAGCCTGATCCTCGATCGCCTGCCGGCGACGCTGCTGCTGACCGGCGCCGCCTTCATCGTCTCGCTCGGCCTTGGCACGCTGATGGGCGCGCTCGCCGCCCGCCGCGCCGGCCGCTGGCAGGACAGCGTCATCACCACGCTCGCGCTGGTCTTCTATGCGACGCCCTTGTTCTGGGTGGCGCTGATGAGCCAGATCGTCTTCTCGCTGAAGCTCGGCCTTGTACCCAATGTCGGCTACGAGACCATCGGCGCGAACTATACCGGGCTTGCCCATGCGCTCGATATCGCCAGCCACCTCGTCCTGCCGGCGCTGACGCTCGGCCTGTTCTTCACGGCGCTCTACGCCCGAATGATGCGGGCCTCGATGCTCGAGGTCGCCGGCGCCGATTTCGTCAAGACAGCCCGCGCCAAGGGGCTCAGTCCCGGCGTGATCTCGCGTCGCCATGTCGCCCGCAACGCGATCCTGCCGGTGGTGACGCTGGCGGGGCTCCAGGCCGGCCAGCTCGTCGGCGGTGCGGTGCTCACCGAGACCGTCTTCGCCTGGCCCGGCATCGGCCGGCTGATGTTCGATGCCCTGGTGCAGCGCGATTATTCGGTGCTGCTCGGCGTCTTCTTCATGTCCTCGGCCATGGTGGTCGGCTTCAACATCCTGACCGATCTGGTCTATCGGCTGGCCGATCCGCGCATCGAGGCGGTGTCATGAGCTTCCTCAAGCGCTTTGCCCGCAATCGCGGCGCCCTGATTGGCCTGACCATCCTGATCGTGGTGATCCTCTTCGCGATCATCGCCCCGCAGCTCTATCCGCAATCGCCCTGGCGGACGGTGGCGCGCCCCTTCCTCGCGCCCTTCGTGATGGAGCGCTTCCCGCTCGGCACCGACACGCTCGGCCGCGATATCGCCTCGGGCCTGGCCCATGGCGCCCGCGTCTCGCTGACGATCGGGCTGGTCTCGACGATTGTAGCGCTGCTGATCGGCGTGCCGCTTGGCGCCATCGCCGGCTATGCTGGCGGCTTCATCGACGATGCACTGATGCGCTTCACCGAGTTCTTCCAGACCATCCCCTCCTTCGCGCTCGCCATCGTCCTCGTCGCGATCCTGCAGCCCAAGCTGGGCTCGATCGTGCTCGCGATCGGCGTGGTCAGTTGGCCGCCGGTGGCGCGATTGGTCCGCGGCGAGGTGCTCTCGCTGAAGACCCGCGAATATGTCCAGGCGGCGATCACCATCGGACAGCCGACCGCGCGCATCATCTGGAGCCAGGTCCTGCCCAACACGATCGCGCCGATCATCGTGATGGGCTCGCTGATGATCGGCTCGGCGATCCTGCTGGAATCCTCGCTCTCCTTCCTCGGCCTCGGCGACCCCAATCTGATGAGCTGGGGCTATATGGTCGGCGCCGGACGCACCCGCCTGCTCGACGCCTGGTGGATCAGCTTCTTCCCGGGCGTCGCGATCTTCCTGACCGTGCTGGCGCTCAATCTCGCCGGCGAAGGGCTGAACGATGCGATGAACCCGCGCCTCGCCCGGGAGAGGGAATGATGGCCGCCCCCGTTCTCTCGATCGAAGGCCTGAAACTCGCTCTGCCTGTGATGGCCGACCGCCCCTATGCGGTCGAGGATGCGACGCTCGCGATCGCCGCAGGCGAGACGCTCTGCGTCGTCGGCGAATCCGGCTCCGGCAAGTCGATGATCGCCCATGCGGTGATGGGGCTCCTGCCGAAGGCGGTGAAGCCGGTCGCTGGGAGCATCAAGCTCGCCGGCCGCGACCTCCTGGCGCTCTCGGAAGACGCGATGCAGGACGTGCGCGGCCGCGAGGTCGGCATGATCTTCCAGGAGCCGATGACCTCGCTCAACCCGGTCATGCGGGTGGCGGACCAGATCGTCGAGACCTTCGAGGCGCATAAGCTGCTGAGCAAGCCGGAGCGCTATGCCCGTGCGGTAGCATTGCTGACCGAGGTCGGCCTGCCCGAGCCGGAGCGATTGGCGCGGGCCTATCCGCACGAGCTCTCCGGCGGCCAGCGCCAGCGCGTGATGATCGCGATGGCGCTGGCGCTCGAGCCCAAGCTGCTGATCGCCGACGAGCCGACGACCGCGCTCGACGTCACGACGCAGGCGCAGATCCTCAAGCTGATCGACAATCTCCGCCACAAGCACGGCACGGCGGTGCTGTTCATCACCCACGATATGGGCGTCGTCGCCGAGATCGCCGACCGCATCGCCGTGCTGGAGAAGGGCGTTCTGGTCGAGGAGGGCACGGTCGATCAGGTGCTCGGCTCGCCCCGCCATTCCTATACGCAGAAGCTGCTCGCAGCCGTGCCCTCGCTGACGCCGCCGGAGCGGCCGGCGCTGCCGGAGAGCAAGCCAGTGCTGACCGTCGAGAAGCTCGGCAAGGTCTATCGCAAGCGTGCCTTCTTCCGCCCGGGTCGGGAAGTGAAGGCGGCCGATGATGTCAGCTTCACGCTGGCGCGGGGCGAGACGCTCGGGCTCGTCGGCGAGTCCGGTTCGGGCAAGTCGACGGTCGGGCGCTGCTGCCTGCGCCTGATCGAGCCCGATTCCGGCCGCATCACCCTCGGCGACCTCGCCATCACAGATCTCTCCGTCGCGGCGCTGCGCCCGCATCGCAAGCGCATCCAGATGGTCTTCCAGGACCCGTTCGCCTCGCTCAATCCACGTCAGACCGTCGGCCGGATCATCTCGGACGGGCCGGTCGCGCACGGGACATCGCGCAAGGACGCGTTGGCGCGGGCGAAGGAGTTGCTGGAGCTGGTCGGCCTCTCCGCCAATGCGATCGACCGCTATCCGCACGAGTTCTCCGGTGGTCAGCGCCAGCGTATCGGCATCGCCCGGGCGCTGGCGCTCGAACCCGACGTGCTGGTCGCGGACGAGGCGGTTTCAGCACTCGACGTCTCCGTGCAGGCGCAGATCCTCAAGCTGATCAAGGACATCCAGCAGCGGCTCGGCCTCGCAATCCTGTTCGTCACCCACGATTTGCGCGTCGCCGCGCAGATCTGCGACAAGATCGCGGTGATGCAACGCGGCCGGATCGTCGAAAGCGGCCCGACCGCCGCGCTCTTTGCGGACCCCCAGCACGACTACACCCGCCAATTGCTCGCCGCCGTCCCCGGCGGGGAGCGGTTCGGGCGGTGAGCCATGCGTCATTCTCGGGCGCAGCGAAGCGCGGACCCGAGAATCTCATGACCAGCTAGCTGGTTTCCGAGATGGTCGGGTCAAGCCCGACCATGACGAGCCGGCGAATGCCACAAACCTTCGGAGACCTCCCATGCCGCTCGATCCCGCCTTGCGCGACCGCATCCTTAGCTCCGTCGAAGCGGGCTTTGCCGAGCAGATCGCCTTCACCCAGGAGATGATCCGCTTCCCCTCGACGCGCGGCGACGAGCACACCGTCCAGGACTTCATCTTCCGTGCCTTGAAGCAACGCGGCTTCACCATGGACCGCTTTCCCATGGACCGCGAGGCGATCGGCCGTCACCCCGGCGGAGCGCCGTTCTCGGATACGCATTCGGACGCGCCGATCGTGGTCGGCATCCACCATCCGCGCGAGGAGACGGGCCGCTCGCTGATCCTGCAGTCCCATGTCGACGTGGTGCCGACCGGCCCGGCCGAGCTCTGGACCCATCCGCCTTTCGATCCTGTGATCGAGGGCGACTGGCTCTATGGCCGCGGCGGCGCCGACATGAAGGCTGGCGGCGCCGCCAATCTCCATTGCCTGGACGCGCTCCGGCGCATCGGCCTGCAGCCGGCGGGAACCGTCTATGTCCAGTCGGTGGTCGAGGAGGAATCGACAGGCAACGGCGCGCTGATGACGCACTTACGCGGCTATGAGGCCGATGCGGTGCTGATCCCCGAGCCCGAGGAGGAGATGCTGGTGCGCGCCAATACCGGCGTGCTCTGGTTCCAGTTCGAGGTCCGCGGCGTCCCGGTGCATGTCCGCGAGATGGGCGTCGGTGCCAATGCGATCGATGCGGCTTATCGCGTCGTCGCCGCGCTGCGGGAACTCGAAGAGGAGCTCAATCGCGAGAAGCACGGCCGGAAGCATTTCGAGGACATCGCCCACCCGATCAACCTCAACATCGGCAAGATCGAGGGCGGTGACTGGGCCTCTTCGGTGCCGTGCTGGTGCAGGGTCGACTGCCGCATCGGGCTCTATCCCGGGATGTCGGCCGAGGAGCTCGGCAAGCGCATCGAGGCCAAGGTGCTCGCCTTCGCGCGCTCGGACAGCTTCCTCTCGAACAACCCGCCCAAGGTCGTCTTCAACGGCTTCTGGTCGGAGGGCTATGTGCTCGAGCCCGGCAGCGAGGCCGAGGCCGTGCTCGGCAATGCTCACAAGGCTTCGACCGGCAAGGCGCTGAAGAGCTTCATGACCCCCGGCTATCTCGATACCCGCGTCTACGCGCTCTATGACAAGGTCCCGGCGCTCTGCTACGGGCCGATTTCGCAGAACATCCACGCCTTCGACGAGCGCGTCAGCCTGGCGTCGCTGAAGCGCATCACCGGCACCATGGCGCTGTTCGTCGCCGAATGGTGCGGGGTGGAGGCGATCGAAGGTTGAGCTTCTCCCTTCACCCTTGCGGGGAAGGGGTTCTCGCGCCGTGCATCGAGCCTCCCTCGAAATGACATGACGGCGCCGATCTCTCCTCGCGCATAGTCCGAACATGCCGACCGCGCCTGCCCGCTCGCTCCTGCTCGTCCCGCTGCTCGGGCTGCTCTGGGGCTTCAACTGGCCGGCGGTCCGGATTTCGCTGACTGAGATCGCGCCCTGGACCTTGCGGGCCGGCGGCATGACCTTCGCCGGCCTTGCACTGGTCGTAGTGGCATTGGCGCGGGGGATCAGCCTCAAGGTGCCGAAAGAGCATTGGCCGAGGCTGATCGTCGCCGGCATCCTCTCGATCGCCGCCTTCAATATCCTCCTCGCTTTCGCGCAGTTGATGGCGCCGACCTCTCGGGCCGCGATCCTGACCTTCACCATGCCGGTCTGGGCGACGCTGATGGCCTGGCCGGCGCTCGGCGAGCGCTTCGATCGTCCCAGGCTGATCGGCCTGGGACTTGGCATTGCCGGATTGCTCTGTCTCGGCCTGCCTCTGATCCGGGCCGGGCAGTTGTCGCCGGGACTTGCTCTCGCTTTGCTCGCCAGCCTGAGCTGGGCACTCGGCACCATCGTCACCAAGCGCTGGCCGGTGGCGGCGCCGACGCTGACCATCGCTGCCTGGCAATTGCTGATCGGCGGCGCGGCTGCCGGCATCGGGATGCTGATCTTCGAAGGGCTGCCTGTCCCGAAGGCCCTGTCGCCACCGGTCGCGGCGGCGCTGACCTTCCATATCCTAGGTGCCCAGGCGCTCGCCTATTTCCTCTGGTTCACCGTGATCGCACGGCTCCCGGCCGGCATCGCGAGCCTGGGAACGCTGATGGTTCCGGCCGTCGGCGCGCTCGGCTCCGTGCTGCTACTTGGCGAGCGGCCGGCGGCGAGTGACTGGCTCGGCCTCGTGCTCGTGGTTGCCGCTTCAGGCGCGATCCTGGTCTCGCCGAAACCTATCCGTTGACCCTGGGTCAATTTTTCTTTGTCCCACCGGGAACCTACTTCGGAGTGCGGCGTTCAGCGCGTTGGACATGTCATAGATCAAGGTTCCAAACGTGCTTCAGATTGCGGAAGGTCCGGTGACCGCCGAGCGCTATCGCTTGCTGGTGGAGTCCGTCACGGATTACGCCATCTACATGCTCGACCCGCAGGGAACGGTGATCAGCTGGAACCCGGGCGCGCGCCGCTTCAAGGGCTATGAGGATCACGAGATCATCGGGCAGTCGTTCTCGCGCTTCTACACCGAGGAGGATCGCGCCGCCGGCCTGCCGCAACAAGCGCTGCGCATCGCCGCGGAGGAAGGCCGTTTCGAGAGGGAAGGCTGGCGCGTCCGCAAGGACGGCACACGCTTCTGGGCCCACGTCGTCATCGACCCGATCCTCAACCCGGCGAGCGGGCGCGTGCTCGGTTACGCCAAGGTGACGCGCGACTTGACCGAGCGGCGCCAGGCCGATGAGGCGCTGCGGCGCTCGGAGGAGAAGTTCCGCCTGCTGGTGCAGGGCGTCACTGACTACGCCATCTACATGCTCGACGCCGACGGCATCGTCACCAACTGGAATCTCGGGGCGGAGCGGATCAAGGGCTATGCTCCCGCCGAGATCATCGGAAAGCACTTCTCGCTGTTCTATACGCCAGAGGATCGCGAGCGTGGCGAGCCGCAGAAGACGCTCCAGGCTGCGATCGACAATGGCAGCGCCGAGAGGGAGGGCTGGCGGGTTCGCAAAAACGGCGAGACCTTCTGGGCGAGCGTCGTCATCGACCCGATCCGCGACGATGCCGGCGAGATCATCGGCTTCGCCAAGATCACCCGCGACCTGACCGAGCAGCGCAAGGTCCAGGCCGAGCTCGATGCGGCGCGCGAGGCCTTGTTCCAGGCGCAGAAGATCGAGGCCCTCGGCCAGCTCACCGGCGGCGTGGCGCATGACTTCAACAATCTGCTCACGGCCGTGCTGGGCAGCCTCGAACTGGTCCGGCGCCAGATCGGCGACGAGCGCCAGCTCGGCCTGATCGACAATGCGATCAAGGGCGCGAGCCGCGGCATCTCTCTGACGCAGCGCATGCTCTCCTTCGCCCGCAAGCAGGAGTTGGCGCTGCAGCCGGTCGCGGTCGACGTGCTCGTCGCCGAGATGGGCGATCTGCTGCAGCGCTCATTGGGTCCGCTGATCCGGATCGAGACGGATTTTCCGGCCGATCTCGTGACGGCCTCGGCCGACCCGAACCAGCTCGAAGCCGCCGTGCTCAATCTCGCCGTCAATGCCCGCGACGCCATGCCCGAGGGCGGCGTGCTGCGGGTCGCAGCTGTCAATGAGCATATCGGCCGCGGTCATCGGAGCGGCCTGCCGGATGGCGACTATGTCCGCCTCTCGGTCGCCGATACCGGCATCGGGATGGATGCAAAAACGCTCGCCCAAGCGACCGAACCCTTCTTCACCACCAAGGGCGTCGGCAAGGGTACCGGGCTCGGCCTCTCCATGGTGCATGGCATGGCCGAGCAGCTCGGCGGGCGGTTGCAGCTACACAGTCTCCCGGGCGACGGCACGACCGTGGAGATCTGGCTGCCGGTGGCTACGACGGCCGCTACGGCCGAGCCTGTCCAGTTGCCCGTCGAGACGAAAATGGAGACTGCCATGGAGCCGCGCCCGCTGACCGTGCTCGCGGTCGATGATGATGCGCTCGTGCTGATGAACACCACCGCACTACTGGAAGATCTCGGCCACAAGGTCATCGAGGCGAGCTCGGGGCGGGAAGCGCTGTCCGTGCTGGAGAACAACGAGATCGATTTGCTGATCACCGACCATGCCATGCCGCAGATGACTGGTGCGCAATTGATCACGGAAGTCGGGCAGCGCTGGCCCAATGTGCCGGTGATCCTCGCTACAGGCTATGCCGATCTGCCGGCGGGCGCCGGAGCGGGGGTGCTGCGGCTGAACAAGCCGTTCTGGCAGGCCGATCTGGAGAAGGCGGTCTGCACCGCCATGACGCGGCGCGCGACGGCCGCTGCTGCCTGAGCTTATTAGGACCGATCAGTTCGCTTGGGCGGCGCGGCCGCCGAGGCGCGCTCGACAAGCCGCGTCGGCAGCACGAGGTCGCGATGGCCGCTGCGTTCCGACAGCTGTTCGATCAGCAGCTTCATCGCCGCCTGGCCGATCTCGCGGCGCGGTTGATGGATCGTGGTGAGCTGCGGCTCCACCGCCTCCGCCAGCACGATGTCGTCGAAGCCGACGACCGAGACGTCGTCGGGGACGTTGCGGCCGCGGGCGCGCAATTCGCCCATGGCACCGACCGCCATCTGGTCGCTGGCGGCGAAGATGGCGGTGTATCTGGTGCCGCGGGCATCGAGCGTGCGGACCGCGGCCCGGCCGGCGGCGAGACCGAAATCGCCCTCGACGACAAGGCTGGGGTCGGCCGGAATGCCGGCGTCGGCGAGGCCGGCGAGATAGCCGTCGCGGCGGTCGAGGCTCATCGGGTCCGGCATTGGGCCGGCGATATGGGCGATGCGGCGATGGCCGAGCCTTGCGAGATGGGCGACGGCGGCGCGCGCCGCAGCGTGGTTGTCGACCTTGACCGTTGGTAGGTTGAGCCCCGGCAGCATCTCCAGTGCGACCACGATCGGCGGCAGCCGGCCGCGCGCGGCGAGTGCCTCGGGGAAGCGGCCGACCATCAGGATCAGCCCGTCGGCATGGCGCTCCCTGACCATGTCGACATAGCGCAGGATGCGCTCGTCATCGTCGCGGGCATCGCCCATCAGCACCTTGTAGCCGGCGTCGATCGCCGCCTCTTCGACGCCCTTGTAGATCTCCAGATAGAACGGGTTGCTGATGTCGCGCACCAGCAGGATCACGGTGCGCGTCGCCTGCAGGCGCAGATTGCGGGCCTGGGCGTTGGGGACGAAGCCGGTCGCCGCGACCGCTTCGAGCACGCGCTCGCGGGTCCGCGCCTTGACCTTCTCCGGCTGTGCCAAAGCGCGCGACACCGTCGCCGTCGAGACACCGGCAAGGCGGGCGACTTCGGCGATGGTCGGTGCGGCTGGGGTTGCGTCTTGCAAGATGGGTGATCTGAAAAGAGCGGCAGCGAATCGGCAGGAGGAGGCAGGACGTCCATCATGCCGCAATCGCTGCCGATAGGGCAGGGGTGGGCGCCCGTACCATGCGGGCGCCCACCGGCGTCGTTACGTGTTGCGCTACTTGCCGCCCCAGCGGGCCGGATAGTTCGCCATCTGCTCGCAGCCGCAGAGCGCATAGTGCAGCGGCGGCATCTTGTCGTTGACGAACTTGTCGAGGTTCTCGGCCGTGATCGCCGGCTGCGGCAGCTTCCAGGTCGGGCCAACGACCGGCTCGCCCTTCAGGATGCGGATCGCCGCGATCACCGGGGTGCGCCACTGATAGGTCGGATAGGTCGGCGCGATGGCGGTGAGCTTGTTCTTCTTCCACTTCTGCAGGAAGTCCTGCTGGTCCTCGCCATTGATCACCGGATAGGGCTTGCCGGCATCCTCGAAGGCCTCGAGCGCTGCGACCGCGGTGGCGCCGGCATCCATCCAGACGCCGTCGATCTTGCCGAAGCGATTGATGTAGTCTTCGACAATCGCCTTGGTCTTGGCGTTGTCGCCATTGGTGAATTCGGCGCCGACGACCTTGATGCCCTTCTCCTTGAAGATGCGCTCGGCCGCGGCCCAGCGGTTCTCCAGCACGTCGACGCCGGGCAGGATGCGCAGCGCCAGCACCGAGCCGCCGGCCGGGATCTTCTCAGCGATGAAGCTCGCGCCCTGGATGCCGAAGCCGTAGCCGCCGATCGGATTGATGAAGGTGACCGGGGCCTTGCTGTCGACGCCGCGGTCGAAGACCACGACGGGCAGCTTCTTCGCGGCCGCTTCCACCGCCGGAGTCAGCGCCGCCGTGGTGTTCGGCGAGACGATCAGCGCGTCGCACTGGCCGCTGTTGACGAAGGCGTTGATGTCCGAGATCTGCTTGTCGTCCTTGCCCTCGGCGTCGGCATGGGTGAACGAGGCGATGTCGGCCTTGTTGGCGTCGACCTCGGCCTGCATGTTGGTGAAGCCGACGACGCGCCAGGGATTGTTCACGCCAGCGTTGGAGAAGCAGAGCTTGTAGGGGCCGGGCTTCTTGTACTTGGCGGTATCGACCTTCTCGCCGCCGAGATTCTGCTCCCAGGGCTTGCCGTCCGGACCTTGCGCTGCGACCGTGAGCAGGGCCTTCTGACGCTCGAACTCGGCGGTGTCGTTGAAGTTCTGGGCGATGGCGCCCGTCGACAATGCCGCCAGCAGCGCCGTCAAACCGATCTGCGTCTTCATCTTCACCTCCCTCTGTCGCGCCGCATTGTTGGCGGCCTCTGGCGGAGCGCGTGGGATCACGCCTCCGAAAACTCTGAAGTCTCAGGCGCGCCGCATGCGCCAGGCGCTCGACGCCACCGCGGCGATCAGGATCAGGCCCTGCACCGTCTCGCGCAGCGGCTGCGGCAGGCCCATCAGGTTGAGCAAAGTGAACAGGGCGAACAGGCTGAGCGCGCCGGCGACCGCGCCGGTGACGCTGGCGCGCCCGCCGAGCAATTGCGCCCCGCCGATGACGCAGGCGGCGATCGCCTGCAGCTCTAGTCCCTGTCCAACCGCGGTCGAGACCCCGGCGAAGCCGCCGAGCAGGATGCCCGCCGTCACCGCCGATAAGGCCGAGATCACGAAGACCAGCACCCGCGTCGCGCCGACCGGCACGCCGGAAAGCTCGGCCGCACGCGGGTTGTCGCCGACAGCCAGGACCTGCCGGCCGAACACCGTGGCGTGCAGCAGCCAGGCGGCGATGGCGACGAAACCGACGAGGATGATCACCGAAAGCGGCATGATCCCGGTCAGCGGGACATCGCGATAGACGAGGCGGCCGAGCGCCCGGAAATTCTCCGGCAGATAGCCGCGCGGCGCCCCGCCCGACCACATCAGCGCCGCGCCGTTGAGCGAGAGCAGCATGCCGAGCGTCGCGATGATCGAGGGCACCTTGAGCAGGGTGACGACCAGCCCGTTGATGAGCCCGACGCCGAGCCCGATCAGATAGAGCACGGCGATCGTCCACCAGGTGTTGTCGGGATTGCCGCCGGCGAGCATCGAGCCGCCGAGCACGGTGAGCGTCACCAGCGAGCCCATCGACAGGTCGAAGCCGCCGCCGGCGATGACGAAGAGCTGGCCGCAGGCGAGGATGATCAATGGCGCGGCCCGGCGCAGGAAGTTGAGGAAGCCCTCGGTCTCGAAATAGCCCGGCTGCAGTACGGCGATCGTACCGTAGAGCACGAGGAAGACGGCGAGGCCGACATTGACGCCGCGGGCGAAGCGCAGCGCCGTTGACGGTCCGGAGCGGGTGGCCACGGCGCTCATGCGACGTGCCCCTTGCTGCGCACCGCATAGACGGCGACCGCGAGGATGACGATCGCCCCGCGCAGCACCTGCTTCGGGAAGGCGTCGATGCCGGTCATGTTGAAGACGGCGTCGAGCGTGGCGAACAGGAAGACGCCGGCGAGCGTGCCCCAGACGCCGCCGCGCCCACCGGCGAGCAAGGTCCCGCCGATCACCACGACGGCGATGGATTCAAGGTCGTAGACGCCGTCGCGGCCGACCCAGGGCGCGCCGGCGCGCAGGCGGCTGGCGAGATAGAGCCCGGTGAGGCCGGCCATGAGCGAACACAGCACATGTGCGCCGATCATCACGCGCTCGGTGCGGATGCCGGCCAGGCGGGCGCCGTCGCGATTGCCGCCGGTAGCGTAGAGATGAGCGCCGAAGCGCGTGCGGGCCAGCAGCAACCAGATCGCGAAGGCCAGGACGAACAGCAGCAGCACCGACCAGGGCAGGGGGCCGATCCGGCCATAGGCGAAGGCCTGGAATGCTGCCGGAACCGAGCCTGCGAAATTGCTGAAGCTCGCCGAAAGCAGGCCTTGCAGGATCAGCCCGACGCCGAGTGTGGCGATCAGCGGATTGACGTCGAGCCGGGCGATGATCAGCCCGTTGACGAGGCCGACAGCCGCCGACAGCGCCAGCACTGCCAGCACGGCGGGGGCGATCATCGCCGGCTCGCCCTTCATGATGAAGGAAGCGAGCACCGCCGAGACGCTGATCAGGTTGGCGACCGAGAGATCGATCGAGCCAACCAGGATCACCAGCGTCTGCCCGAGCGCGACGATGCCGAGGCCGACCATGCGCTGGGTCAGACCGACAAAGCCCTCGCCAGTGAGATAGGCGTGCTGCCCGGTCGCGAGCGCGGTCGCGACATAGAGCGCCAGCGAGCCGGCAAAGAGCAGCGGGGCCACCGGCAGGTCGCGCGCGGGGCGAGCGGTGGCGATGTCGGCGCTGGCGTTCATGCCGCGGCCTCCGTCGTCCCGGTGCCCAGCGCGAGGTGCATCACGTCTTCCTCGCTGGCGCCGCGCTTCAATTCTCCGACGATACGGCCTTCGTGCATGACGAGGATTCGGTCGCTGACGCCGATGATCTCGGGCAGATCGGAGGAGATCATCAGGATGGCGCGGCCGCGGTCGGCGAGATCGCGCATCAATTGATAGATCGCCGCCTTGGCGGCGACGTCGATCCCGCGGGTCGGCTCCAGGAAAATCAGAAGCTTGGGATCGCGCGCCAGCCAGCGACCGATCACGACCTTCTGCTGGTTGCCGCCGGAGAGCTCGCGGATCTCTTGTGCAAAGCCGGCCGCCCTCACATCAACTTCGGTCAACTGCCGATCGGCGTCGGCGCGCGCCATCGCGCCGGATCCCGGTGGCAGCAGGCGGCGCGCGAAGGCGCGCAGGGTCATCAGGACATTGTCGCGCAGCGATTGCTGCGGGGCGATGCCCTCCTTATTGCGGTCGTCGGAGAGGAAGCCGATTCCCGTCGTGATGGCGGCGCGCGGCGAGGCGATCAGCCCGTCCTGCCCGTCGACGACCATGCGGCCGCGCGTGAACGGTTCGTCGCCGAAGAGGGCACGGCCGAGCGCGCCTTTGCCTGAGCCTTCGAGCCCGGCGATGCCGACGATCTCGCCGGCATGCAGGTCGAGCGCGATGTCGGAGAGGATGACGTTGCCGGCACCCTGCACCGACAACACGACCGGGCCGAGCCTGGCCGGATCACTCGGCGGCGGGAAGAAATCGGCGAGGTCGCGCCCGACCATCAGCCTGACGATCGTCGTCGGCGTCAGCGCGGCGGCCGGGTGTGTTGCGACCAACCTGCCGTCCTTCAGCACGGTGATGCGGTCGGCGATCGCCTTCAATTCGGCCATGCGGTGGGAGATGTAGAGGATCGCCGCGCCCTCGCGCCGGAGCGTCCCGACCAGTTCCAGAAGTCGGCCGGCATCGCGCTCATCGAGCGCTGCGGTCGGCTCGTCCATGACGATGATCTGGGCATCGAGCGCCAGCGCCTTGGCGATCTCGACCAGTTGCTGCTCGGCGATCGACAGCGATTTCACTAGCGCATCGGGCTGGACCCTGGCGCCGACGCGCTCCAGCAGCTTGCGCGCGCCCTCCTGCATGGCGGCGCGGTCGAGCAGCCCGCCACGGGTCGGCTCAAGGCCAAGGAAGATGTTGTCGGCGACGCTGCGCTCGGGCAGCAGGCTCAGCTCCTGGTGGATGATGCTGATCCCGGCCCGGCGCGCCTCGACCGGATGCCGGAAGGCGATCGGCTCCCCGTTCAGGAGGATTTCGCCTTCGTCGGGGCGATAGACGCCGCCCAGCACTTTCATCAGCGTCGACTTGCCGGCGCCGTTCTCGCCGCAGATGGCGTGGACCTCGCCGGAATGGCAATCGAGGCTGACATCGTCGAGCGCCCGCACGCCGGTGAAGCTCTTGCCGATGCCGCGCATCGAAAGGACCGGCGTATCGGCGCTCACGCGGCACCTGTCTTGTTGGGTTCAGCGGCTTCGGCCCAGCCGCGCCGGATGAAGGCGTGGCTCTCGACGAGGAGCGTGTCGAGATCAGGAAAGAGGTCGCGCCAGACCCGTGTCGCCGCCGCGAGCGAGGGCAGCGCCCGGCCGAAAGCCTCGACCGTCAGCCAGCCGTCATAGCCGGTAGCGCGGATGGCGCGGAACGTCTGCGCCCACGGCACATGGCCGCGTCCGACGATGCCGCGATCGTTCTCTGAGAGATGGATGTGATTGATCTCGGGAGCGTAGCGGCTGTAGGCGCCTACGGGATCGCGCTCCTCGATATTGGCGTGGAAGGTGTCGTACATGTAGCCGAAGTTCGGATGCCCGACCCGAGCATGCAGCGCACTCGCTGCCTCCATTGTGTTCAGCGCGTAGCATTCGAAGCGGTTGATCGCCTCCAGCGAGAGCGCGATCCCGGCCTTGCCGGCGTTGTCCGCCATGACGTGCAGCGCTTCGGCGAGATGAGCGAGCTCGTCCTCGCGCAGGCCTTCTCCCGTGAAGACGCCGACCGGCGAGTGATAGGGGCCAGCGATGACGGTGGCGCCGAGCGCCGCGGCGCAGTCGACGGCCCAGCGATGGCGCTCGCGTGCCTTTTGGCGGATGGCCGGGTGGGGCGAGAGCGGGTTGCTGTCCTCGGCGACGATGGTGACGATGGTGCGCTTCAGGCCGATCGCGTCGAGGCGGTGGCCGAGCCGCTCGTAGTGGCCGACATCGCCCTCGAAGACCGGGATTTCGACCCCGTCATAGCCGATCTCGCGGATGCGCTCGCACAAGGGCAGGTGCGCTTCGTCGATGAAGCCGCCGACCGTCAGCAGGTTGAAGCCGATCTGGACCATGGCCGGGTCTTCGCGCCGCGGTCAGCGCAGCCGCAACGCGGTTGCGTTGTCGAAAAATACCGGTGAATCGACGATGCTGATACGCATGATCGGCACTCCTCCCAAACGTGGCTCATTCTGCGGAGCCGCTTCGAAAGTGATTATGTAATCGATTGCAAAACTGTCAACCGGCGAATTCTGAGCGGGTCCGGCTGCTTGCCTTGCGGCTTTCCGGAGGCCTGTTCGGCTTGCGGTCTCGGGGCAAGCCGCACTAAATCCGCGGCCATCGGTTCGCTGCGCTGGCGTGGAAGGCCGATGGATTGGCGATCACGAGAACAGGACATCTTTCATGCGCGTCGCGATCATCGGCTCTGGTGGGATCGGGCGTGGCTATGCGGCCTATCTGAGCTCGCAGGGTCATCAGCCGGTGCTGTGGTCGCCCAGCGGCACAGCTCTAGCCGATTTCGCTGAGGGCCCAGAGCTTTCGGTCACCGGCAAGCTCGAAGGGACATTCCCGCTCGCGTTCGCCCGCGATTGCGCGGCAGCGGTCGAGGGGGCCGCGGCCGTCATCGTCGCGGTGCAGGCCAATGGCTTCCGCGCCGTGTTCGAGGCGCTGGCGCCGCATCTGCGTGCCGGGCAGGCGGTGATCGTCAGCGCGCATTGCTCCTTCGCGGCGCTCTATCTGCACCGGCTGCTGGCGGCGCGCGGGCTCGATCTGCCGATCGCTGCCTGGGCGACGACGGCCCTGACCGCGCGCAAGAGCGGCAAGCGCAGCGTCCACATCTCCGGCATTCGCGCCCGGCTCGACGTCGCGACCTTGCCGCAGCGCCATGGCGAGGCCGGGCTTGCGCTCTGCCGCGCTCTTTTTGGGGATCGGTTCGAGCCGCGCCCGGATCTGCTCGCGATCATGCTGAGCAATCTCAACCCGCCGGCCCATATGGCGACCATGCTCGGCAACCTGACCCGGGCGGAGAAGGGCGAGGATTGGCCTAATTACGGCTCGATCACGCAGGGCGTCGGGCGGATCATCGACGCCATGGACGTCGAGCGCCTGACGCTGGCGCGCAGCTTCGGGCTCGAGGTCCGCAGCGTGCAGGACCATTACCGGCTCTCCTTCGGGGTCGAGCCGGCCCCGGTCGGCGAGATGGCGGCGGAAATCTATCGCAAGCGGCCGGAACTGCTCGGGCCGAAATCGCTCGACACCCGCTTCATCACCGAGGACGTGCCCTTCGGCCTCGTGCCGCTGGAGCTGCTGGGGGGCGTCGCCGGCATCGAGCTGCCGCTGCATAAGGCCGGCATCGCCCTGTTCGATGCGATCTGCGCGCGGAATTTCCGCGCCGAGAACGACCTCTTGCCGGCGCTCGGGCTGGCGGGGCTCTCATCCGCGCAACTGCACCGCCAGTTGCGCGAGGGCTGACGCGCGCCAACCGTCATTGCGAGGAGCGCAGCGACGAAGCAATCCAGGGGCGGCAGCGCTCTAAGTCTCCCTGGATTGCTTCGCTACGCTCGCAATGACGATCAGGCTCGCTCAGTCTCTCACCGGCTCGCCGAGCGTGTGCATCAGCCGGTTGGCCCAGCCGAAGATTGCAGCGGAGAGGATCAGGTCGAGCAGCTCGACCTTGGAGAGGCCGAGCTCGGCGAGCCTGGCGATGTCGTCGGCCGTGGCCTCCGACGGTGTCTTCGACAGCTTCCCGGCAAAATCGAAGATCGCCTGCTGATGTTCTTCCAGCTCGGCGTCGAGACCCTTGGCGAAGATTTCCTCGATCACGTCGCTGCGCTTGGTCAAGGCGTTGAAGCGTGAGGCGTGGACCGCGGCGCAATAGACGCAACGGTTGACGATCGAGGCGGCGGTGGCGCCGAGCTCGCGCTCGGCCGAGGACAAACCGCCCTTGCCGTACATGATCGCGTTGAACAAAGGCGAGCGCACCTTCAGCGATTCCGGATCATGCGCCAGCGTCAGGACGTAATCCGAGATCTTCTTGTTCGACGGCGTCACCTGCATGGCGTCGAGTTGCTCCGGCGTCGCCTCGGCGAGAACGACCGGCGTGACATAGGGGGACCAGCGCGGGATCTTGTCGGTGAATTCGTGGACGACGGTGCTCATGCGATGGCTCCCAGCAGCCTCAAGCCGGCGATGACGCGGGCCTGGTAGTTCACGAAGGCGATCAATTCGGCCAGCCGGACGATGTCGGGCTCGGACAGGCCCGCCGTCACCAGTGCGGCGATATCGGCCTTGGTCGCGTCCTTGGGCGAGAGCGTCACCAGATCGACATGGCGGGTGATCGCGCGCAGCCGCGTGTCGCTATCCGCAACGGGATCGGCGCCCTCGGCGATGGCGAGCAGCACCGGGCTCTCGCCGGCCTGGCGGAGCAGACCGCGATAGTGTTCGGCGAGCAAGGCGTCGGCATTGGCGCGCGCCATGCGGGCGGCGAAGGCGGCGCGTTCGGCATGGCTGATGCCGCCGGGCTCGCGCGGCAGCAGAACCGCATCATGCGCGGCCTGGCTGAGGCCCAGGATCTCGGCCCGCTCGGCCAGCACCCCGGCGAGGCCGGAGCCTGCGCCGGACAGGGTTTCGATGAGATGGGGGCTGCTCATCCACATTCTCTCCCAGGCTGCCTGCGAAGCGATCACGTGCAGCCTACGCTTCATGCTTGACCTGCATCAACTACGATCTATCATCCGATTTAGGAATAATGATCCAAGCCCGAGAACGCATGGACCTGCGCCAGCTCGAAGCCTTTGCCGCAGTCTTCTCCGCCGGCAGCATCACCGGCGGCGCCAAGCTGCTCGGCCGCTCGCAGCCGGCGCTGACCCGGCAGATCCAGGAGCTGGAGGAGACGCTCGGCTTCAGCGTGCTGCATCGCGCCGGCCCGCGGGTGACGCCGACCGAACAGGGCCTGCGCTTTCATCAGGAGGTCGAGCCGGTCATCGCCTGGCTCCGGCAATTGCGCGAGCGGGCCGCCGCGATCGCCGAAGACAAGCCACGTTCCCTCGAAATCGCCTCGATCGCCTCCTTCGCCGCCGGCATGCTGCCGGCTGCCCTGGCGCGGCTCGGTGAGGAGGCCCTTCCCGGGCAGGTCCATATCCGCGCGGCCTTGGCCGAGCAGGTCGTGCAATCGGTCGCGACCCATGTCGCCGAGATCGGCGTCACCAGCCTGCCGGTCGATCATCCGGCGCTGGAGCTGCACTGGATCGGCGAAGCGTCCTGCGTCGTCGCGGTACGCGCCGACGATCCGTTAGCGCAGGCCGAGACGATCCCGCTCGCCGCCGTCGCGGGCCGCCGATTGATCGCCATGGCCAACCCTTTCCGCTGGCGCCGGCGCGTCGATGCGGCGCTGGAGCGTGCCGGGGTGCGACCTGCCGGTCTCCTCGACGCCAACACCTCGAACACCGCGCTGATGGCGGCACGCGCCGGGCTCGGCATCGCCATCCTCGAGCCGGTCATCGCCTATGGCATGCCGCTGGAGGGCGTCGCGATCCGCAAGCTCGACGTGCCGATCTCTTTCCTCTGGGGCGTGGTGACGCCCTATGGCCGCCCGGCGACGCCGCTGGTCGAGGGGCTGATCGCGGCGCTGGAGGCGATCTCGCAGGAGACGCTGCCCGGCTTCGTCAAGCATCCGCCGACGGCGCGCGAGCGGCTGATGGCGGAGCTGTTCGGTCCCAAGCCGGTCTGGGGCGCGGCATGAATGCGGTCGCATCCATCCCGACCGGCCTGCCGGCGCTGGAGCAGCGCCTGCGCCAGGACCTGGAATGGCTGGAATGGCCAGCCAAGGACTGGGTGCCGCCGCGCGAGCATGAAGGCCAGCGCGTCCGCGACGTGGTGATCGTCGGCGCCGGCATGTGCGGCCTCGCTGCCGCCGGCGCGCTCAAAGGGCTCGGCCTCTCGAATATCGCCGTGCTCGACCGAGCACCCGCCGGCCGCGAGGGACCCTGGGTCACCTATGCCAGAATGGAGACGCTGCGCTCGCCGAAGCAGCTCACCGGCCCGGCGCTCGGCCTGCCCGCGCTGACTTTCCGGGCCTGGTACGAGGCGCAACATGGCCGCGCCGCCTGGGAGGCGCTGGGCAAGATCCCGCGGCCGATGTGGATGGATTATCTCGTCTGGTACCGGAAGGTGCTGGAGCTGCCGGTCGAGAACGGCGTGTCGGTCGACGCAGTCACGCCGCAGGGCGATCTGCTGGCGCTGACGGTTTCGGATGCGAGTGGTTCGCGCACCATCTTTGCCAGGCATCTCGTCCTCGCCACCGGCCGCGACGGGCTGGGTGCACCCTGGGTTCCGCCGATCGCTGAGGCGGTCGACCGCCGCTTCTGGGCGCACAGCGCCGACGAGATCGATTTTGCAGCGTTGAAGGACAAGCGTGTCGGCGTCGTCGGAGCCGGCGCCTCGGCCATGGACAATGCCGCGACCGCGTTGGAGCAGGGCGTCGCCAGCCTCGATCTGTTCGTGCGCCGCAAGGAACTGCCGCGCATCAACAAGTTCACCGGCATCGGCAGCCAGGGCGTCGTCCATGGCGTCGCCGGCCTGCCGGATGAATGGAAATGGCGCTTCTTCGACTATGCGCTGAAGGCGCAGACGCCACCGCCGCGCGACTCGACCCTGCGCGTCTCGCGCCATGCCAATGCCCGCTTCCATCTCGGCAGCCCGATCCTCGCTCTCGCAGAGTGTGACGGCGCTCTGGCGCTGACGACGCCGAAGGGGACCTACGCGCTCGACTTCCTGATCTTCGCCACCGGCTTCTCGGTGGATCTCGGCGAGCGGCCGGAGCTCGTGGCAGTCGCGCCCTTCGTTCGTTTCTGGAGGGATCGCTATGTTCCGGAGGGGATCGACAATCCCGAGCTGGAAAGCGCGCCCGATCTCGGCCCATCATTCGAGTTCCAGGAGAAGCAGCCCGGCTCTTGCCCGGCGCTCTCGCGCATCCACTGCTTCAACTATCCGGCGATGCTGAGCCATGGAAAGCTCTCCGGCGACATCCCCGCCGTCAGCGCCGGCGCCGACCGGCTCGGCCGCGGCATCGCCCGTGCGCTCTTCGTCGCCGATCGCGAGGCGCATTACCGCTCGCTCGTTGCCTATGACACGCCCGAACTGCTCGGCGACGAGTGGTCCGATGCCGACGCCCTGCCTGCCGATCTCTCCGTTTCCACCTCCTGAAGGAGCGCCTCGATGATCAAGCGCCTGTCGATCACTGCTGCCCTCGCATCCGTGCTCCTGATGACCGGCGCCGCCCGCGCCGAATACCCGGAGAAGCCGATCGAGATGATCGTCGCCTTCGCGCCCGGCGGCGGCACCGACGTCGCCGCGCGCTCGATCGCCCGCTATATGGAGAAATATCTCGGTGGCAGCGCGCGCATCGGCGTGATCAACAAGCCCGGCGCCGGCGGCGAGATCGGCTGGACCGCCGTCGCCCAGGGCAAGCCGGACGGTTACACGATCGGCTTCATCAATGCCCCGGCGATCAATGCGCTGGTCGTCGAGGGCAAGACCAAGTTCAAGATGGGCGACCTGCAGCCGATCGCCAATCTGGTGTACGACCCCGGCGTACTCGTCGTGCCGAAGACCAGCTCCTACCAGTCGCTGAAGGACCTGATCGACGCCGCCAAGAAGGCCTCGACCCCGATCGTGATCGGCACCTCCGGCGCCAGCGGCTCCTCCGAGCACATCGCGCTGCTGAACTTCCAGCGCTTGGCGGACACCAAGTTCACCCCGGCCTTCTTCGGTGGCACCGCCCCGGTCCGCCAGGCCGTACTCGGCGGCCATGTCCCGGCCGCGACGATGAACCTGAGCGAAGCGCTCCAGATCGCCCGCGAGGGCAATATCAAGGTGATCGGCGTGATGAGCGCCGAGCGCTCTACCTACCTGCCTGATGCCCCAACCTTCCGTGAAGCCGGCTATGACGTCGTCGTCGGCGCCTCGCGCGGCATCGCCGCGCCCAAGGGCGTGCCGGCCGATGTCGTCGCCAAGCTGGAGAAGGCGATCGATCAGGCGCTGAAGGATCCGGAATATCTCGACGCCGCCAAGAAGGCCGAGATCCCGCTGCAATACCTCGCTTCCGGCGATTTCAAGGCCTTCCTCGACCGTGCCACCACCGATCTCGAGGCGACCTGGAAGGCGACGCCGTGGAAGTGACCGGCGAGGGCGCGCCGGCTGCGCCCAAGGGCCGTTCGCGCAGCCCGGTCGAGATCGTCTTCGCGCTCGTGCTCGTCGCGGTCTCGCTCGGTGTCATCGCCATGGCCTCGAGCTATCCGGTCGAGAGCGCGGCGTATCCCGTCGCGATCGCGTCAGGCATGGCGGTGCTTGGCCTGTGGATCGCAGCACGTGAAATTCTGCGCCGCCAGCGCGGTAATCCGACGGTCGGCGCCTTCGCCCAGCATGGGCCACGCCTCGCCATCGGTATAGCCGCGCTCGTCGCTTATTTCGCCGCGGTCAGCCTAATCGGCTTCATCCTGCCGAGCCTTGCGCTCTGCGTGTTCCTGCCGGCGGCGGTGGGCTTCCGGCGTTGGGGGCTCGCGGCCGTGGTCGGGCTCGTCTGCGTCGTCTCGATCCTGCTGATCTTCGTCTACGCGCTCGGCCGCCCGATCCCGGAAGATCTCCTCTCACCTCTGCTGGCGAAGCTCAGATGATCGACGCGCTGCTGCACGCCATCCCGCTCGTCTTCGCGCCGATGAACATCCTCGCCATGTTCATCGGCCTGATCGCCGGCCTCGTCGTCGGCTGCCTGCCGGGCCTGACCGTCGTCACTGGCCTTGCTGTGCTGATCCCGCTGACCTTCGGGCTCGATCCGCTGTTCGCGCTCGGCATGATGGCCGGCATGTACAATGGCGGTTCCTATGGCGGCGCGATCCCGGCGATCCTGATGCGCGTGCCGGGCACGCCGGCCTCGGTCGCGACCGTGCTCGACGGCTACAAGATGACCCAGCAGGGCAAGGCCGCCTATGCGCTGCAGGTCGCGCTGCTCTCGGGCGTGATCGGCTCGGTACTCTCTTCGATCTCGCTGATCGTGCTTTCGCCGCCGCTGGTCTCGTTCAGCCTGCTGTTTGGCCCGACCGAGTATTTCTGGCTCGGCATTCTCGGCCTCGCCACCGTCTCCTCGCTGCTCGGCGACGATCTCCCGAAAGGGCTGATCGCCTGCGGCATCGGCCTCCTGATCGGCGCCGTCGGCCAGGACATCTCGAACGGAACCGAGCGCTTCACCTTCGGCCAGCTCGACCTGCTCGACGGCTTCAGCGCGATCGTGCTGCTGACCGGGCTCTTCGCCGTGCCACCGGTGCTGCAGATCGTCGAGGAAGCGGTGAAGACCGGCATGAGCGGTGACAAGCTCAAGCTGCATCGCCAGGGCTCGGCGCTCAGCCAGTGGCGCTTCTTCACCCCGGTTTGGATCCGTTCCTCGATCATCGGCATCATCATCGGCATCCTGCCGGGCGCCGGCGGCAGCATGTCGTCCTTCCTCGCCTATAACGAGGCCAAGCGCGTCGCCCGCAATCCCGAGACATTCGGCCATGGCAATCCCGAGGGCGTCGCGGCTTCCGAATGCGGCAACGGCGCCGACAATGCGGCCTCGCTGATCCCGGCGCTGGCGCTCGGCATTCCCGGGTCTGGTGTCGCCGCCGTCATCCTCGGCGGCCTGCTCGTGCATGGCCTCAGGCCCGGCCCGCAGCTCTTCCGCGAGCATCCCGACATCGTCTACGGCTTCATGCTGCAGTTCCTGGTGACGTCGGTCCTGCTCGCCATCGTCGGCGGCCTGGCGGCGACGCGCATCTTCGGCCAGGTGCTGCGCCTGCCGCGCATCGTGCTCGCCCCGGTGATCCTGCTCTTCGTCACCGTCGGCGTCTATTCGGTCAACAACTCGCTGTTCGACCTCTGGGTGCTGCTCGGCGTCGGGCTGATCGGCTATGTGCTGGAGCGGCTCGACTATCCGAGCGCGCCGATCGTGCTCGGCCTCCTGCTCGGCCCGATGATCGAAAGCCAGCTCAGGCTGGCGCTGACCATCTCCGGCGGCAATGCCTCGGCGCTAGTCTCGACCCCGATCGCGATCATCCTCGCTTTGCTCAGCGCCGCCATCCTGCTGACGCCGGCCTGGCGCCTGTTCCGCCAGCGCCGGGTCGCTGCGGCCTGAACGACCGGCTGCTCGCGGCAGAGCAGAAACCTGCCGTGCCAGAGGCTGGCGGCGAGCGCTTCCGCCTCTCGCCGGCCGCATCTTTGAAAAGACATTTCATTGACCCTGCATGTTTCCGCAGGAAGAATGTCAGTATCGAGCGCTGACGACTGCGCCCGGTCGCGGGATTTGCTGGAGCAGCTTGCACCGCGTCAACAAAGCTAAAAGCACCACGATGAAATCGTGGGCTCCGAGCGCGGAGACGCACCGATGAAATCGGTCAGTACTTTGGAATTCGAGCGCCCCGGCAATCTGCCGCGATGTTCCTGATCCTTCGTCCGGCGGCCTGACCGCAGGACTTATCGTTCCCTAGCAGCATCAGCGTGCCGGCTCGTCCGGCCGAAGCGTCGTCTAATGGCGATGCGCGCCCTGCTGCGTCCTCTCGCCAGCCGAGGCCTTCATGACAGTCGTCTCGCTCGTCACCCCAGCATCCACGGCATCCCGTCCGTTCGGTCGGGCAGCGGCTGCGCCAGCCGAAGCCCCGAGCTTCCGGGCGGCGCTGCGCCATCTCGCCGGCGGCGTCAGCGTGATCACGACCGGGCAGGGCGCGGACCGCACCGGCCTGACAGTGACCTCGCTGGCCTCGCTTTCGGCCGAGCCGCCGACGGTGATGTTCGGGCTCAATCTGAGTTCGTCGAGCTTTTCGGTGCTCGCCCGCCATCGCAGCTTCGGCGTCAACTTCCTTAACGCGACGCAAAAGCAGATTGCCGATCGCTTCGCCGGCCGCGCCGGCGAGAAGGGCGAGGCGCGCTATGCCGGGGCGAACTGGAGCGAGGGCCTCACCGGGGCACCGCTGCTGGAAGGCGCGCTGGCCACGCTCGACTGCGAGGTCGAGGAGCTGATCGAGCGGCATTCGCACGCCATCGTCATCGGCCGGGTGCGCGAGGTCAGGCTCGGCGGCGAGGATGCGGCGCTCATCTATTGGCGCGGCGACTATGAGCGCCTCGGCTGGATGGCCGAGGAGGCGCGCACGGCGCTCGGCCTGCGCGGCATCTGATCCCGGCGAGACATCCCATGGCCTATTCCCTCAGCCTGCTCGACAAGAGCCCGATCCTCGACGGCGAGACCGCGGTCGACGCCCTGCAGCGCACGGTCGCGCTGGCTCAGGCCGCCGAGCGGCTCGGCTATCGCCGCTTCTGGCTCGCCGAGCATCACGGCTTTCCCGGCCTCGCCAGCTCCGCGCCGGAAATCCTGGTGGCGCATCTGATCGCTCGCACGCGCCGGATCCGTATCGGCTCCGGTGGCGTGCTGCTGCAGCATTACAGCCCCTACAAGGTCGCCGAGACCTTCAACCTGCTCGCCGCGCTGGCGCCGGGTCGCATCGATCTCGGCATCGGCAAGGCGCCGGGCGGGCTGCCGCTCTCGACCAAGGCGCTGCGTGTCCAGCATGACCCGGAGCGAGCCCGCTCCTTCGAAGCCTTGCTGGCGGAGCTCGACGGTTTCCTCGCCGGATCGCTCGATGCGAGCGATCCGCTCGCCGGCGCGCAGGCCTTGCCGAGGCCGCCTGCGCCGGTCGAGCGCTTCCTGCTCGGCGCCAGCCCGGACAGCGCCCGGCTCGCGGCGGAGCGCGGCTGGCGCTTCGTCTTTGCTGGTCAGCTCAACGGCGACCCGAAGGCGATCGAGGCCAGCCTCGATGCCTATGCGAATGCTGGCGCCAAGCAGCCGCCGCTGTTCGGCCTCGCTGCCCTCGCCGCCGCGACGGCCGAGGAGGCGCAGGCGCTGACCGATCCGCTGCGTGTGGTCAGGCTGACGCTCGACAATGGCCAGAGCGTCAATCTCGGCAGCGAGGAGCAGGCCGCCGAGTTCGCTCGCCAGGCCGGGGCCGCCTCCTTCACCACCGAGATCCGCCGCCCCAGTATCCTTTCCGGCACCGCCGACGACGTCCGGCGCGAGCTCGACGGCCTCTCCGCAAGCTTCGGCATCGCCGAATTCGTCATCGACACGCCGGCCGCTGCGACCGCCCAGCGCCTCGCCTCGATCACGCTTCTCGCCGGCGACGCGCCGGCGCTCGCCGCCTGAGCCGACAGGAGAACCCGATGAGCAAGACCCGTCTCACCTTCGGCCTGATGCTGCAGGGCCCCGGCAGCCATATGAACGCCTGGCGCCATCCCAGCAATCCGCCGGATGCCAGCGTCAATCTCGACTTCTTCATCCGCAACGCCCGCAAGGCCGAGGAGAACGGCATCGCCTTCGCCTTCGTCGCCGACGGGCTCTACATCAACGAGAAGTCGATCCCGCATTTCCTCAACCGCTTCGAGCCGCTGACCATCCTCTCGGCGTTGGCGACGGCGACGAAGAAGCTCGGCCTCGTCGGCACGGTTTCGACCTCCTATAGCGACCCCTTCACCATCGCCCGGCAATTCGCCTCGCTCGACCTGATCTCCGGCGGGCGCGCGGGCTGGAATGCGGTGACCTCGCCGCTGGAGGGCTCGGGCCGCAATTATGGCCGCCCGCATCCCGAGCACTCGCTGCGCTACGAGATCGCGCATGAATATCTCGACGTCGCCAAGGGCCTCTGGGATTCCTGGGACGACGACGCCTTCGTTCGCGACCGCGAGGCCGGCCGCTTCTTCGATCGCGAGAAGCTGCACACGCTCGGCTACAAGGGCCGCTTCTTCCAGGTCGAGGGGCCGCTCAACATTCAGCGCTCGCCGCAGGGCCAGCCCGTGCTGTTCCAGGCCGGTGCTTCCGATGCCGGCATCGGTCTCGCCGGCCGCCATGCCGATGCGGTCTTCGCCAACCATGTCTCGCTGGAGGAGGGCCAGGCCTTCTATCGCAGCATCAAGACCAGCGCGATCGCGCAGGGGCGGCTCGCCGACGACGTCAAGATCTTCCCGAGCGCGGGGCCGATCGTCGGCCGCACCCGCAAGGAGGCCGAGGACAAGTATCAGGCAATCCGCGATCTCGTCTCGATCGACGAGGCGCTCGCCTATCTCGGCCGCTATTTCGACCATCACGATTTCAGCGCCTACCCGCTCGATGCGCCCTTCCCGGAGCTCGGCGAGATCGGCAAGAACAGCTTCCGCTCGACCACCGATCGGATCAAGCGCACCGCCGCGCTGAAGCGCCAGACCCTGCGCGAGGCGGCGCTGGAAGCCGCGACCCCGCGCGCCGATTTGATCGGCTCGGCAGAGGAGATCACCGACATCCTGATCGAGCGCGTCGAGAAGCAGGCGGCGGATGGTTTCATCCTCGGCTTCCCGGTGATCGGGCAGGGCCTGGACGATTTCATCGAGCTGGTCATCCCCGAGCTGGAGGCGCGGGGCGTCTACCATCGCACCCTGCCGGGCCAGACGCTGCGCGACCATCTCGGCCTGCCGCGCCGCGAGAGCCGCTATGCCCGCCCCGCCCCGGCCACGGTGCCGCGCAAGGCCGGCTGAAGGCCTGAACCCGTTTCCAGAATCCCGCTTTCCGAGAGGCTGTCTTATGGCCGACGAATTCTTCTACACCACCCCGCTCGATCCGCTCGCCCAGCCGCTGGTCGAGCAGCTGACCTGGGAGTACGCGACTCGCTATGGCAGCTATTTCGGCGAGCCGCCCGGCGCCGAGATGAGCCGCTATCCGGCTTCGCTGTTCGCGCCGCCGGAGGGCAATTTCGTCCTGCTGCTGCGCGATGGCCGCGCCATCGCCGGCGGCGCCTTCAAGCGCTATGACGCGCAGACCGCCGAGCTGAAGCGGATGTGGACCGACAACGCCTTCCGCCGCCAGGGCCTCGCGCGGCGCGTCGTCGAGGAGCTGGAGGCGCAGGCCGTGCGCCAGGGCTATGGCAAGATCTTCCTGACCACCGGCTTCCGCCAGCCCGAGGCGCGGGACCTCTACCTCAGCACCGGCTACACGCCGCTCTTCGACCCCGCCGTCGATCCCGAGGTCTACAAGAAGCTCGCCTTCGAGAAGGACCTCGCCGTCGCGGCCTATAAGCCGCGGCCACCGGCCGAGCAGTTGCCTGCCAGCGCGGCCTGAGCGCGCCGCTTCCTAAGTTTCAAGGGGACGAATTCCAGCCATGAGCCTCGCCAGCGATTTCGCGGGCCTGCCGACGCGCGCCCGCAGCACTCCGCCGTCCCGCGATTTCAGTCGCTACAAGATCGTGCCGGCACGCTATCCGGCCCGGGCGATCGGCACCGCCTTCGCGGTCGTCGTCATCTTCGCTGTCGCGAATTCGGTGCTCTCGAACCCGCGCTGGGGCTGGGACGTCTTTGCGGAGTGGTTCTTCGCCGAGCCGGTGCTGGCGGGGCTCGCACGCACGCTGCTGTTGACCCTGCTCGGCACGGTGCTCGGCTTCCTGCTCGGGACCGGCCTTGCTCTGGCGCGCGTTTCCGGCTCGCCGCTGCTGGCCTCGCTGTCTTGGGCCTATGTCTGGCTGTTCCGATCGATTCCCCTGATCGTGCTGCTGCTGATCCTCAACAATCTCGGCTATCTCTATTCGACGGTCTGGCTCGGCGTTCCCTTCACGGACATCACCTTCGCCTCCTGGTCGACGACGCAGTTGATCACGCCGTTCTTCGCGGCGGTGCTGGGGCTGACCCTGCATGCCGGTGCCTTCTCCTCGGAGATCGTGCGCGGCGGCATCCTCTCGGTCGACCAGGGCCAGCACGAGGCCGCGGCCGCGCTCGGCCTGCCGCGCCGCCGGCAATTCTCGCGGATCGTGCTGCCGCAGGCGATGCGCACCATCCTGCCCAACGGCTTCAACGAGATCATCCTGCTGGCGAAGGGCACCAGCCAAGTCTACATCCTGGCGCTGCCGGAGCTGTTCTACACCATCCAGATCATCTACCGGCGCAATCTCGAGGTGATCCCGCTCCTGATGGTGGCGACGGTCTGGTACCTCGTCATCCTGAGCGTGCTGTCCTTCGTCCAGCACCATATCGAGCGCTATTATTCGCGCGGCGCGCTACGCAACCCGCCGCCCTCGCTGATCGGGCTGGCATTGGCGCGCTTGGGCCGCTCGCGTGATGCCGCCGCGGCGCGTCGGACCGAGGCCGCACTCGCCCAGGCCAGTTCATCCCAGGCGGGTTCATCCGCCGTGGCGGCTCCGTCGCTGGCGAGCCTGCAGCGCAGCGGTGGCGAGATCCGCATCAGCAACGTCTCGAAGAGCTTCGGCCCGCTCAAGGTGCTCGACGATGTCAGCCTGGCTTTGCGGCCGGGCAGCGTCACCGCGATCATCGGCCAGTCCGGCTCCGGCAAGTCGACCCTGCTGCGCTCGATCAACCATCTCGAGCGCGTCGACGCCGGCTTCATCGCCATCGACGGCGAATTGATCGGCTACCGCCAGGACGGCGATACGCTCTACGAGCTCAAGGAACGCGAGATCCTGAAGCGCCGCGTCGATGTCGGCATGGTGTTCCAGAGCTTCAACCTGTTCCCGCATCTCACCGCGATCGAGAACGTCATCGAGGCACCCCTTTCGGTGCGCGGCGTCAGCCGCGAGCAGGCGCTGGCCGAGGCGCGCGAACTGCTCGCCCGTGTCGGCCTCGCCGAGAAGGCCGATGCCTATCCGCGTCAGCTCTCCGGTGGCCAGCAGCAGCGCGTCGCCATCGCCCGGGCGCTCGCCCTCAAGCCCAAGGTGCTGCTCTTCGACGAGCCGACCTCGGCGCTCGACCCGGAGCTCGTCAACGAGGTGCTCGACGTCATCAAGGAGCTCGCCCGCTCCGGCACGACGCTGGTGATCGTCACCCATGAGATCGGCTTCGCTCGCGAGGTCGCCGACGAGGTCGTCTTCATGGAGGCCGGCCGAATCCTCGAAGTCGGCCCGCCGGCGCGCGTCCTCGCCGAGCCCGACCACCCCCGGACCCGCGAATTCCTCGCCAAGGTCCTCTGACCGCCATTTCTCAAGGAGCTAAGTCATGATCACCAGACGCAACACGCTCGCTCTCTTCGGCGCCGCCTCGGCCGGCGCGCTGCTGCCCTCCTTCGGCCTCGCCCAGCAGGCGATCGACCTCTCGCCCGAACAGCCGGGCCGGCCGCGGGCGCAGCGCGACGATGCCGCGATCAAGCTGATCGGCAAGGACGCCAAGTTCGTGAAAGAGGGCGTCTTCACCGTGGCCAACGCCACCGGACGCCTTCCATTTGCCGGCTATGCAAGCGACACCAAGTCGATCGTCGGCTCCGAGCCGGATATCGCCCAACTCGTCGCCGACGCGCTCGGTCGCAAGCTGGAGATCGTCCCGGTTTCATGGGCCGACTGGCCGCTCGGCGTCGCCTCCGGCAAATACGATGCGGCGATCTCGAACATCACCGTCACCGAGCAGCGCAAGGAGAAGTTCGACTTCTCGACCTACCGCAAGGACCTGCTCGGTTTCTATGTGAAGAAGGACAATGAGATCCAGATTCGCGAGCCGCGCGACGTCGCCGGCCTGAAGATCATCGTCGGCTCCGGCACCAACCAGGAGCAGATCCTGCTGCGCTGGAACGAGCAGAACGTGAAGGACGGGCTGAAGCCGGCCGAGGTCCAGTACTATGACGATGACGTCGTGCTCTACCTCGCGCTCGAGACCGGCCGCGCCGACGCCTATCTCGGCCCGAACGCGTTGCTCAGCTTCAAGGCGGCACAGGAGAACAAGACCCGTCTCGCCGGCAACTTCTCAGGCGGCTGGCCTCTGCTGGCCGAGATCGCGGTGACGACCCGCAAGGGCGCCGGCCTCGCCGAGGCGATCACCCACGCCGTCAACACCCAGATCGGCAACGGCAACTACGCCAAGGCACTCGGGCGCTGGAACCTCGCCTCCGAGGCGATCGGGCAGTCGCGCACCAACCCGCCCGGCCTGCCGGCGAAGTGACGTGAACGGGACCCCTCCCCCTTGCGGGGAGGGGGCGGTGTTCATGGGTTCCGGGCTCAGGCCTTCGGCCTGCCCCGGAAAGACGGCGGAGCCTCAGCCCTGCTGGCCAGCCATCACCCGTTGCATGCCGCTGAGCACAGCCTTGAGCGAGGCCATGACGATGTTCGGGTCGATGCCGACGCCGTGCACGACCCGGCCCTTCTCGTCCTGAAGCTGGACATAGCAGGCGGCTGTCGCGTTAGCGCCGCGGCCGACCGCGTGCTCGTGATAGTCGAGGAAGGAGAATTCGACGCCAAAGGTCGTCTTCAGCGCGTCGACGAAGGCGTCGATCGGGCCGTTGCCGACGCCTTCGATGGTGCGGATCGCGCCGTCCTGCTTCAATTCCGCCGTCAGCGTGCGTGAGCCATGCGCGTCAGGGAAGGTCTTGTGCGTGAGCAGTTCCAGCGGGGCGTCGGCGAGCAGATAGGTCTTGCTGAACAGGGACCAGAGCACCGCGCTGGTCAGCTCCTTGCCCTCTTCGTCCATCTGCTCCTGCGCGATCTTGGAGAAGGCGATCTGCAGCGGGCGCGGCAAGTCGAGGCCATGATCGGCCTGCAGGATATAGGCGATGCCGCCCTTGCCGGATTGCGAATTGATCCGGATCACCGCCTCGTAGTCGCGGCCGACATCCTTGGGATCGATCGGCAGATAGGGCACCTGGAAGAGCGGATCGTTGCGCTTCTCCTGCGCATCGAAGCCCTTCTTGATCGCGTCCTGATGCGAGCCGGAGAAGGCGGTGTAGACGAGCTCGCCGACATAAGGGTGGCGCTCATGTACCGGCAGCTGCGTGCAATATTCGGCGATGCTGCGGATCTCGTTGACGTCGCGCAGGTCAAGCTCGGGATCGACCCCTTGCGTGAACAGGTTCAGCGCCATGGTGACGATGTCGACATTGCCGGTGCGCTCGCCATTGCCGAACAGCGTGCCCTCGACGCGGTCGGCACCGGCCATCAGCGCAAGCTCGGCCGCCGCCACCGCCGTGCCGCGGTCATTATGCGGATGGATCGAGAGCAGCACGCTGTCGCGGTCGGAGATGTTGCGGCCGAACCATTCGAACTGGTCGGCATGGACATTGGGCGTCGCCATCTCGACGGTCGCCGGCAGGTTGAGGATCAGCTTCTTCTGCGGCGTCGGCTGGATCACCGCCTTGACCGCCTCGCAGATCTCCAGCGCGTAGTCGAGCTCAGTGCCGGTGAAGCTCTCCGGCGAGTATTCGAAGGTGAAGTTCGTCTCCGGCGCCGCAGCGGCCAGCGCCTTGATCTGGGCGGCAGCATCGGTCGCGATCTTGACGATGCCCTTGCGGTCGGAGCGGAAGACCACGTCACGCTGCAGCGTCGAGGTCGAGTTGTAGAAGTGCAGGATGACGTTCTTCGCCCCCTTTACCGCCTCGAAGGTGCGCTCGATCAGTTCGGAGCGGCACTGCGTCAGCACCTGGATCGCGACGTCGTCGGGGATCGCGCCGCTCTCGATGATCGAGCGGACGAAGTCGAAATCGGTCTGAGACGCGGCGGGGAAGGCGACTTCGATCTCCTTGAACCCCAGTTTCACCAGCAGGTTGAACATGCGGTTCTTGCGATCGACGCCCATCGGCTCGATCAGCGCCTGGTTGCCGTCGCGCAGGTCGACGGAGCACCAGATCGGCGCCTTGGTCAGCACCTGCGACGGCCATTTGCGATCAGGCAGGTTGACCGGCGCATAGGCGCGGTACTTGGAAATCGGCATCGTGGTCATGGGACAACCCTTGCGAAGGATGCGGCGTCAGGCCTGTTCGGGACCTTGCTGCGCCGTCATGCGATGGACAGGCCTTTGAACCCCGGCGCGCTCACAGCGCCGGGCGGCTAAGTCGCAGGGTCAGGCCCCGGATGGCGGACCGAAATCGCATGCCCAGACCTAACCACCTCAGGGGATGAAGATCAATCCTGACGCCGCTGCTCACCTGCGAGCTGCGTGATGCCAGCCGCTGCCCGCATCGTTTCATTCAGCCGCGACGGATCGTGAATATCGATCGAAGAGAGGCTCGATGCGATGAAAGGCGCGGAGGTTGGAAGCTTTTTAATCTTATGCCAAAGTCTTGAGGCAGGCGGCGATTGAATTATGCTGCGCGCGTGACCTCGATCCAGCCACTTTCCAATCACGAATCCTTGGTGGGTTTTCCGCTGTTCTCGCAGCAGCTGTCGCTGTCGGCCGGGACATTTCCTGCTCCGGAAGGCGAACGCGTGGTCGGGCCGATGCGCCGAGGCCTCAAGATCGCGGTCATGCTCGACGGGCGACAATCTCTCGAACTCGATGATCGTCCGGCCGTGCTGGTTCGCGGACCGGCCCTGCTGGTCGTGGCGAACAGCGGCGACCATGTCCAACAACGTACCGGCCTGAGCGGCGGCGTCGTCCGTTGTGTGCTGATGCAGTTCGATCTCGATTTCGTCGAGCGGGAATTTGCCGCGCCGATGCAGCAACTGTTCGCCCTCGCCGGAGCCGGTGATGCCGGCATCTGGGTGCGTCCCGCCGATGCCGCACTCTGCGCGCTCGCGCTTGAGATCTCGGAATGCCCGGTGGCGGCGCCGCTGCGGCGGCTGTATCTCGCGGGAAAGGCGCTGGAGCTCACCGCCGTGGCGCTCGACCGGATCGTCGGCCAGCCGCCCTTGCGGCCGGCGCGGCTCCCGGCCCGGACGCGCGAGCAGGTCCATGCCGCCCGCGACATGCTCGTCGCCGCGATGCAGGAACCGCCGAGCCTCGCCGAGCTCGCCCGCGCCACCGGCCTCAACCCGACCAAGCTGACCTCCGCCTTCCGCGCCGAATTCGGCACCAGCGTCTTCGGCTATCTGCAGGAACAGCGATTGCAGCAGGCGCATGCCCTGATCGCCAAGGGCGAGGCGGGCATCGCCGAGGCGGCCTTCCGCGTCGGCTATACGCCGGCGCATTTCTCCAGCCTGTTCCGCAAGCGCTTCGGCATGCCGCCGAGCGCGCTGCGGTGACGGAGCGCTGCTGTTTCAGAGCTGGAAAGGCTCGAAACTGCGCCGAAAGAAATACTGCCGCAATCGAAAGCCGACGGCGTTGCCGGCGCTACCTGCTTCCTGAAAGAACCCTGCCAACGGGTCGCCGGAATGGCGAAGGGGCAAGGGTATCGGCATGAACGGGGTTCTCAGCACCGGCAATCGCGCCGCTTTGGCGGCCGGCGTCGCCTTCGGCGCACTCATCGCGGCCTGGCCGGGCGCCGCGCTTGCGCAGAGCGGCGAAGCGGTCAGCCTCGACACGATCGAGGTCCAGGGCGAGCGGGCCAGCGGCCCGGTCAACGGCTATGTCGCAAGGCGCAGCGAGAGCGCGACCAAGACCGACACGCCGCTGATCGAGATGCCGCAATCGGTCACCGTCGTCACCCGCCAGCAGATGGACGACCAGGGCGCCCAGAGCGTCAGCCAGGCGCTGCGCTACTCGGCGAGCGTGCTCGGCGAGACGCGCCTGTCGATGGGCCGCTATGACAGCGTCTTCATCCGCGGCTTCGGCGGGGCGGGCACCGGCGCCGGCTTCGTCAACTTCCTCGACGGGCTGAGATTGCAGCGCGGCGTCAACTTCCTGGTGCCGAGCGTCGATCCATGGGGCCTCGAGCGCGTCGAGGTGATCCGCGGCCCGGCCTCGGTGGTGTTCGGCCAGGTCAAGCCCGGCGGGCTGATCGAAATGGTCAGCAAGCGCCCGCGCGATGTCGCGCATGGCGAGGTCCAGGTCCAGTTCGGCAGCTTCGAGCGCAAGCAGCTTGCCTTCGACATCGGCGGACCGGTGACCCCGGACAAGACGATCCTCTATCGCATCGTCGGGCTCGGCCGCGCGGCCGACACGCAGGTCGACTTTACCAAGGAGGAGCGCCTCTACATCGCGCCTTCCGTTACCTTCCAGCCCAATGCCGCGACGAGCCTGACGCTGCTGACCTCGTTCCAGCGCGATCCGGAGACCGGCTTCTACGGCTTCATCCCCTCGGTCGGCACGGCGCTGCCCAATCGCAACGGCAAGATCCGCAGCAACTTCTTCCCGGGCGAGCCGAACTATGAGGGCTACAGCCGCAACCACCTGACGCTCGGCTACGCTTTCGAGCATCGCTTCAACGATGTCCTCAGCTTCCGCCAGAACGTTCGCTACAGCGACCTCGAATCGCGCTTCCGCACGGTCGCGGCCGCCTCGCTCGGCGCCGACCAGCGCACGCTCACCCGCCGCGTTACCGCCTCGAACGAGAAGGCGCAGACCTTCGGCGTCGACAACCAGCTCCAGGCCGATTTCCGCACGGGCATGCTGACCCACAAGGTGCTGTTCGGGGTCGACGGCTACTGGAGCGACGGCACCGCCTTTACGGGCGCCGGCGGCACGGTGCAGACGTTGAACGCCTTCAACCCGGTCTATGGCCGCACGCCCTTCGCGGTGCCGGCGATCCCCGGCACGGGCCAGGTCCAGCAGCAATACGGCGTCTATATCCAGGACCAAATCAAGCTCGACCGGCTCTCGCTGGTGGTCGGTGGCCGCTTCGACCGGGCGTTGGCGCGCACGCGCAACATGACCAATGGCGCGCTGACCAAGCAGGACGACACCGCCAATACCGGCCGCGTCGCGCTGATGTACAATTTCGATAACGGCTTTGCGCCCTATGCGAGCTATTCGACCTCGTTCGAGCCTGTGGCAGGGACGACCTTCAACCGCATCGCGTTCAAGCCGACCGAGGGCGAGCAATACGAGGCGGGCTTCAAATACCAGCCGCCGGGCTACAATGCCTTCCTGCAAGCTGCAGCCTACCAGCTGACCCAGACCAATGTGCAGGTGGCGGACCTCAACAATCCCGGCTTCCAGATCCAGACCGGCGAGGTTCGGGCGCGCGGCGTCGAGGTCGAGGCGCGGGCGACCGTGTTCGACAATCTCGATCTCGTTGCGGCTTATACCTTCACCGACGCCGAGGTGACCAAGAGCACCGGCGTCGATCTCGGCAAGCGGCCGACGGTGGTGCCGCGCCACATGGCCTCGCTCTGGGCGCACTATACCTTCAGAAGCGGCCTGTTCGCAGGCCTCGGTCTCGGTGCCGGCGTGCGCTATGTCGGCAAGGGCGCCGGCGATCCCGGCAACACCTTCTTCACCGACGACTACACGCTGGTCGATGCTGCGATCAGCTATGATCTGGGCGCCGCCAACGCCGCGATGAAGGGCTGGAAGGTGCAGGTCAACGCGCAGAACCTGTTCGACAAGGAGTATGTCTCCGGCTGCTACGGCACCGTGCAGTGCTCCTTCGGCCTGCGCCGCACGGTCCTCGCAACCCTGTCCTATCGCTGGTGAGGGCAGGCGTGATGCTGCGGCCGGAGCGGTTCGTCTTCGAGGGGCATGAGGTCCCGGCTCTTCGGCCGGTCGAGCTGTCGCATACGCATGGCTTCGCCTTCACTGCGTCCAGCGGGGCGCAGTACCGGCTGCTGGTCGCGATCCCGCCCGAGCCGGCACCGCCGGGCGGTTTTCCGGTGCTGGTCCTGGTCGACGGCGACGCACTGTTCCCGACCGCGCTGTCCGCCGCGCGGCTGCAGGCCGGGCGTCCCGAGGTCTCCGGCGTCGGCCCGGCTGTGATCCTCGGCATCGGCTATCCCGGCGCGAGACCGTTCGATGCCGAGCGGCGGCGGCAGGACCTCCTGCCGGCGGAGGGGGGCGCCGACCGCTTCCTCGATCTGATCGCCGGCGGAATCCTGGCGCAGGTCGAACGGCTCGCACCGATCGATCGAACCCGCCTGTCATTGGCCGGCCATTCCTTCGGAGGGCTCTTCGCCCTGCACGCATTGTTCTCCCGCCCCGGCCTGTTCCGCAGCCATGTCGCCGGCAGTCCGTCGATCTGGTGGGAAGAGCGCGCCATCCTGGCGACGCGCGAGCGCTTCCTGAATTCGCCCGTGGCGACGGCCATGCCGCGCCTGCTGATCACCGTCGGCGGCGAGGAGCAGAGCGGTGACGAGCTGCGCGATCCGCAGCGCGCGGCGCGCCTGCGCATGGCCCGCATGATCGACAACGCCACCGAGATGGCAGAGGTGCTGACGGCGTCCGGGCGGGTGGCCTGCGAGCATGTCGTCCTTTCGGGCGAGAACCACATCTCGGTCGTCCCGGCCATGCTGTCGCGCGCGGTCGCGTTCACGCTTGGCGGAGAGGCCAGGCAGAAGGGTTCGCCATGATCGCCCTGCCGTCGCGGCTCGCGATGCGGCTGCTGCTTGTCGCCGCCGTGCTACTTTCAGCGCTGGTAATGCCTGCCCGCGCCGAGCCGGTCACGGTGACCGATCTGCTCGGGCGCAGCGTAACCTTGTCGGCTCCTGCGAAGCGGATCGTGCTGGCGCAGGGGCGTCAGCTCAATGCTCTCGGCCTGATCCATCCCGATCCGCTCAGCATCCTCGCCGGCTGGGGCGCCGATCATCGCCGCCAGAACCCCGACGCCTATGCCCGCTACCTCGCCAAATTCCCGGCGATCGAAGCCGTGCCGACCGTTGGCGACGGCGCGACGCCGGACGGCTTCTCCTTCGAGAAGGCGGTGTCGCTGTCGCCCGATCTCGTGATCCTCAGCGCGTCGCTCGCTGGCACGCGGCGCGGACCGGGCGATCTCGTCCAGCGTTTCGAGGCCGCCGGCATCAAGGTCGCCGTCGTCGATTTCTACCTGCAGCCGATGCGCGACACGCTGCCGAGCCTGCGCATCCTCGGCAAGCTGATTGGCCGCGAGGAGCAGGCCGAGGCCTATATCCGCTTCTACGAGGAGCGCCGGCGCCTGATCGAGGAACGCGTGCGCGGCGCGGAGCGTCCGGCCGTATTCATGCATGCCCATGCCGGCGGCTTCGATTGCTGCCCGACGCCGGGCAAGGGCACGTTCGACGACTTCATCAGCGCGGCCGGTGGGCGGAACATCGCTGCCGCGATCCTGCCGGGCGCGACCGGCCAGATCAGCCTGGAGCAATTGCTGGCCGCCGATCCCGCCATCTATGTCGCGACCGGCGGTACGCATCTGGCAAAGCTCAATGGTCTTGTCCTCGGGCTCGGAGTCTCGAGCGAAACCGCGACCCAGAGCTTCGCCGCGCTGCTCGGGCGGCCCGGTCTCTCCGCGCTCGCTGCGATACGCAATGGCCGTGCATATGGGCTCTGGCACCTCTTCAACGACACCCCGCTCCACATCGTCGCCATCGAACAGCTGGCGAAATGGTTCCACCGCGACCGCTTCGCCGATGTCGACCCGCAGGCAACGCTGGACGAGATCTCTCGCCGCTTCTCGGCGATCCCGCTCGACGGTCCGCTCTGGATCGAGAGCGCCGGCCAGGCAAGGCCCTGAGTATCAGGGCCGCGACAGGATAGCCCCATGACCATGCTTCGCGCGCAAACGCGTATCGCCTTGCCTGATCCTGCTGCCGTGTTGCGGCCGCTTTGCGAGCACCTCATCGAGCATGAGGCCGAGGTGCGCGAGGCCGAGGGCGTGACGACGATCCTGTTCGGCGACAGCAAGGCGGAGTTGAGGGCGGAGCCGGGGGCGCTGTCGGTCGCCATCGAGGCGCCCGATCTTGCCCGGCTGCAAGGCAGCAAGTTCGCCATCGCCAGCCATGTCGTCGAGTTCGCGGCGCAAGGCCCTGCCCCGACGATCCGCTGGAGCGGCGACGGCGCCGAGCCGATGCTGCCGCCGGATTTCCGGGTTCTGACCGTGGCCGGCATCGAGCAGCTGACGCCGCATATGCGCCGCATCCGCTTCCGCGGCGATGATCTCGCCCGCTACGATTCGCTGGAGGCGCTGCATGTGCGCCTGTTCATCCCGCCGGGGGGCCTGCCTGAGCCGGTCTGGCCGATGATCGGCTCGGATGGCCTGCTGCAGGCGCCGCCGCCCGAGCAGCGGCCGGCGGTCCGCAAATATACGATCCGCGAGATCGATGCCGCCACCGGCACGCTCGCCATCGATTTCGTGCTGCATGACGATGCCGGCCCGGGGTCGGCCTTTGCGGCGGGCGTGCAGATCGGCGACCGCATCGGCATGGCCGGGCCGGGCGGGCGCGGGCTGAAGCAGGCTGAACGTTATCTCTTCCTCGCCGACGAAACCGGTCTGCCGGCGCTGGCCCGTATGCTGGAAAACCTGCCGGCCGGCGCGACCGGGTTGGCGCTGGTCGAGATCGCCGATGCCGGCGAGCGCCAGTTTCTGGCGATGCCGGAGGGCTTCAGCCTGCGCTGGCTGCATCGCGACGGCGCCGCTCCGGGCTCGACGAGCCTGCTGACGGACGCATTGGCGACGCTCGACTGGCCGGCTGGCGAAGGCAGCGTCTATCTCTGGGCCGCCTGCGAGCATGCCGCCTTCCGCGAGATCCGTGCGGCGGCGCGCCAGTATCTGCGCCCGGAGATCGACGCCCATCTCGTCGTCAGCTACTGGCGCGCTGGCGTCAGCGAAGAGCAGCACGCGGCGGAGAAGAAGGCCGCGTAGGCGGGTCGGCTCAGGGCTGGAAGCGGGCCGCCGCGAACGGCGCGGGATCGCAGAATGGCTCCTGTCCGACCATCATTTCGGCCAACAGCCGCCCGGTCGCGGGGCCGAGCGTGAAGCCGTGATGGGCATGGCCGAAGGCGAGCCAGAGGCCGCGATGCCGGGGCGCCGGGCCGATGATCGGCAGCATGTCCGGCAGGCAGGGCCGCGCGCCGCGCCAGGGTTCGGCATCGAGGCGCTGGCCCAGCGGCATGAGCCGCCGGGCGACGCGTTCGGCCTGGTCGAGCTGCCAGGAATCCGAGGGAGCGTCGCGCGGCGCGAGCTCGATGCCGGTGGTCAGTCGGATGCCGCGCGCCATCGGGGTCAGCACGAACCCCGCCTCGACGTCGCAAACCGGGTGGCGCGGGGCTACTCTTTCGGCGGCAGCGTAGTGCATGTGATAGCCACGCTTGAAGGCGAGCGGAAAGCGATAGCCGAGCCGCCCGCAGAGATCGTTCGACCACGGGCCCAGCGCGACGACGGCCTCCGCGGCTCGCCAGGTCTCGGCACCGGCCGGCAGCCGCCATCCCGAACCGTCATGCTGCAGAGCGCTGGCGTCGGCGTGCAGAAACTGGCCCCCGCGTGCGGTGAAGAGGGCGGCATAGGCACGCGTCACTGCTCCGGGATCGCTGACGGTCACCGGATCGCGCCAATGCACCGCGCCGGCAACGATGCCCGGCAGCAGGCCCGGCTCGTACGCCCGCAGCGCCGCCTCGTCGAGCAGATCATAGGCGAGGTTGTAGGACGTGAGCTCTTCCGCGGCTCTCGCGGCTTCCTGGAAGCTCCTGCGGGTGCGGTAGAGCTCAATCCAGCCCTCGTCGCGCATCAGCGCTTCGGTTCCGGCTGCCTTGGTCCAGTGCCGGTGCTCGTCGACGCAGCGCTCGATCAGCGGCAGGATGGCGCGCCCCAGCCGGTCAAGCCGATCCGGCGCCGAGTTCCACCAATAGCGCGCCAGCCAGGGCGCCATCCGCAGCAGCGTCGCGGGCCGGTAGCGCACCGCGATCGAGCGGTTCGAGGCGAAGGCCGCGAGGGTCGCGAGGCTGCGCGGGAAGGCATAAGGGACGACCGAGGCGCGCTCGATCAGCCCGGCATTGCCATGGCTGGTCTCGGCCCCGGGCTTTCCGCGGTCGATCAGCAGCACGTTGCGGCCGCGCTCCTGCAGGTGCAGGGCCGCGCTGACGCCGACGATGCCGGCCCCGAGCACGATCACATCGGCCTGGCGTTCCGCAGTCGTCATCGCCCCGTTTCGCTCAGACGAGCTCTGCCGAGCTGACGACATGCGTTCCCGGCGTCCCGGCGATGGCGGCCTCGATCATGGCGGCGGCGATGCGATTGGCCGGATTGATTCGCCAGGCACGCGGCAGCACCGGGCCGAGGATGCCGAGCAGGGCAAGCGCGGCGCGCTCGGCCGGACGGCTCTCGCTCCGCTCGCCGCCGATCAGGCCCGGCCTGACAAAGGTCAGCGAGGTGAAGTCGAGGCTGGCAAGGTCACGTTCCAGCTCGCCCTTCACCCGGTTGTAGAAGATGCGCGAGGCCGGATCGGCACCGAGCGCCGAGTTCAGGACGAAAACCGGCGTGCCGTGCCGGCTGGCGAGCTTGGCGACGGCGAGCTGATAATCGTGGTCGACCCGCCGGAAGGCGTCCTGCGAGCCGGCCTTGCCGATGGTCGTGCCGAGCGCGCAGATCGCGGTATCGGCCGCCCACCAGGGCGCATCCTCGGGCAACGCCTCGAAATCGACGGTGGGCGCGAGCAGCTTCGGATGGGCCGGCAGGGCGCGGCGCGTTGGAGCGGTCACCGCATCGATGCGCGGATCGGCGAGCGCCTGCGCCAGCACATGGCTGCCGACCAGTCCCGTGGCACCCGCCAGCAGCAGCTTCATCGCGATCGGCCTCCACCATGCCCGCAGGTGAGATGTCGCAGATCGAGCGAAGCCGGTCGAGCCTCAGGCGACGGCCGTCGCCTGAGGCTTCAGCTCTTCAACTGACGGGATGCGGCCCTCATACCACCAGGCCGCTGCGGCGCGCGACATCGCTGCGCCGTCATGGCCGATGCCGGGCACGGTGATCAGCGTCCAGTTGCAGGGCAGGCCGCGCCTGGCCGCCTCCGCCTTGGCGAAGTCGAGCATGAAATGGGCGCGGGCATAGCGCATCGGCCCCTGCGCGAGTGCCTCCGGTTGCGCCGGCAGATTCGGATCGCTGGTGACGATGTCCTGGTCGCCGGCGAAGATCACCATCGGCCAGGCCAGCCAGCGCTTGAGGTCTGCCTCGCCGAGGCCGAGTCCGCCGAGCCCCTCCGGAAAGCGTCGCTCCAGCGTCGGCAGCGTGTACCAGCCGGAATTGGCGGGGAAGGCGACCTCGTAAGGCGTCTCGCTCTGCGTCGCCAGCACGCGGTGGACGAACTGGCCGCCGGCGGAGTGGCCAAAGAGCCGTACCTTGTCGCGGGTGGTGACGCCGGCCTTGCGCAAGGCGGCCAACAAGCGGGCGGGCACGGCATAGAGCCAATCGGCTTCAGCGGCGATCGTGCCGTCCTCGCCGACGACGAGGCCGTTATTGTAGCCCTCGGCCTGCGGGAAATGCGCGTTGCCGAAGGTCGGGGCGACGATCAAGAGGTTGTGCTTCTCGGCGGCGTCGATCCAGAAATCGCGGTAGTCGTCGCCATTGCGCAGCATGCCGTGCTGGACGAAGACGACCTCGTCCTCCGGGCCGTGCGACGCCGGCCGATAGAAATTGACCTCCAGCGGGCGCTGTGGATGACGAGGGTCGATGAAGGGCAGGGTGCTGCGGCCCTGCGGCGGATCGAGAACGAGCGTGGTCATGCGGCTTTCGCTGTCGTATGCAGATGGCAGGCGGCGCTGCGGCCGGGCGCGATCTCCGCAAGGTCCGGGCGGACCTCGCGGCAGACCGCCATGGCGTGCTCGCAGCGCGGGTGGAACGGGCAGCCGGGCGGCGGGGCCAGCGGCGAGGGCAGTTCGCCCTTCAGCGGCTGGAAGCTGCTCTTGCGCCGCGCAGCCGAGGGGATCGCCTTGATCAGGGCGGCGCTATAGGGGTGCGCCGGCTCGGCGAAGATCGCGGTCGCGCTGCCGATCTCGACGATGCGGCCGAGATACATGATCGCAACGCGGTCGCTGATATGGCGGACGAGCCCGAGATCATGGCTGACGAAGAGATAGGTCAGGCCGTGCCGCTCGCGCACGTCCATGAACAGGTTGATCACCTGCGCCTGGATCGAGACGTCGAGCGCCGAGACCGGCTCGTCGCAGACCAGGAAATCGGGCTTCACCGCGAGTGCCCGGGCGATGCCGATGCGCTGGCGCTGGCCGCCGGAGAACTGATGCGGGTAACGCTCGCGATAGGCGAGATCGAGCCCGACCTCTGAGAGCGCCCGGTCGACCGCGCCGTCGAGCTCCGCCTTCGGCACCAGCTTGTGGACCGAAAGCGCTTCGCCGACGATGCGGCTGACCCGCATGCGCGGATCGAGCGAGGCATAGGGGTCCTGGAAGATCATCTGCACTTTCAGCAGATAGTCGAGCCGGTCCTTGCCCTTCAGCGCCGCCGCGGAGCGACCCTTGTAGAAGACCTCGCCCTCGGTCGGCGGCAGGATGCCGGTGGCGATGCGCGCCAGGGTCGACTTGCCGCAGCCGGATTCGCCGACGAGACCGAGCACCTCGCCCTTGCGGACGCTGAGATCGACGCCGTCGACCGCCTTCAGGGTCGCGGGCGGGGCGTGCCGGCCGATCGCGGTCAGGATGCGTTCGGCCATATTGGCCTTGCCGCGGAAATATTTGCGGACGCCGCGTAGCTCGAACAAGGTCTCGCTCATGCCGCCACCTGATCCGGCACGGGGTTGTGGCAGCGCAGGGTGCGGCCGTCATGGGCCTGCGGCTGCGGATCGCTGTCGGCGCAGACCGGCAAGGCCCGCTTGCAGCGTGGCCGGAACGGGCAGCCGGAGGGCCGCGAGTCGATGCGTGGCGCCATGCCGTCGATCTGGTGCAGGCGCTCGCCCGGCTCGACCATGGTCGCGGAAGAGCCGAGCAGGCCGAGCGTATAGGGGTGGCGCGGCCGGTCGAGCACGGTCTCGACATCGCCGATCTCGACGATGCGGCCGGCATACATCACCGCCACTCGGTCGGCGAGCTCGGCGACCACGGCGAGATCGTGGGTGATCCAGATCACCGCGGCGCCGCTCTCGCGCGAGAGCTTCTGCACCTCGTAGAGGATCTGCGCCTGGATGGTGACGTCGAGCGCCGTGGTCGGCTCGTCGGCGATGATCAAATCGGGATCGTTCAGGAGGGCCGTCGCGATCGCGACGCGCTGGCGCATGCCGCCGGAGAATTCGTGCGGGAACTGCTTCAGGCGCGCCTCCGGCGAGGAGATGCCGACCCGCGCTAGCGCCTTCGCCGCCTTGGCGAGCGCTTCCTGCCGGCTGCAGGCGCGATGTTCGAGGATCGCCTCGCTCATCTGCTCGCCGATGCTGAGTACCGGATTCAGCGTCATCAGCGGGTCCTGGAAGATCATCGCGATCCGGTCGCCGCGCAGTTGCCGCAGGCGCTCCTGCGAGGCGGCGCGCAGATCGTCGCCGTCGAACAGCACCTCGCCGGCGACGACCTCGCCCGGCGGGTCGATCAACTGCACCAGCGAGAAGCCGGTGACCGACTTGCCCGAGCCGGACTCGCCGACCAGGCCGAGGACCTCGCCCTTGGCGACGCTGAAATCGACGCCGTCGACCGCCGGCCAGGCGCCGTCCTGCGCATGGAACACGGTCTTGAGGCCGCGCACGGAAAGGAGGGGTGCTTCGCTCATGCGCGCACGTTGAAGCTGCGGCGCAGGCGATCGCCGACGAGGTTGAGCGACATGATCAGGAGCACGAGCGCGATTCCGGGGAAGACGGCGATCCAGTATTCGCCGGAGAGCAGGAATTCGAAGCCATTCGCGATCAGCAGGCCGAGCGAAGGCTGCGTCACCGGCACGCCGACGCCGAGGAAGGAGAGCGTCGCCTCCAGCGTGATCGCGGAGGCGATGCTGATGCTGGCGACGACGAGCACGGCACCGACCGAGTTCGGCAGCAGATGCGCCAGCATGATGTGGCGGGTTGGCAGGCCGAAATTCACGGCCGCCTCGATATATTCCTTGCGCCGTTCGACCAGCGCCGCCGCCCGCATCAGCCTTGCGTATTGCGCCCATTGCACCAGCACGATCGCAAGGATGACCTTGTCGACGCCGCGCCCGATCGAGGCGAGCAGCACCAGCGCGACCAGGATCGAGGGGAAGCCGAGCATGAAGTCGACGACGCGCATGATGATGGCGTCGACCACGCCGCCGAACTGCGCCGCGGCGAGCCCGGCGAGGATGCCGATCGAAAGCGCGCCGATGGTCGAGGCCAAGCCGACCAGCAGGCTGGTGCGCAGGCCATAGAGGATGGCGCTCAGCATATCGCGGCCCTGCGCATCGCTGCCGAGCCAGAAGGTGAAGCCGCTCATGCCCTGCTCGCCCGGCGCGAGCCGGTTGTCCATCACGCTGAGCGAGGCGAGATCGTGCGGGTTCTGCGGCGTGATGAAGGGAGCGAGCAGAGCGAGCGCCACCATGATCCCCAGCAGGATCGCGGCGCCGCGCGTGGTCGGGCGATTGCGCAGATGGCGCAGCACCTTTTCGCGCAGGGGCGTGTCGGCCTTGATGGGGCCGGCGAGGCGCGGAGTGTCGAGGCTCATGCCTGCTCTCCTGCGAGCTTCACCCGTGGGTCGAGGGCGGCATAGAGCACGTCGACCAGGAAGTTGACGGTGACGAAGAGCAGCGTCGCCAGCAGGACATAGGCGACGACCACCGGCCGATCGAGCTGGTAGACCGAGTCGATCAGAAGCTTGCCCATGCCGGGCCAGGCGAAGACCGTCTCGGTGATGGTCGAGAAGGCGACGAGGCTGCCGAACTCGACGCCGACCACGGTGACGACCGGAATCAGGATGTTGCGCAGGATATGCCGGTTGACGATGCGCCTGGGGCGCACACCCTTGGCGCGGGCGTATTTGACGTAGTCCAGCGTCATGGTCTCGGTGGTGCCGGCCGCGACGAGCCGGATGATCAGAGCGAGGTTCGGGATCGCCAGGTTGAGCGCGGGCAAGGCGATGTGCTGCAGCCCGTCCAAGGTCAAAAGGCTGGTCTGAACGCCGAGGAGCGATACAGTCTCGCCGCGCCCGGCGGTCGGCAGCCAGCCGAGCCAGACGGCAAAGAGCAGGATCAGCATCATGCCCTTCCAGAAGCTCGGTAGCGAGAAGCCGAGCACGGTGCTGGCCATGACGATCCGGGCGCTCCGGCTGTCGGGATTGAGGCCCGCCATCAGGCCGAGCGGGATGCCAGCGGCGAGCGCCAGCGTCATCGCCAGCAGCACCAGTTCGAAGGTCGCCGGCAAACGCTGCAGGATCAGCTGCAGCGCGGGGACGCCATGCACGAAGGAGCGGCCGAGATCGCCCTTCAGCGCATTGGCCATGAAGGTCAGGTATTGCTGCCAGACCGGCAAATCGAGCCCGAGGCGGCGGATCAGCGCCTCGCGCTCGGCTGCACTGGCCGAGGGCGAGACCAGGAGTTCGATCGGGTCTCCAATGCCATAGACGGCAAGGAAGACCACGACCGAGACCGCGAGCAGCACGAGCACGCTCTGGATCAGCCGCTGCAGGACGAAGGCGGTCATCTGGGTTGCCCAAACAATTGCGCCGTCTTTCCGGGGCGCTGCGAAGCAGCGAGCCCGGAATCCATGAACTCAGGTCGTCCCGGGAAAAGAACGGGATTGGCAGAGCCCCACCCGCGAAAGACGGTGTTCATGGGTTCCGGGCTCAGGCCTTCGGCCTGCCCCGGAATGACGGTGCGAGTTCTTGTCGCCATGGAGCGGCTGCCGGCTTACTTCGCCGGCTTCACCGACATGGCGAGCATGAACTGGTCGGCACGGCCGACGACGTTGAGCTCGGCCTTGTGAGCCCAGATGCCGCTTTCGAAGTGCAATGGGATGAAGGCGCCGTCGTCGAGGACGAGCTTCATCGCCTGCTGCAGCAGTTCGGCGCGCTTCTTGTCGTCGAGCGTCGTAACCGCGGCGCGGATCACCTTGTCGAACTCGTCATTCTTGTAGTCGCCATAGTTCGAGCCGCCGAGCGTCTTGGTCTCGTTCGGGGTCGGCGGCCACTGGCGCAGGAAGGAGGCGGCCTCGCCGGTGGCGGAGCCCCAGCCGCCGAGCGCGACACTGAATTCCTTCTTGGCCCGACGGGGGAAATAGATCGCGCGCGTCATCGCATCGACTTCGGTCTTGATGCCGATCTGGGTCAGGTATTGCGCGACGGCCTGGGTGATCTGGCTGTCATTGATGTAACGGTCGTTCGTCGCCGAGAGCGTCAACTGGAAGCCGTTGGGATAACCGGCCTCGGCCAGCAGCTTCTTCGCTGCGGCTGGGTCGTAGGCGAGCTTGGGCGGGTTCGCCAGCGTGCCGAACATGCCGGTAGGCAGATACTGGTAGGCCGGCTCGGCGGCGCCATCCATGATGCGCTTGACGATCGCCTCGCGGTCGATGGCGAGCGACATCGCCTTGCGCACGCGCGCATCCTTCAGGGGGTTGTTGCCATCGGGCGCCTTGACGAAGGGGCTCTGATCGCGACCGACGTCGAGCTGGAAATAGATGACCCGCGTCGAGGGCGTGATGACCGAGCCGAAGCGCTTGTCGCTCTTGATCCGGCCAAGGTCGCGCGCGGCAGGGTTCTCGATCACGTCGTAATCGCCGGCGAGAAGACCGGCGAGGCGCGGGCCGGCATTGGTCACCGGCACGAAGCGCACGCTCGCCCAGGGCTCGGCCTGACCCCAATAGGTCGGATTGCGCTCGAGCTCGATCGCCGATCCCCGGACATAGGATTTCAGCTTGTACGGGCCGGTGCCGATCGCCATCGAGCCGTCATTGAAGTTGTTGACGGCCGGCCAGGCGCCGGTCACACCGCAGTTCTTCTCGACATCGTAGCTGATGGCGCCGTGCTGGACGATCGAGGCCGACAGGATCGGCAGGCCCGAGAGCAGGGTCGGCAGCAGCGGCTCCGGCTCCTTGGTCTCGATCACCAGGGTGTTGGCGTCCGGCGTCTCGACCTTGGCGAAGTTGCCGGTGATGTCTGCGAAGGAGCCGGAGACCTTGGTCTCGTTCTTCAGCGTGCGGCAGAAGGTGAAGACGACGTCCTGCGCGCCGAAGGCCTGGCCGTTGGTGAACTTGACGCCCTGGCGCAGCTTGAAGGTCCAGCGATTCTTGCCGTCATTTTCCCAGGAGGTGGCGAGGCCCGGCTGCAGCGCCTGCTTCTCGTCCTGCAGCACGAGGCTGTCGAAGATGTGCTGGGCGAGCGCATTGTTGGGCGTGAGGTCGTGATAATGCGGATCGACGGCGGTCGGCTCGGAGGCGAGCGCGATGCGCAGGGTCTGCGCCATGGCAGAGGTGCTGAGAACGCTGGCACTCAGCATGCTGGCGCCGAGCAGAAGGGTGATAAATGCGCGCTGACGCATCGGTCGGTCTCCGTTCCCGTAGCTGGTGGTTTTGACAGCTTTATTTTCACGCGGTAGCAAACATGAAAATGATCCGACGTCAATCACCGGGAGAGCCATGTCACGCGCCCTGAAGCCGACAACGGATCTCGCCAATCGTATCGCCCGGATCTACCCCTCGCTGAGCGATGGCCATCGCAAGGCGGCCGATTTCGTTCTGCAGAGCCCGCTCGATTCCGCGACGGTGACGATCGAGGGCCTGGCCGAGAAAAGCGGCACCTCGACCGCGACCGTCACCCGCTTCGTCCGGACGCTGGGCTATCGCAATTATGGCGATTTCCGCGCCGCCTTGTCGACGGCGTTGAAAGTGGCGCTCGCGCCGGTGGAGGGGCTCGCCGACGCCCGCGCTACGGCGGGCTCGGTCTTTGCCACCATGGCGACGACACTGAAGGGCGAGGCCGCCAATCTCGACGAGGCGATCGCGACGCTGGAGGAGGGCACGGTCAACCGTGCCATCGGCCTGATGCTGAAGGCGCGCCGGATCTTCATCGTCGGCTCCGGCGCCAGTCACTATGTCGGCGCCTTCCTGGAAGACGGGCTCGCGCTCTATCTCGACGCCGACGTCGTCTTCGCCTCGTCGCGAGGCGGGCCGGAGCGCGCCGTTCGCCACATGCTCTCGGCCGGGCCGGAGGATGTCGTGATCGCGATCTCGCTGCCGCGCTATTCACGCGCGACGCTGGAGCTCGCCAAATTTGCCAAGAAGCGCGGCGCCGTCCTGATCGCGCTGACGGATGGGCCGTCATCGCCATTGGTGCCGTTGGCCGACTTGACCTTCTTCGCCCCGGCCCGCAACAGCTTCCTGCCGAACTCGCCGACCGCGGCCTTCGCAGTGGCCGACGCGTTGATCACGACACTGGCGCGCGAGCGTCCGGATGCGGTCGAGGCGCTGAAGGGCCTGAGCGAAAGCCTGCTCTGGACCTTCCATTACTGACCGCTCGACGCGGGGCGGCCCCGACGCGGGCGCATTTGACAACCACGACGCCTTCCATGTGACAATTGGCAGGCAGATCGTTCTGCTCCCCGCCGCGGGCTTACTCGTCGATCTGCCCAATATCCCACCGTGGTGCCTCGTCATGAACATGCGCGCAGCTCCCGCCGAGCTTTCCTCGGCGTCGTTCGGAATCGGCCAGCCGGTGCCGCGGCAGGAGGATCCGGTCCTGGTGCGTGGCGAGGGGCGCTACACCGACGATCTGGCGCTAGAAGGCCAGCTCTACGCCGCCTTCGTCCGCAGCCCGCATGCGCATGGCGTGCTCAACGGCATCGATATCTCCGCGGCGACGGCGATGAAGGGCGTGGTCGCAATCTATACAGGTGCCGATCTCGACGGACAGGGCTATGGGCCGTTGCGCTGCCAGATCGACCTGCCCAATCGTGACGGGACGCCGATCCGCAAGCCGGTGCGCATGGCGCTGGCGACCGACAAGGTCCGCTTCGTCGGCGATCCCGTGGCCGTGGTCGTCGCCCGCACGGCGGTCCAAGCCCGCGATGCCGCGGAGGTGGTCGCGCTCGACATCGACGTCCTGCCCGCCGTCATCTCGGGCGAGGAGGCGCTCGCCCCCGGCGCGCCGCAACTCTATGACGAGGTGCCGGGCAATCTCGTCCTCGACTACCAGTCCGGCGATGCGCAAAAGGTCGCCGCCGCCTTCGCCGGTGCGGCTCATGTCGCTCGCCTGAGGATCGTCAACAACCGCGTCGTGGTGAACCCGATCGAGCCGCGCTCGGCGATCGCCAGCTATGACCGCAAGGCCGGCCGCTACACGCTGCATGCGCCGAGCCAGGGCGTCTTCGGCTTGCGCAACAATCTCGCGGCGGCGATGGGCGTTCCGGCTGGCCGGATGCGGCTGGTCACCGGTCATGTCGGCGGCTCCTTCGGCATGAAGGGCTCGGTCTTCCCCGAGCATGTCGCGCTGCTGCATGCGGCCCGCCTGCTGAAGAAGCCGGTGAAATGGACCGACCAGCGCTCGGAGAGCTTCGTCTCCGACCATCACGGCCGCGACATGGTGTTCGAGGCCGAGCTCGCGCTCGATGCGCGCGGCCGCTTCCTGGCGACGCGCTTCACCGGCATCGGCAATATGGGCGGCTATCTCTCGCCGGTCGGGCCGATGATGGCGACGCTGAACATCGGCAAGAACAGCGTCGGCATGTACCGCACGCCGCTGGTCGAGGTTCTCGCGAAATGCACTGTCACCAACACCCCGCCGATCGGCGCCTATCGCGGCGCCGGACGGCCTGAGGGCAATTATTTCATGGAGCGGCTGATCGATACTGCCGCCTGCGAGATGGGGATCGACAGCGCCGAGCTCAGGCGGCGCAACCTGATCAGGCCGGGACAATTACCCTGGGCGACGCCGATCGGGACGGTCTATGACAGCGGCGATTTCCCGGCCCTGTTCGCAAGGGCGATCGAAGCCGCCGATTGGAGGGGCTATGCGGCTCGCCTGCGCCAGAGCCGCAAGGCCGGCAAGCTGCGCGGCCGCGGCATCGGCTGCTATCTCGAGGTGACGGCACCGCCGACCAACGAGATGGGCGGCCTGCATTTCGAGGCCGACGGCAGCGTCACCATCGTCACCGGGACGCTCGATTACGGGCAGGGGCACTGGACGCCCTTCGCCCAGATCCTGTCGAGCCAGCTCGGCGTGCCCTTCGAGAAGATCCGCCTGTTCCAGGGCGACAGCGATCGGCTGATCGCCGGTGGCGGGACCGGCGGCTCCAAATCGGTGATGGCGAGCGGCTCGGCGATCATCGAGGCGAGCGAGCTCGTCGTCGAGAAGGGCAAGCTCCTGGCCGCGCATTTCCTGGAGGCGGCTGCGGTCGACATCGAGTTCGGGGCGGGTCAGTTCCGGATCGCCGGGACCGACCGCGCCATCGGCATCATGGAGCTCGCTGCCAGACTGCGGACTGATGTCAGCATTCCCGCCGACCTCCCGCAGACGCTCGACGTCGACCATGTCTTCAAGGCGGCGCCGTCAGCCTATCCGAATGGCTGCCATATCGCCGAGGTCGAGATCGATCCGGAGACCGGGCAGGTCGAGATCGCGAGCTACGTCATGGTCAACGATTTCGGGACGGTGGTGAACCCGATGATCGTCGAAGGGCAATTGCATGGCGGCGTCGTCCAGGGGATCGGCCAGGCGCTCTACGAGATGACCGCCTATGACGAGGCCGGCCAGCTGATGACCGGCTCCTTCATGGACTATGCGCTGCCGCGCGCCGCGGACGTGCCGTTCTTCTCCTTCGTCAGCCGGGGTGTGCCGACAAGCACCAACCGGGTCGGCGCCAAGGGCTGCGGCGAGGCCGGCTGCGCGGGGTCGCTGCCCTCGGTGATGAACGCGGTCGTCGATGCGCTTGCGCCGCATGGCGTGCGCCATCTCGACATGCCGGCGACTCCTTTGGCGATCTGGAAGAGCATCCACGCCCGCGGTTGAGGCTGCGTCAGGCCTCACCGGGATCGGTCACGTCGATATCGATGGCGAAGACGCGGCTGCTGCCTGGCTTGAGGAGAGGCGAGGGAGCGTTGCGCCCGTCGTCGAGGCGCCCGATCGAACAGGGTTCGATCGACATCACCCCGGCGCCCGGCCGCAAATCGCGCCAGAGCTGCAGAAAGGGCAATTCGACGGTGTCCCAGTGGAAGGTGATCGTCGCGGCCTTGCCATGCGCGCTGCAGCTTGCCTGTGCGTAGGCCGCGGGATGCAACGAGGCTGGCGTCACCGCCTCCTCGGGCAGGTTGAGCGGACCCGCCAGGAGGTCGCCATCGAGTTCGATCGTGCTGCCGCCCTCGATCATCGGATAGCCGAGGTTGAAATGGTAGAGCGCCATGATCGGGGCGGGCTCGGCGCCGATCACCGTCACGCGGTCGCGAAGGCTGAGCGAGCTGCCGCCGATCGGTGCCTCGATCCGACGATGCAAGCAATAGCCGAGGCCGCCATGGGCCCAGCAGATCGCCTCGCCTTCGCAGAACAGCATCGGCACGGCGGCGTGCCAGTCCTCGCCATAGGCGGTGAGCCGCGCCGGTGTGAACGGGGCCGAGCCGTGCAGTGGCCGCCCGTCGGCCGGCTGGCGGATATGGTCGAAGCCGCAGGTATTGAGGAAGCCGCCAAAGGCCGTGCTGAAGCGCCGATCCCGGTCGACCGGAGTGGCATCGGGCCGGCGCAGGCCGGCGGGGCTCTGCCAGCCGAGCTGGACGCCGCGCCAGGACAGGGTCGCGATGTCCATCAATCGACCGGCGGTCACCCAGAAATCGAGGCCGCCGCCGGTCGAGAAGGCAAGGGTCTCGATGCCGGCCTCAGGCCCGTCGCAGAGGACGATCCGGCGCACGCTGGCGAACTGCCGGGGGTCGGCAGTGAGGTGGCGTGGGAAGGTCGCCGGCTTGCGCATCGTCAATCGGTCGCGTCCGGGGCGAGATCGATGCGCGTGAAGGCCTCAGGCGGCGCGCCATTGGCGATCATCAGGCGTCGCATCAGCGTTGCCAGCCGGGCCTCGGTGGCTGCGTCGTTCAATGGCGCTTCCTGGCCGGGGTCGATCTTGAGGTCGTAGAGGCGCGTCTCGGATTCCAGCAGGCCTCCCGGGCCGTAATTATTATACATCGGCGAGCGTTCGATCACCGGCACCTTCAGCAGGTTCGCACCCTTGGTGAAGCCGAGTGGCGGCGAGATCGTCGTGCCAGCCAGCTCCTCCGTGGAGAACGGCGAGAAGATGTGCGTCGGCATCAGCGTGTACTGGTAGAGTTCCTGCTTCGACAGGTCTTCCGGGAAGCGGTGATAGGTGTAGCGCCCATCGGCCACATTCACCGCGCCGCCGAAATAGCCGAACAGCAGGCCCTCGCGCAGCGCGGTACCGTCAGCCATCCGGCAGAGCGAGATGCCTTCGTTCTCGGCCGGCGGCGTGGCGCCGAACAAATCGAGGAATGTCGGCGCGAGATCGATCGACTGGGTCAGCGCCTGCGAGCGTGTGCCGGCGCGTTCGGGATGGCGGGGGTCGTGCAGGAAGAGCGGGATATGGGCGACCTCCTCATAGAGGTTCATCCGGTTCTTGGCCCAGAAGTCATGCTCGCCGAGCAGGAAGCCGTGGTCGGTGGTTACGACGAGCGCGGTGTCCTTCCACATCTCGTTGGCATCGAACCAGTCGAGGAGCTGACCGAGCAGGTCGTCGCACATCGCCACGACCGCGTAGTAGTTGGCGCGGAGCTCCTCGCATTCCGCCGGCAATTCGTCGACCCGGCCATAGCGCGGCCAATCGCGGATCGGGCCGTTCCAGCCGGTGTCGAAGGCTTCCTTGAAGCGGGCCGGGGCGGTGAAGGGCTCATGCGGATCGAAGGTCTCGATCTGCAGCAGCCAGTTGTCGGCGTCCTTGTTGCGTTCGAGGAAGTCGAAGCCTTCGGCGAAGCAGCGCACCGAGGGGAAATCCTCCTCCGCCTTGATGAACTCGCGGTTGATGATGTTCTGGCCGAAATAGCTGCGGCGGGCCTCGCTGAACTGGCGCGCATGGTATTTCTCGCGCAGCCGTTCCCAATGCGGCTGGACCATCGCCTTCCAGCGATCGCCCTCCTGCCCGCGGACGAACTCGTAGGAATCGTAGCGGTTGTGATAGGTCGCCCCGCCATCCTCCCAATAATGGAAATGGTCGGTGATCAGATGGCTGTAGGTCCCGGTCTCCTTGTGCAGGATCTCCGGGAAGGCGTTGTCGAAGGGTTCGAGCGGTCCCCAGCTCCGGTGCAGGAAGGTGAGCCGCCCGGTCAGCATGTCGCGCCGCGCCGGCATGCAGGGCAGGCTGCCGACATAGTGCTGGTCGAAGCTCACCGAGCGGCGCGCCAGTCTGTCGAAATTCGGGGTCGGCACGCGCTTGCCGCCATAACAGCCGAGCATGTGGCGGTTCAGCGAATCGAAGAGGACGAATACGGCCTTCACATTGATCTCCCGGCTCGGGCTCGCTGGCAGGGCGCTATTTCACGGCGCCCTGGGTGAGGCCTTTGACGATGTAGCGTTGGGCGAAGAGCATCACGATCAGGGCCGGCAGCATGGCGAGACCCGCGCTGGCCGCCATCTGCGTGTACTGGATCTCGAATTCCTGGGCGAACTTGGCGATCGCGACGGGAACGGTCGCGGTTTGCTTCATAGTCAGTGCCAGCGAGACCGCAAACTCGTTCCAGGAGAAGACGAAGGTCAGGACGGACGTTGCGGCGAGTCCCGGCGCGATCACCGGCAGCACGACGTTCCAGAGCAGGACCGGCGTGGTCGCGCCGTCCATCAGCGCGGCTTCTTCCAGTTCCTTCGGCACCTCGCGCACGAAGACGCTCATCAGCCAGATCGCCATCGGCAGATTGAGGGTCGTATGCGCCAGGATCAGCCCGGTGAAGCTGTTCTCCAGGCCGACGGTGCGCAGCATGGTGAACCAGGCGCTGGCGAGCGCCACCGGCGGGATCATGTGGAAGATCAGCGTCCAGGCGAGGAAGACCTGCACGACCCAGCGACGCCAGCGCGTGCGGTTGAGCGAGAAGGCGGCCAGCGTCGCCGCGCCGACGCAAAGCAGAGTGCTCGCCACGCCGACGATGATCGAATTGCGGTAGTTGACCAGGAATTCCGAGGTCTTGGAGAACAGCACCTCATCGAAATTGAACAGCACCGGCGAGAAGGTCACCTGGCCCATCAGCAGCGAGATCTGGGTGCGGAAGCCGGCGGCGACCGTCCAGATCACCGGGACGAGCACGATCGCTGCACTGACGAGGAGGGCGGCGTGGATCGACCAGCCCGAGGAAACGCCCGACCTGCCGCTCATGCCCGGCTCTCCGAGCGGCGTCGCGCCGACAGCGCCACGACGAGCAGAAGGCAGACCAGGAAGATCACGGCGACAGACATTGCCGAGCCGTAGCCCGCTTTGTCCTCGGTGAAGAAGCGCTGGTAGAGCGTGAAGCTGATGACCTCCGTCGCCGTGCCGGGACCGCCCTTGGTGAGGAGATAGACCTCGTCGAAGACCTTGAAGGCGAGGACGAGACGGAAGGCGAAGGTGACGATGATGGTCGGCACCATCAAGGGCAGGGTGACGTAGAGCAATTCCTGCCAGGCGCTGGCGCCGTCGATTTTGGTGGCCTCGTAGACGTCCTGGGGCAGTGATTCCAACCCGGCCAGGAAGAGCAGGAAGCAGAACGGCGTCCAGTGCCAGATATCGACCATGATCACCGAGAGCAGCGCGATCTGGCCATTGCCGAGCCAGTCGACCGGTCCCAATCCGACGAGGCCGAGGATCTGGTTGGCCAGCCCGAAATCATAGTTGAGCATCAGCTTCCAGATGGCGCCGATGACGATGCCGGGGATCAGGATCGGCAGGATGAAGATGGTCCGGTAGAGAATGCGGCCGCGGCTGACCCTGCTGACCAGGAGCGCCAGCGCGAAGCCGAGCAGCATCTGCCCGGTCACCGCCCCGAGCGCAAACAGGCCGGTGTTCCAGAGGCCGGCGCCGAACAGTGCGTCGCTGAACAGGGCCCGGTAGTGATCGAGCCCGGCCCAGCTACGCACTGCCCGGCCTTCGGCCCAGGCGATGTTCTGGAAGCTGGTGACCACCAGCCCGACGAGTGGGATGATGCTGAGCGCCAGCAGCATCACCAGAGCAGGCGCAAGCGTCAGCCAGCGCCAGAGGCGCTGGTCGGCATTCTCCACCTGCCGGTCGATGACTTGCGCACCGGCCTTTGCCACAGCTCCCGCCATGCCTCGTTCCCCTCGCCGCCCGGATGTCACTTGAGCGGCTGGAGCCCGCCGGTCTTGTAGGAATACTTCTCCATGATCTTGTGGATCTCGGCGGACATGCCGTTTAGGGCATCGACGCTGGTGATCTCGCCGGCCACGGCCCGGTTGAGCCCGATTTCGAGCACGGCGATGACGTCGTTGGCCTCGGGGAACTGGTAGATGTTGACCGCGTGCGGCAGCGCCTCCGCCAGCGGCTTCATCCAGCGGTATTTGCGTTCCTGCGCGATCGGGTCCTTGTAGACGGCGGCATGGACCGGGATGCCGCCGGCCTTCGCGGTCTCCATCTGGGCGTCCTTGGTCTGGAACCAGCGCAGGAACTCGACCGCCGCGCGCTTGCGGTCATCGGGCACGTTGCGGGAGATGCCGGCGAGCCAGTGCCCGAGGCCCGGCGCAGTCGGCAATCCCGGCTGCGAGGGCGGCGGCGCGAACTCGATCTTGTCGACCACGGCCGACTTGTTGGGATCGTCCATCTGCGACCAGGCGGCGATCACCATCATGATATGCGCGGCATGGCCGGTCACCATCGCCTGGATCACCTCGGCCTGGTCGGAGGCGGCCGTCTTGGGGTGGCCGACGGTGCGCGCCAGCCGGATGTAATAGTCGAGCGCCGCGCGTCCCTCCGGCGAGTTCAGCGTCACCGAGTAGTCGCCGGCCGACTGGTCCTTGAAGATGCCGCCGCCGAAGCCGTAGAGATAGGGGTAGAAGTCGTAGGCGACGGTATGGGGCCCGCGCGCGCCGCGCTGGACGATGCCGTACATGCCGGGCGGCTTGTGGAACTTGGCGGAATTCGCTTCGAGCTCGGCGAAGGTCTTGGGCGCCGACAGCCCGGCCTGCTTGTAGAGGTCGCCGCGATAATAGAGCAGCGGGATCAGCGGCGAGACCGGCAGCGACATCAGCTTGCCGTCGGCCGTCACCGTCTTCTTTTGGGCGTTGTAATAGATGGTGTCGCCGAGCGTGTAGATCTCCGGATCGAGCTTGAAGCTGGGGTCGATGTCGGTGATCGCATCGAGGAAGCCGCCGGCATACATCTCGGTGAACCAGCCCGAGTTCATGATCAGGATGTCGTACTGGCCGCGCTGGGCACGGACCGAGTTGCGCTGCTTCTCCAGTGAGCCGGCAAAGGGGTTGACGTCGAGCTCGACCTTGTTGCCGGTCGCTGCCTCATAGGCCTCGACCGTCCTGCGGAAGCTGGCGAACCAGGGCGACTGGTTCACGACGATGGTGATCGGCGCCTGGGCTTTGGCGTAGAGCGGCCGGATGCCGCCGGTGCCGAGGGCGGCGCCGAGTCCGGTGGCTCCGATCCCCTTCAGAAGATTGCGTCTCGGCATGCGAAAGTCGAAGCTCATGTCATCCTCCCTGCGAAACCGTTTCACGCCAGTCTGCCGTCAGCTTAACGGTGTTTCCTCGTTCCCGCGCCTCACCGGCAGAAGACCGGGCTGGCCCAGGCCCATTGCCCGTTGGCCTGGCGCATGCGCGCATAGACCCAATCGCCGGAGCGCAGCGGTTCGAGCGCGATCTTGCCCTGCCATTGCCATTGATGCGGGCGGGGCAGGGGGAAGAGCCTGAAGGCTGGGCTGTCGATCGGGCCGAGATTGCCCGCCAGCGCCCCGCCGAGCAGGCGGGCCGCCGTGACCTCGAAACGCTGGCCGTCGGCATCGAGCACGAGGCGGGCATCGCTGCCCAGCCGCACGCGCGCTGCGATCGCCTGCATGGCCGGCGTCATGTTGTTCGGGTTCGACGAAGCGGTGATCGAGAAGCCGATCCGGTGGCCGTCGAGCGTGACCTCGTCCTCGTCCTGCCCGTCGGCGTCGCCTTCGAGCGGCGAGACGACCTCGTTGCCGCGCAGACGTGGCTCGACCGAGAGGATCTCACCGCCCTCGACCTGCAGCGATCCGTTCCAGCGATGCTGTTTGCCGCGCGAGCCCCAGCCCAGCTCCAGGACGAGGATCGTTTCGAGTACTGCGCTGTCGTCATGGATCGGAGACGCCTCCAGCTCCGGCACCACCCGCCGCACGAGCGCACCGTTCCGGATCACGTCGATATAGTCGATATGGCCGGGCGCGACGGCTTCGAGGCGAAGATTCGGATCCGCGCCCGCTTCGACCTCGCCGCCCGGCATCGCACCGCCCAGGGTGAAGAACAGATGGGCGTTGTCGCCGGTCAGTGCGCCGGTGCGCCGTTGCATGATCGCGTCCCAGAGGTCACTGCGATCATTGCTGCCGGCATAGACCATGGAGCGGCCATGTCCATAGGAGCCGGGATAGCCGCTATGATGGTCGGTATTCCCGAGGAAACCGAAGCGATGCCCGAGGTTCAGGCCGTGCCGCACGGTCGAATGGCCGTCGCTCGGGCCCATCGAGTGGAGGAAAGGCCGGTCCATGATCGAGGTCTCGGAACAGCCATGCATGGAGATGATCTCCAGTACCGGCGACAGCTCCGGATCGAGCGAGGTCCAGTTGATGCCGCGTGCGCCGAGCCGGTAGCCGATATGATGCGGGAAGGCGAAGGCGCCTGCGCCGGCCTCCGCCTGCAGCATCGGCTTCAGCTCCGCCGGGCTGTCCGCCTTGAGGATCGGGCGCTGCGTCAGATCGCGATAGACGATCGTGTAGTCGCCATGGGCGAAGGAATGGATCTCGTAGCCCGGAAAGACGGTGAAGCGGCCGGGCACGTCGGCTGCGGCGAGCGTGGCGAAGTGCCCCGGCCAGAGCCTGTCCAGCCGGGCGAAGCCCTTGACGTGGAAGTCGACGATATGGGCGACGCTGGCATCGTCGACCGGCATGTCCGGCCAGTAGGCATGGCCGGTGACCGAGACGAAATCGAGCTGCCGGCGCGCCCGTTTCAGCGCCTGTTCGAGGCTGCCATGGCCGTAGGAAATGCCGCAATGATTGTGCAGGTCGCCGTAGAAGGGTCTGACCCCCGCCTGTGAGGCCAGAGGTGACAGCCTTTCCGGGAGACGCTCGCCAAGCATGCCGTTTCCACCCGCGGTTTTTTCCTTATCGAGGGCTCACGCTAGCGCGGGTCAATATATATTGCAATGTACCTCTTGCGGAGCCGTCAGGGATGCTGCGGCTTGGCTGTGCTGCCCCGCACCACCTGATCGCAGTGCAGGTAGACGATCTGCGGCGAGAGCGTCGGCTGTTCGATCCGGCGCCGGATCGTCTCGACCAGTTTCTCGGCCGCTTTGCGCTGCGAGCTGCCTGCGATTGTCATGACGCCGAGATGCTCGCTCGGTACGTCGCGATGGCCGAGCACGACCACGCTCAGATCGTTCGGCCAGTCGATACCGAGCCGCTGCAGGCCCTGGCTGACACCGAGCGTATCGGAGATGCCGAGCGTGAGCAGCGCCGTGAACGGCAGCCGGCCATCGTCGGACAAGAGCGGCGTCAGCGTATCGGCGACGGCGTCGAGCACGCTGTGGCTGGGATGCTGGACGCGTTCCAGTACGATCGGCGGATGGAAGCTGAAGCGGCCCCGCTCGATCGCTGCATGGCGGCCAAAGGCGCGGCGCGCCGCCAGGATCGGCTGGGCCATGGTGTTGATCGAGATGAGGCCGAAGGAGTGATGGCCGAGATCGACGAGCTGGCGCAGTGCCATTTCCAGCGCGTCCTCCCAATCCGTGCCGATGCGGTCGATATCGACGCCGGAGACGGTGTGGCCGTCGACCACGAGCGCTTTTGCCTTCTGCTGCAGCAAATGGAGCAGGCGAATCGGGATGCTCTCGTAATGCGACTGCAGCACCACCGCGTCAAAGTTCGGGAGGGAATTGAGGATCTCGAGCAGGTGCTCGGTGTGGTGGTAGGAGATCTGCACCACCTTGGCATCCTGCCGCGACATCTCCTCGACGATATAGTTCTGCACGAGAGCGCAGCGCTCGTTCATGCTGGCGTTCGACAGGATGAGAAGGCTGTCGAGCCCCGTCCTGTGGCCGCTCTCGCCCGCCCGGGCCGGGCCGCCACGGGTCACATAGGTGCCGCGCCCAACCTGCGACATCAGTAGGCCTTCGCCCTTCAGGTGATCGAGCGCTTCCTGGACGGTCGCCTGGCTGACCTGATGCTTCTTCATCAGGTCACGCACGGTTGGCAGGCGGGCTCCGTCATCGAGCCGCTCGATCATCTCGTGGAGCGTCCTCAGGACGATATTCGCCGAGCCGTTGCGCATGGATCCCTCTCGACAGCCTCCTGATGCGGCGCCGGCGATGTGCCTTGGCCGCATACAATCGCCACCAGCGCGCTGCAACCGCAGATACCGGCTCCGACTCGCTGGCCGGCATTATATGCGCTGAAATACAAATTGCACTTTACAATTTGTGCTCTTGCATTAGCCTGACCTCAAGGCCGGTCCAACCGCCGGGGGAGGAGTGTCGATGAGCCGTGCCGGCAATGTCTCGATGCGCGAGCCGGACGCGACGCCGCAGGCGGGCCGCTCGGCCCGGCCGCCCTTCATCCGGATCGAAGCCGTGCACAAGGTCTTCGCCGCGCGCCAGGGCGGCGAGCTCAAGGTCCTCGACAGCATCGACCTCGACATCGCCGAGAACGAGTTCGTCTCCCTGATCGGCCGCAGCGGCTGCGGCAAGACCACGCTGCTCAACATCATCGCCGGCCTGGACGCAGCGACCTCCGGCCGGATTGCGATCGGCGATCGGCCGGTGACCGGCCCTGGCCAAGGGCAGGGCGTCGTCTTCCAGCAGCATGCGCTGTTCCCCTGGCTCACGGCCCTCGGCAACGTCTCCTTCGGCTTCCGCAAGGCCGGCCTGCCACGCGAGGAACGCCGGGAGCGCACCCTCGAACTGCTGCGCCTCGTCGGGCTGGAGGCGGCGGCGAACAAATATCCGCGCGAGATGTCGGGCGGCATGCAGCAGCGTGTGTCGATCGCCCGGGCGCTGGCGCTCGATCCGCAGATCCTGCTGATGGACGAGCCCTTCGGCGCCCTCGACGAGTTGACCCGCATCGAATTGCAGCAGGAGCTGCTGCGCATCTGGCAGGCGCGGCGCAAGACTGTGGTCTTCGTCACCCATTCGATCGACGAAGCGCTGACGCTGTCGGACCGTATCGTGCTGCTCGCGCCCAATCCCGGGCGAATCCAGCGGATCTTCGAGGTGCCGATGCCGCGCCCGCGTTCGCGTACCGAGCCGGCCTTCAACGCGCTCTATGACGAGATCTGGAGCGAATTGTCGTCATGAGCGCCCGGCTCGCCCGCGCCGCCAGCTCGCTCGCGGTCATCGCCGTGCTGCTCGCGGCCTGGGAGCTCGCCGTCGGCTACGGCCTGCTCAAGGCCTATCAGTTCCCGCCGCCGAGCAAGATCGCCCGCGGCTTCGCCGAATTGTCGCTGACCGGCTTTCCCACTGGTGTCTCGCTCTGGGCCCATACCGGCGTGACGATCTGGCGCGTGCTGCAAGGCTATGTCGCGGCCATCCTGCTTGCCGTGCCGCTCGGCCTGCTGATCGGCGCCCTGCCGGTGCTCGACAAGCTGAGCGCGCCGCTGATCGTGTTCTGCCGCTCGGTCGCGACGCTGAGCCTCCTGCCGCTCGTCATCGTCTGGTTCGGTGCGGGCGAGCTGACCAAGGTCGTGCTGATCGGCTATGGCTGCTTCTGGACCATGCTGTCCAACGTGATCGCCGGCGTCCGCTATGTCGATCCCGTGCTGGTGAGGGCGGCGCGCTCCTTCGGTTTGCAGGGCCCGGAACTCTATCGCGAGGTCGTGCTGCCGGCGGCGCTGCCGCGCATCTTCGCCGGGGCCCGCATGGCGCTCGGCGTCGGCTTCATGGTCATCGTCGGCGCCGAGATGATCGGCACGATCCAGGGGCTGGGCGCCCTGATCATGGAAGCCCGCACCTTCTATCGCAGCGAGATCACGATCGTCGGCATGCTGGTGATCGGCCTGCTCGGCTTCCTGATTTCCAGCGGGCTCGCCGGGCTCGAGCGGTTGCTCATGCCCTGGGCCAGCAATCTCGACCAGGTGCGGCGATGAGCGCGAGCACCATCCGCAGCAATGATATCGCGCTCGGCGTCATCGGCACGCTGGCGGTGATCATGCTCTGGGAAGCAGCAGTGCGTACGGGTGTGATCGACAGGGGGATATTCCCAAGCCCGTCGCTCGCCATTGCTGCCGCCACCGAGCGCCTGACGGCGCGCCAGCTCGGCGAGAACCTGTCCTGGAGTCTGGCCCGGGTCTTCTCCGGCTTCCTGCTCGGAGCGCTTGCCGGCGTGGTGGTCGGCATCCTCGCCGGCTGGTATCGCCGCTTCGGCGTGGTGGTGAGCCCCCTGGTCGAGCTGCTGCGGCCGATCCCGCCGCTCGCCTGGATTCCGCTCGCGATCATCTGGTTTGGCCTCGGCGAGCCCTCGAAATTCTTCATCATCTTTCTCGGCGCCTTCTTCCCGGTCGTCACCGCCGCCTATCAGGGCATGCGCGGCATCGATCCGATGCTGCTGCGCGCCGGCCAGACCATGGGCCTCTCGGGCGTGCCGCTGCTCCTGCGCGTCGCGATCCCCGCGGCTGCGCCCGATCTGGCGACGGGCCTGCGCATCGGCTGGGGTCTGAGCTTCGGCGTTCTCGTCGCGGCCGAGCTGATCGCAGCTGACCGGGGCCTTGGCTACATGATCATCAATGAGCGCAATACCGGCGGCTCGGTCGGCGTCATCATCGTCGGCATCCTGCTGATCGGCGCCCTCAATCTTCTGACTGATGCGGCAATCGGCGTGGCGATCCGCCATTGGGTCGGCCGCTGGCATGGCAGCTAGAGGCGACTATCCAGCACCAAAAAAGGGGAGGTTTGAATGAAGGCATTTTCGACGCAGTTGCGCAGCGCGGCGCTCGCCGGGCTGCTGACTTTGGCCGGCCTGCTGCCGGCGGCGGCGCAGAAGATCGAGACCGACAAGCTCTCGATCAGCATCGGGCCGGACCTGCCCTTCCTCGTCCATATCGTCGCGAAGGAGAAGGGCTGGTTCACCGAGGCCGGCTTCAAGACTGTCGAGTTCAAGACCTTCGCCTCGGGCAATCTCGCCGGCGAAGCGCTGCTCGCCGACCAGATTCAGCTCTGGACGCCCGGCAACCTGCCGCCGGTCTCGATGGCGCATAACGGTGTGCCGGTGGTCATCCTGGGCACCAACGCCGTCAGCCACGGTCTGGAGAAGATCGTCGTTCGCAAGGACGCCGGCGTTGAGAACCCGGAGGACCTCTACAAGGTCAAGCTCGGCCTGCTGGTGAGCTCAACCTCCGGCGCGCTGCTCGACAATGTCGCCAAGCGCTATGGCCTGGACGCGAGCAAGATCAAGACTGTCAATCTCGGCCCGCCGGAAGCGATGGCGGCGATGGCCAGCAACGAGATCCAGGGCATGGTGTTCTGGGAGCCGTTCCCCTACCGCGCCGTCAAGGAGCAGGGCGCTAGAATCGTCCATAGCGGCACCACCAGCTATTTCGCCAAGAACAAGGGCGAGGCCGCTCCGGTCTCCAACAACCGCACCATCTGGGTCGCCTCGCAGGACTGGGTCCGCAAGAACCCGAATGCGGCGAACGCCCTGGTCAAGGTGCTGCTCAAGGCGCAGGCCTATGTCGCCGACCCCGCCAACAAGGCGGAGGTGATCAAGATCTTCTCCGATGCGCAGAAGCAACCGGTCGAGATGAACGAGGCGCTGCTGGCGGACTACAGCTTCGGCTCGAAGGTCGACCAGGCCTATGTCGACGACATGGCGGCGATCGTCGGCTTCCTGAAGGCGACCAACCGCATCCCGGGCCAGCCCATGGACGTGCTGAGCTACACCTATACGGCCCCGCTGAAGGCGGTGGATCCGGCTCTGGTCGCGATCGAGGGCCGATGGAAGCCCTGATCGCCGAACGAGGCGGCCATTCTCAGGCGGCCGCCTCGCTTCCCAGCTCCGAACCGCCGTCTTTCCGCGAGGCATCATGAGCCGCTCCCCGTCGGACAAGGTCGCTGTCGCGCTGGTCGGCGCGGGCTTCATCGCCGACTATCACGTCGGCGGCCTCAGGGCCGCGGGAGGTGTCGAGATCGCGACGCTCGTCGGGCGACGGCGCGAAGCCGCCGAGGCGCGCGCCGCCGCGCTTGGCATTGCCCGCGTCGAGACCGATTACCGGGCCGTGCTCGATGATCCCTTGATCGACGCCGTCGTCATCGCCTCGCCGGACAACACCCATGAACGGATCGCCATCGATGCGCTCGCCGCCGGCAAGGCCGTGCTGCTGCAAAAGCCGATGGCGCTCGACAGCTCGCAATGCCGTGCCATCCTGGCTGCAGCGAAGCAGTCTACTGCGCCATTGAGCGTCAGCTTCATGCATCGCTACTTCCCGGAGGTGCTCTGGCTGCGCGCGCAACTGGCGAGCGGCAGGCTCGGCAGGGTTCATTCGCTGCGGCTGCGCAATGCCACGCCCGGCGCCGACTGGGCCGACTGGTTCTTCCGGCCCGGCGAGGTCTCAGGCGGCGTCGTCATGCAGCTCGGCGTGCACGGGATCGACCTCTGCCGCCATCTCTTCGGCGAGATCGACGATGTCGAGGCGCGGGCGCGGACCGCGCGGCCGGAACGGCGACTGGCCGATGGCCGCACTGTCCGCACGGCGCTGGAGGACACCGTCGCTGCGACCTATGGCTTGGCTGACGGCGCGATCGCCAGCCACGAGATGAGCTATACCGAGCGGGCCGGCTGCGACCGCTTCCGGCTCGAGCTTTATAGCGATGCCGGCACGGTCCTGCTGCGCACGGAACGAGGGCCAGCCGCGATCTTCGCGCCCGATCTGACCGGCGAGAAGGGCTGGGTCGTACCGCCGCTCGCCGATACGCCGCTCGGGCAGGCCCATCACCGTCACTGGCTCGACGTCGTGCGCGGCCTCGCGCCTGCCGACGGCACCGCCGAAGCGGGTCTGCGCTCGATCGAGATCGCCGAGGCGATCTATCAGGCGGCGCGAACCGGGCAGCGCCTGCCAGCAGCGCCCACAGCAGGAATGGAGCCGAGATGAGTCTGCGGATCGCGATCCTGGGGGTTGCTCACTACCATGCCAATTTCTGGACGAAGGCCTTTCTGAAAAGCGAGGGCGTCACGGTCGCTGGCGCCTTTGATGCGGATGCCGGGCGTCTGGAGGCTTTCGCCAGACAGCATGGCATCGATGCCGTCGCCGACCTCGCGATGCTGCTTTCCCGCAGCGACGCGGTCGCGATCTGTTCGGAGACCGTGAACCACCCCGAACTCGTCCGCGCCGCTGCGGAGAAGGGGCTTCCGGTCCTTTGCGAGAAGCCGCTCGGCGCCACCATGGAGCAGTGCGATGCCATCGCCGCCATCGTCGCGGCGACCGGCATCCGCTTCATGCAGAGCTTCCCGAAGCGCTTCGACCCGATCAACCACGAGATCGCCGATTTGCTGCGCGAGGGTGTCGTCGGCCGCGTCACGCTGGTGCGCGTCCGACATGGGCACAGCCACGGCTTCGATCCGAATTTCCGCAAGGGCTGGTTCGTCGATCCCGCGCAATCGGGCGGTGGCACCTTGCTCGACGAAGGCGTGCACGCAGCCGATTTCCTGCACTGGCTGTTCGGCATGCCTATCAGCGCCTATGCGACGACCTCGTCGGACACCTTCGGCCTGCCGGTGGAGGACACCGCCGCGGCGGTGTTCCGCTATGCGGACGGGATGATCGCCGAGGTCACGACGAGCTGGGCTTTCGCCGCCGCCGACACCTCGATCGAAATCTACGGCACAGAGGGTACGATTCTGCTCGGCGGCGTCGACATCGCCTCGCGCCCGACGCGCGAGAGCGAGTTCCTCAGGGTCTTCCGGCGCGCGGCTGGCGGCGGCAGTTGGGCCTCGTCGCCGACGGTGCCGCATTTCAAGACTGGCGTCTTCCACGAGCATGTCGCCTGGGCCTTCGTCAAAGCCCTGAAGGAGGGTGGGCCCATGCCGGTTACGCTCGACGATGGCCGCCAGGCCTTCGCGATGATCGATGCGGCCTATCGCTCGGTGCGCTCCGGCCGCGCCGAGCCCGTCACGGTCTGAGCCGAGAGCAGCGAGTAACTCCATGGCGAGCCAAATGCTCGACGCGTGCGGTGAGGCAATGAGCGCGATCCGATGACCGCGCTGGTTTCCGATATCGGCGGCACGAATACCAGGCTGGGTCTCGTCGAGGACGGCCAGCTCGTGCTCACGAGCCTGGACAGCTTCGCCAACGACGATTTCGATAGCTATGAAGCCGTCGTCGAAACCTATCTGGCCAGGCTTGGGCAGCGGCGCCTCGATGCCTGCTGCATCGCGCTCGCAGCGGTTCCGACGCCGGAAGGCGCGCAACTGACGAACCACAGCTGGACCATCGTCCGGGCTGGAATGCAGGCGCTGACCGGCGCTTCTTTCATTGGCTTTCTCAATGATTTCGAGGCCCTGGGATATGCCCTCATCGCGCCCGAACGGCTGAAGGCGCAGCCGGTCTTCGCATCGGCCGCGCCGCCGTCTCCGAAGGCCACTCGCATGGTCCTGGGTGCCGGCACCGGTTTCAATGCCGCCACCTGCTACTGGCCCGCCTTCGGCACGGCACCTCATGTCGCGGCCGCCGAATTCGGCCACACCACGCTGGCGATCGAGGGCGAAGAGGAATGCAGGCTCCAGGCTGCGCTCGCGGCGGGCCGCGGTCGGGCCTCGGTCGAACGCGCCCTGTCCGGCAACGGCCTGCGCGAGATCTACGCCTTCGTCTGCAATCGCGACGCCCGGCCGTGCCGGGTCAGGACGAGCGCCGAGATCAGCAAGGCCGCTGTCGCGGGCACAGACGAGCAGGCGGTCGCGGCGGCCGATCTCTTTCTGCGCCTGCTCGGGCGCATCGTCGGCGACCTCGCTCTCACCTTCCTGCCGCATGGCGGCATCTATCTCTCCGGCGGCGTCTGCCGGGCCCTGGCGCCCCTGGTCGTCGGCACCGATACCTTCCGCGACGCCTTCCGCGCCAAGGGCCGGATGGCCCCGTTCATGGCGGATTTCGACGTGCATCTTCTTCTCGACGATCGCGTCGCCTTGAGCGGCTGCGTCGAATGGCTACGGATCGCGGCTGCGTCGCGCCTGGGCGCACCCGGAGCGTGTCAGGCTTGAGTCGCTGACGCCCTAAGTCGATACGGGTCGACTGGCGAAGGTCTCTGCCTGCGTTGCCGCGATGCGCCAATCGAGCTCTCCGCCGAAGAGGTCTGCTGCCAGGCTGGAGTCGAGGGTGCGGTAATGCGGGCGACCGGCGAGCCCGCCACACGGATTAGGCGAGGGATAGCTTGTTTCAGCGTTGCTACCTCCCGCTCCTCGCAGACCAAGGGAAACGGCGCGGAAAGCTCCGGCTCAACGCGATCTCGTTTTGCGGGGGCCGGATCACGTTTGGCGCAGCGGACTGCCTGGGCTCACGACATAGCCGCCTCGCTGCGTCGCAGCTTCATGAGCAGCGGCACCAGCAGGAAGGCGAGCGCCAGCGCCAGGATGCCGGCGGCGAGCGGGCTGGAGACGAAGACGAGCGGGTCGCCCTGGCTGATCGACAGGGCCCGGCGCAGATGTTGCTCCGCCATCGGCCCGAGGATCAGGGCGACGATGCAGGGCGCGACCGGCACGTCGAGCATGCGCATGGCGAGGCCGAGCATGCCGATGCCCCAGAGCAGCGCGACGTCGAACAGGCTGTTGTCGAGCGTGTAGACGCCGAGCGTCGCGAAGACGAGGATGCCGCCATAGAGCCAGGGGCGCGGGATCAGCAGTAGCCGCACCCACAGGCCCGCCAGCGGCAGGTTGAGCACGAGCAGCATGACGTTGCCGATATAGAGGCTGGCGAGCAGCCCCCAGATCAACTGTGAATTGGTCTGGAACAGCAGCGGGCCGGGCTGGATGCCGTATTGCTGGAAGGCGGCGAGCATCATCGCGGCCGTGGCCGAGGTTGGCAGGCCGAGCGCCAGCAGCGGGGCAAGCACACCGGCGACCGCGGCGTTGTTGGCCGCTTCCGGGCCGGCCACCGCCTCAATCGCACCTTTGCCGAACTCCTCGGGATGCTTGGTCAGGCGCTTCTCGGTGACATAGGAGAGGAAGGTCGGGATTTCGGCGCCGCCGGCGGGAAGAGCGCCGATCGGGAAGCCGATCACGGTGCCGCGCAGCCAGGGCTTCCAGGAGCGGCGCCAGTCCTCGCGACTCATCCAGACCGAGCCCTTGATGGCGTAGATCTCCTCGCGATGGAAACGCTCGCGCGCGACGACGTAGAGCGCTTCGCCGACCGCGAACAGGCCGACGGCGATGATCACGGTGCCGACGCCGTCGAGCAGTTCGAGCGCGCCGAAGGTGAAGCGCGCCTGCCCCGTCTGCACGTCCATGCCGACGAGCCCGAGCGCGAGGCCGATGAAGATGCTGGCGAATCCGCGGGGCAAGGAGGTGCCGAGCAGCGAGGTCACGGTGACCAGCGCCAGCACCATCAGCGCGAAATACTCGGCCGGGCCGAATTTCAGCGCGAGCGTGACCAGCGCCGGTGCGACGAAGGTCAGCGCTGCCGTCGCCAGCGTGCCGGCGACGAAGGAGCCGATGGCGGCGGTGGCGAGCGCCTGCGCGCCGCGGCCCTGCTTGGCCATGGCGTGGCCGTCGATGGCGGTGACGACGCTGGCGGTCTCGCCGGGCGTGTTGAGCAGGATCGCCGTGGTCGAGCTGCCATAGACCGCGCCGTAATAGATGCCGCCGAACAGGATGAAGGCGGAGGCCGGCTCGAAGCTGAAGGTCGCCGGCAGCAGAAGCGCGATCGTCAGCGCCGGGCCGATGCCCGGCAGCACGCCGATGGCGGTGCCCATGAACACGCCGATCGAGGCCCAGAGCAGGTTGGCCGGGGCGAGGGCGACGGAAAAGCCGTCGAGCAGGGCATAGATCGATGACATGGCGACGTCCCGTCGAACCGCTAGAAGCGGAGAATGCCGGCCGGCAGGCTGAGCTGGAGCGCGTAGTTGAAGAGCAGATAGGTCCCGGCCGAGAGGGCTAGCCCGATCGCGATGGTCGCGAGCCGGCGCCGCTCGCCGAAGGCCCAGGCGGTCACGAAGAAAACGACTGCCGCGGTCAGGATCCAGCCAAGCCGTTCCAGCGCGAAGGCAGCGAAGATCAAGCCGGCGGAGATCGTGAGGATCGGCAGGACGTCATACTCGATCTCGTCTTCGTCCTTCGGCTCGGTGGTCATGGCCTCGCGGATCACGGCGAGGCCGGTCAGGATCAGCCCGGCGCCGACGAGGCGCGGGAACATCTTCGGCCCGACGGCGGCATAGGCTGCCGTATCGGGCAGTAGCGAGATCACCCAGATCATCGCCGCGCCGAGCAGCGCGAGCGCCGCCCCGAGGGCGACGCCATAGGGCTTGTAGGACGTCATGCGCAGCATCGATCGCCAGCCTCTGATGCGGGGAAAATGGGCGGCGGCGGGCGCCGCCCGTCGCGGGCTCACTGAGCGAGGCCGATATCCTTGAGCACGGCGGTGACGCTCGAGCGGTTGCGGGCGAGATAGGTCTCGAACGGTGCCGCCGGCAGATAGAGGTCCTGCCAGCTATGCTTCTGGAGCGCCTCCTTCCAGGATGGCGACTTGACGGCCTTGTCGACCATCTCCGCCAGGGCCTTGAATTCGTCGTCCTTCAGGCCGGGGGGAGCGAAGACGCCGCGCCAGTTCACCAGCGTGACGTCGAGACCCTTCTCCTTGAAGGTCGGCGCGTCGATGCCGGCGATGCGCTGCTCCGAGGAGATCGCGAGCACGCGCAGATTGCCGGCGGCGACCTGCGGCTCGAACTCGCCATAGCCGCTGACGCCGACGGTGACGTGCCCGCCGATCACGGCCGACAAGGCCTCCCCGCCGCCGGAATGGGCGATGTAGTTGATGCCCTTGGGCTCGACACCGGCGGCCTGGGCGAGCAGACCGATCAGCAGGTGGTCGGCGCTGCCGGCGGAGCCGGCGCCCCAGGAGACCGAGCGCGGATCGGCCTTGAACTTGGCGATCAGCTCCTCGACGTTCTTCAGCGGCGAGTTCTTCGGCACGGCCAGGACGAGATATTCTCCGGTCAGCCGGGCGAGCGGCTTAACCTGGTCGAGCGTTACCGGCGCCTTGTTGATCGGCACGGCGCTGACGATGGCGAGGCCGCCGACCATGATCGAGCCGGCGCGCTTGGCCTTGGTCGTCGCGAACTGGGCGAGGCCGATCGTGCCGCCGCCACCGGGCGTGTTGATGATCTGGATGCGATTGGCAAGCTTGTCCTTCTCGAACACGCCCTGCAGGGCGCGCGCAGTCTGATCGAAGCCGCCGCCCGGGTTGGACGGCACGGTGATGTCGAGGCTCTGCGCCATGGCGGGGCCGGCAAGACCGACCGCGAAGGCGGCGGCAAGCAAAGCTCTTCTGTGGATGGTCATCATCGTTTCCTCCGTTTGGTTGATTGCCGCCGGTCTTCCGGCTGGCGCTGCTTGGTCAGCTCGCGAACAGCAATTTGCGCAGCACGTAGTGCGGGATGCCGCCGTTGATGAGGTAATCGGCCTCGACCTCGGTATCGATCCGGGCGGTCAGGACGGTCTCGTGCCGGGTCCCGTCCTTGCGGGTGATCACGAGGCCGATTTCGGCGCGCGGCGTTATCACACCTTCGCTACCCGGCAGCGTGATCGTCTCGCTGCCGTCGAAACCAAGCGTCTGGGCGCTCTCGTCGGGGCGGAATTGCAGCGGCAGTACGCCCATGCCGATCAGGTTGGAGCGGTGGATGCGCTCGAAGCTGCGGGCGATCACAGCCTTGACGCCGAGCATATAGGTGCCCTTGGCGGCCCAGTCGCGGCTTGAACCGGTGCCGTATTCCTCGCCGGCGATCACGACCAGCGGCGTGCCGCGCTCGCGGTAGATCGCGGCGGCGTCCGAGATCGGCATGACCTCGCCATCGGGCTCCAGCCGCGTCACGCCGCCCTCGCTGCCGGCGACGATCAGGTTGCGCAGGCGGACATTGGCGAAGGTGCCGCGCAGCATCACGTCGTGATGACCGCGGCGAGCGCCATAGGTGTTGAATTCGGCCGGCGCGATCTGGCGCTCCTGCAGCCAGAGGCCGGCGGGCGAGCTCGGCTTGATCATGCCGGCCGGGCTGATGTGGTCGGTGGTGATGGAATCGCCGAGCAGAGCGAGGATGCGGGCGTCCGCGATCCGCGGGCGTGGCGCCGGCTCCTCCGCGAAATCGTCGAAGAAGGGTGGCTGCGCGATATAGGTCGAGGGCGGCCAGGAATAGGTCGCGCCGGCAGGCGAGGCGATTGCGTCCCAGAGGGCGCCGCCCTGCTCCTTTTGGGCATAGACGCGCTTGAAGGCTTCGGGGTCTTGGGTGAAGCGCCGGACCGCCTCGATCTCCTCGGAGCTCGGCCAGATATCGGCGAGCGTGACCGGGTTGCCGCCCTGATCGCGGCCGAGCGGTTGGCTGGCGAGATCGACGCGGACCGAACCGGCGAGCGCATAGGCGATGACGAGCGGCGGGCTCATCAGGAAGTTCGCGCGCAGCGCCGGGTGGATGCGCGCCTCGAAATTGCGGTTGCCGGAAAGAACGGCGGCGCAGACCAGATCGCCAGCCGCGATGGTGGCTTCGATCGACGGGTCGAGCGGGCCGCTATTGCCGGCGCAGACGGCGCAGCCATAGGCGGCGACGCCGAAGCCGAGCGTCTCGAGCGCCGGCAGGAGCCCAGCCGCCGCGAGATAGTCGGTGACGATGCGCGAGCCCGGAGCGAAGGAGGTCCTGATCCAGGGCGCGACCGAGAGGCCCTTCTCGACGGCCTTCTGCGCCAGCAAGCCGGCAGTCAGCAGCAGGTCGGGATTGGAGGTGTTGGTGCACGAGGTGATGGCGGCGATCACCACGTCGCCATGGCCCTGATCGGCCGGGAGCGGCGTCGCTTCGGCTTTAAGCGCGGTATTGCCATGGCTGGCGAAGGCGACAGCTTGCGTCGGCACACGCTGTCCGATCGGGCTGGTGCGGCCATAGCCGCCCTCGGCGACCGGAGCGCCGTAGAGCTTGTCGAAGCTGCTCGCGACATCCGCGAGTTCGAGCCGGTCCTGCGGGCGCTTGGGGCCGGCGACGCTCGGCCGGATCGCCGAGAGGTCGATCTCGATCAGGCGGGAATAGTCGATCTCGCCATCGGCCGGGCTGCCATAGAGGCCCTGCGCCTTGAAGTAGCGCGAGATCGCCTCGACCTCGGCCTCGCTACGCCCGGTCTCGCGATAGTAGGCGACGGTGCGGTCGTCGACGGGGAACAGGGCGAGCGTCGCGCCGTATTCGGGCGCCATATTGGCGATGGTGGCGCGATCCATCGCAGTGAGCGCCGCAGCGCCAGGGCCGAAGAACTCGACGAACTTGCCGACGACCTTGGCCTTGCGCAGGCGCTCGGTGATCGAGAGCACGGCGTCGGTGATGGTGACGCCCTCGGCGAGTTGCCCTGCGAGCCTGACGCCGACCACGTCGGGCGCCTCGAAGAACAGCGGCTGGCCGAGCATCGCCGCCTCCGCCTCGATGCCGCCGACGCCCCAGCCGAGCACGCCGATGCCGTTGATCATCGTGGTGTGGCTGTCGGTGCCGACCAGCGTATCGGGGATGGTGACGCCGTCACGTTCGAACACGCCCTTGGCGAGTGCTTCGAGATTGACCTGATGGACGATGCCGAAGCCCGGCGGCACGGCGGTCAGCGTGTCGAAGGCCTGCGTGCCCCATTTGAAGAAGGCGTAGCGTTCCTTGTTGCGCGCGTATTCGAGCTCCATGTTGCGCGCCATCGCATCGGCCGAGCCGCGCGCGTCGATCTGGACGGAGTGGTCGATGACGAGCTGGACCGGCACCAGTGGCTCGACCGCGGCCGGGTCCTTGCCGAGCCGGGCGGCTGTCGCGCGCATCGCGGCGAGATCGGCGATCAGCGGCGTCGCGGTGAAGTCCTGCAGCACGACGCGGGCGACATTGAGCGAGACCTCCTCGCGCGGCGCCTGATTGGGCTGCCAGTTGGCGAGGGCTTCGACATGCTTGCGGGTGATCACCTGGCCGTCGCAATTGCGCAGGCCGGATTCGATGAGGATGCGGATCGAGACGGGTAGGCGCGACAGCGCGGGATGGCCCTGCGCGGCGAATGCCGGCAGCGAATAGAACACGCTCTCGCGCCCCGGCCCCGCTTCGAATGTGCGGCGGACGTTGAAGACGTCCTGTACCATGCCGCTGAACCTCCCTGTCATTCTTGTCTTTTGCGCTGTCTTTTCCGGCACGTGCTCACGAGCCGGCGTAGGTTTTCTCCAGCGCGTCGAAGAGCGGCTTGCGCACCAGCCGCTGGCGCTCGGCGAAGCTGGCGACGAGGCCGCTCGCCTCGCCGACGTCGCGACCCTGTTTCAGGGCGGAGAGGGCGGTGGTCATGCCGAGGATGGCGCTCTGCAAGGCGACATTGGCGTAGAGCACCAGCGAGAAGCCCATCGCCGCGAACTCGCTGGTCGGCAGGATCGGCGTCTTGCCGCCGACGACAAGGTTGACCAGTTGCGGTGCGTCGATCGCCTGCGGCAGGGCGCGCAGCTCCTCGGCGCTCTCCGGCGCCTCGATGAAAATGATGTCGGCGCCCGCCTCGCGGAAGGCATGGCCGCGCTCGACCGCCGCCTCGAAGCCGTGGACGGCGCGGCTGTCGGTGCGGGCCATGATCAGGAAATCGGCGTCGTGGCGGGCATCGACCGCAGCCTTGATCTTGCCGGTCATTTCGGTGGTCTCGACCACAGCCTTGCCGGAGAAATGGCCGCAGCGCTTCGGCATGACCTGGTCTTCGAGCTGGATTGCGTTGGCGCCGGCCCGCTCCAGCGTGCGCACGGTCTGGCGGACGTTGAGGGCGTTGCCGAAGCCGGTATCGGCGTCGACGATCAGCGGCAGCTCGACCGCGTCGCGGATCGCGGCGGTATGGGCGGCAATGTCGGCCAGGCCCATGAAACCGAGATCGGGCGCGCCGAAATAGGTGTTGGTCACGCCGGCGCCGCTGACATAGGCTAGCTCGAAGCCGAGATCCTCGATGATGCGGGCGGCGAGCGCGTTCGACGCACCGGGGATGAGCGTGCCGGCGCGTGCGTCGACGATCTGCCTCAAACGGCGTCCTGCTGTGTTGCTCACGTCAATGATCCTGGTTCGATCGCCGGCCTTGCCGCTTCGGGGGCAGCCCAGAGCAGGTTCCTGCGGGCATTGGAGATGTGGACGCGCATGGCCTCCTCAGCCTTGCGCGGATCGCGCGTCTGCAGGGCGGCGACGATGTCGCGATGTTCCTTCATCGCCATCTCGGACCGGCCGGGGCGAGAGGAGGAGCGGTGCCGGTAGAGCTGGACCTGGAGATAGAGTTCCGAGCAGAGCGCATGGAATAGCCGCTTGCTGCCGCTCGCCCGGATGATGCGGAAGTGGAAGTCATCGTCCGAGGACATGCGAGGATATTGGCCGCCGCGCGTGATCGAGCTGGCATGGACATCGAGCATCGCACTGAGATCGATCAGGGCCTCATCGCTGATCCGCGTCGCGGCAAGGCCGCAGGCCGCGCCTTCGAGCGCCTCGCGCATCCGGAACAGGTCGTCGAGATCCTCGAGCGAGAGCGAGGCGACGAAGGCGCCGAGATGCTGGCGGCGCTCGACCAGCCGATGGCTCTCCAGCCGGCGCAGCGCCTCGCGCAGCGGACCGCGGCTGATCCGCAGCGTGCGAGCGATCTGCGCCTCCTTGATCCGCTCGCCCGGCGCGATGCTGCCGCGCGAGATCGCCTCGACCAGTGCATCGAAGGCCTGGTCGCTAAGCGAGGGGTGCGGGGAGAGAGGAGAGGCGAAATTCACGTTGAGTACTGTTGACAGTTTTCAGTGTTGACAGTTTTCACACCGGTTCCCATGCTTGGTCAAGTCCTAAAAAAGCGGGCAAGCGACTGCCGGAGAGCGATATGGGTCAGAAACGTCTCAAGGCCGTGTTCATGCGCGGCGGCACCTCGAAAGGGCTCGTCTTCCATGCGCGCGATTTGCCGGCGCGCGCCGAATGGGATGGGATTTTCGTCGCGGCGATGGGCTCGCCCGATCCTTATGTCCGCCAGCTCGACGGCATGGGCGGCGGCGTCTCGTCCTTATCCAAAGTCTGCGTCGTCGGCCCGGCCAGCGTGCCCGGCGCCGATATCGACTACACCTTCGCCCAGGTCTCGGTGACCGATCGCACGGTCGACTACGCCGGCAATTGCGGAAACATGTCGTCGGCGATGGGGCCGTTCGCGATCGACGAAGGGCTGGTGCCGCGCCCGCCGGACGGCGAGACGATCGTTCGCATCCACAACACCAATACCGGCAAGATCATCGCAGCGCATATTCGGGTGCGCGACGGCGAAGCTGAAGTCGAGGGCGATTTCGAACTCGACGGCGTCGCGGGCCGCGCAGCCTCGATCCGGCTCGACTTCCTGGAGCCGGGCGGCGCCAAGACCGGCCGCCTGCTGCCGACCGGAAGGGCGATCGACCAGATCGAGGTGCCGGGCCTCGGTGTCGTCGAAGCCAGCATCGTCGATGCCGCCAATCCGTTCGTGTTCGTGCTGGCCGAGGCGCTCGGCGCGAGCGGCACGGAACTGCCCAAGGCCATCGCCGCCGATGCCATCCTTCAGGACCGGCTCGAACAGATCCGCCTGCGTGCCTCCGTGCTGATGGGGCTGGCCGCCACGCTTGAAGAGGCCGCTGCGATCATCAGCTTGCCGAAAGTCGCGATGCTCGCCGCACCCGGGCCGGCCCCGACCCTGTCGGAGCGCGCCCTGCAAGCGAGCGAGATGGACATCATGGCGCGGGCGATCTCGGTCGGCCAGCCGCATAATGCGATCCCGCTGACCGGGGCGCTTTGCCTCGCTGTGGCGGCCCGGACCCCTGGCACCGTGGCCAACCGCATGGTCGGCGATGGCGGCGGGGCGGCGATCCGGATCGGCCATCCCTCCGGCACGATCGCGGTCGACGCCGATGTCGTGGTCGAGGGCGGGCAGGCGCATGCACGCAGCGCCTGCGTCTATCGCACGGCGCGCCGGCTATTCGCCGGCGAGGTCTATGTCAGCCAGCGGAGCTGATGGCGCAGCTCAAAGCGCGTTCTTGTGGAGCCGGCCGTCCTTCATGATAGCGGCGAAATTCCTGTGCGGGTCCTCGAGCAAACGAATGTCGTCGACCGGATTGCCTGCGACTACGAGAATGTCGGCGAAAGCGCCCTCCGCGATGATGCCGAGCTTGCCGGGATAGGGATTGCGCGGGCCTGAGAGTTGCAGCAATTCGGCATTTCCGGCGGTCGCCATCTGCAGGACTTCGGCATTGCTGTACCAGTTGCTGAGATGGGTGAGCATGATGTTCTGGCGCGGGGCCAGTTCGGGAGAGAACAACACGTCCGAACCCCAGGCGGTCTTGATGCCCAACTTGCGGGCAAAACCATAGACCCGCGGCGTGCCGACGAAGATTTGCTGGGCGCGCTCGACTCCCGGTCCGGTCTGCGACGCGGCGTCCGCCATGGTCAGGAAGGGCTGCATGCTGAGCCAGGCGCCCTTCTCGGCGATCATCCGCGCCGTGTCCTCGTCGATGAGGTGGGCGTGCTCGATCGACGTCACGCCGGCGGCCAAGGCGCGGCGGACAGCGCGCGTCGTATAGGCGTGCACCGTCGCATAGGTGTTCCAGTCCTGCACCACGGCGACCGCGGCGCGCAGCTCGTCCTCGCTGAAGGTGAGGATGTCGAGCGGGCTGC
>DASYHC010000023.1:0-17419 GCA_035998995.1 Allobosea sp.
ATGCAGCGATGGAATCACAGCGCCGCGCCGGGCGCAAATTGCAAGAAAACCACCGCCCCGTAGGTCAAAACCGGTGAAAACGAATACCGGGAAGCGGAGGTTCACAGCACAATATCAACGAGTTATGCGTTCTTCACGGACAACTGAACAAGCCGCGAAGCGGCTGAGATCCGGGACGGCGTATTTTCGGGCCGATGCACTGGGCCGGCTTCTACCGCATCGCATCGGGATGATGGACGGCCGCGAAACCGAATCCCGCACGCCGCGCCGCCAGCGGCAGCAGCCTTTCGAGAGCGTGCAGGAGCGTGCCGTCGATCGGGAGAGGCTCCGCCGGATAGTCGTGCCATCCAAGACCAAGAGCGCGAAGTGGCAGTAACGCGGCCGGGCGCGCCGCGAACATCGTGCCGACCGGAAACTCTGGAAAGCGCGGAAGCAGCGAGATACCCATGCGTTCGGCCAGCGAAACCGCGATGTCTCGGCTTCCGCCCCAGCTATGCAGGTTCGGATCCTCGGGAAAGGCGAGGCCGAGCTTGGGATCGGCGTCGAAAGCCGAAGCGAGGGCGTCGAGGGCGTTGAGCCCGTCGTCACCGATCAGATGGGCCCAGAGGAACTTTCGCCAGCTTTCGCCATAAGCGGCATCGACATGGCGGCTCTTCTTGCCGTGGATATGCAGGACGAGATCGTAGCCGTCGAGATTCGGCATGGCCTCGCTCAGGAACGGGCCGATATCGCGCCCGCGATTGGGGACGATACGGATCTCGACCGAGCCGGAGCCGTAGGATTTGGCCGCGCTACGGAGCAGGGCAGCCTCGCTTTCGCCGGAAGTCGTCAGGAACAGATCGGCCGGCGTTCTGTTGCGGGCGAGCCGCTGAAGAAAATCCGGAAGGAGGTCGGGATAGTGGAAATGACCGTGAATGGCGACGCGCGTGGCGCTCCGGTCGGCGCCAGGCTCCAGAACGAGGCAGGGATGGGTCCAATCGCCCTCGGGGCGGCCCTCGCGCAGCCATTGCGCGAAGGGATCGCCCTCGAAGCCGCTGCGGGCCTCATGGAAAGCCAGAGGATTGAAGCCGGGCGCGGGGCGACGCAGATGCAGCTCGATGCCCTCACGTTCGGCCGCGACGGCCCAGATCCTAGCATTGCTCTTCAGGGCATCGATCGGATCGCCACCCGCCGGCCCGACGAGAAGAGCGCGACTCAGATCGGGCGCGCCCCGCATCACCGAGACATCCTCCGCAACCTGGCGCGAGACCTCCTCGGCCTCCGCCAACACCGCGGCGAGGCTCCGCGACGCCTGGGCCGGCCCCGCCTCCGCCGCCAGCCGCTCCGATATCGCGCCGAACCACTCCCCATCCGACACCGCCCGTACGAGCGCGGCGGCCGCACCGGCGACATCGTAGGGGACGAGCACGGCATCATGCGCCGCCGGATCGGCAGCCAGCCAATCGCGCAACGGACCTGCGGCCTGCATCGTTACCACGGGACGCGCGGCGGCGACGGCTCTCCAGGCAAGCGGCGACATCCGGTCGGCCTGCGGCAGCAGGATGAAGCTGTCGGCCAAGCTGGCGACGATCTCCATGCGGTCGCCGAGCGGCCTGCCGATGATGGACGGTTCGGCCGCGACCTCGCCTATCCGGGATGACGAGGACAGCGACGCGGCGAGGAACGGCGCATCCGGGCCGAGCCAAGCGAAACGGACAGACCGTGCCGTACCAGGCATGGCCGCAGCCAAAGCCCAGAGCAACGCTATATCGGTCTCGCCACCGATGACAGCGACGAGATGGGCATCGCGCCCTTCAGAACAGATCGCCCGGGTCGCGTCGGCGGCGGCATCGAGCCCAAGCGGAGCTGCCGGGGGAAGCGGCAGCACCGGCGGACGGCCCAGAACCAGCTGGCGCCGAGCCAAGACGTTGAAGGCGCCGAAGAGCTCGTCGCGCGTCGCATCCGAATGCACCAAGACCGCATGCGCATTCCTCAGGACCGGGTAGAGCGCGTTGCGCGAATGGGCCAGCACGGCATCATCGATGACCGCGGCGACCGGAATTCCGAGCGCGTCGAAGGCGGGCACGAACTCATGGAGCGTGGGATCGATCAGCAGCACCGCGCGCAGCGCACGGGCAGCTTCGAGGCGCTTCGCGCTCGCCTGTGCCTCCAAATCGGCGCCGTCGTCATCCGCTGCAAGGACGATGACCTCGTCGGTCAGCCGGCGCAAGGCGGTAGCCGCGGGTCCCTCCCGCCGCGCCAAGACGATGAGCGGGCCGGCGCCGGCGAGGGTTTCGGCACGCGCCAGCGCCGGCGAGAGCAGGGGGTTCTCGCCACCGTCCACGAGCATCAGCAGCGCCGGCTCGGACCGCGGGCGCGGCGGAAGGCTCAGACGCTCCGCGCGCGAAACGGGCAGCCGCGCCTCGGCCCTACCATGCAGAACGTAGTGGCGCAGAGATCCTGCGCCCGCGATATCGGGATAACGGCGCCCATAGAAGCTGGGATCGAAAGCCGGTCCGGGCCGATGCCCCAGAGCCTCGCCAACGGTGAGGTAATGGACCAGCGGATCGACTCCCGCGGCCTGCGCATCCGCGCTCAATGCGTAGTGGGACGCATCGAAGAGGCCGCTGGCGCGGATTGCTGCGCGCTCCGCGGCGTCCGGCTCCGCCGGCGGGCTTGCGGTCGCGATCGGTGCCGGCAGGGTCGGCAAAGTCGGCAAGACGCCGAGGCGGCGCGCCGCGACGCGGGTGAAGCGGTGGAGGAAGCCCGGCTCGGGGCGCAGCGGAACCCCGGCCAGCAATCGCGTGAGGAGCTGTTTCAGCGCATGGCGATCGCGGGCATTCTGCTCGCCGCTCGCCCGGCCAAGCCGCCCGAGCGCCTGCGACAGCCCGGTGGCGTCCATGCCCAGCAGGTGCCGCAGGACGTGGTCCAGTTCGAGCCAGGAGCCGGCTGCGGCCTCTGCCTCCAGTGCGCGTCGCCCCGCCCCCTCCTCCAGCGATGCAATCCGCCCACTGATCTCCGTCTCCGCGCGGCGCGCCTGCGACTGCCAGCGGTCACGTTCCAGCATCGCGCCGTCGAGCGCGCCCGAAAGCTCCGCGACCCGCCGGTAGACGACCTCGAGCGCGAGGCGATCGTTCATCGTGCCGCCCAGCCTGGCGAAATAGGCTCGCGCCCGTCCGCGCGGCTCATCCTCGCGATGGGCCGCGAGCAGGGCGGCCAATCCGGCCGTCGGCGGTTCGCTCCCGACATAGACGACGCCGAGCCCGTTGCTGTGTAGGAACTCGAAGCTCGGGAAGCGCCGTGCGATCTCACCGAAAAATCGCCAGACGCCGAAATCGGGCGCGCGCACATTGGTGTCGTGGAACAGCACGAGGCCGCGCGTGCTCATCTTGCGCTCGAAGGTTTCGAAATCGCCGCGAACCGCCTCATAAGTGTGGAAACCGTCGATATGCAGCAGATCGACGGCGCCATCTGGGATATCGGCGGCGGCAGCGGCGAAATCCATGCGCAGCAAGGTCGAGAACCGGCCATAGAGCGGGTCGTGATGGGCCTTCAGCTCATCATAGACCTCGGTGCCGTAGCTTCCCGCCTGGGGATCGCCCAACCAATGGTCGACGCCGAAGGCCATCGTGTCCAGTCCGAGCCTGTCGATGGCCTCGCAGAAGCTGCAATAGGAATTGCCGGTGTGAACGCCGAGCTCGACCAGCATGCCAGGGCGGTGCACGCCGACCAGCCATTGGGCGAAAGGCAGATGCCCGACCCAGGGCGCAGGCTGCACGAGCCGGCGAGGCTGCACCAGTGAAAGCCCGACGCTCTGCCAAGGTCCCGCCTCGGTATCAGATGCGGTAGGATGGGACTGACGAGCGTTCGGTTCCATGGGTAAAGGGTCGCATCTCACGCAGGCAACGGATTGAAGGCCGCATTAAGGGCCAACGCAGAAGCCCGTCAAGAATTGCCGCTTCTGGACCCGTGGCTCAAGCGCTACGCAGCCACTTCAAAGGGGAAGGACCATGTCGGTCCGTATGTCACTAGCGCCCTGGTAGAAAAGCTCTTTCAACTCGGGTAACGTCAATGAAGAACGTGCCGGTCCGGATTCCCTGTCGGATGATTCCGGAAAGGTGTCGCCGACAGATCAGCAGGGGCTCGATGATCTCGGGCTCATCCACCATCAGCTCTCGGATCCCTGGTTCGAAACGGCTCGTGACGATCGCCCCAACTTTTAGACGAAAACTGCGCAAAAGCCCGCGATCGAGATCGCCTTCTCCTGGAGCGGCCGGCGCGCCGTCAGCAAGGCGCGGCGCTCCTAGCTGGCGACGGTCTTCACATGCACCGGTCACACCAATCAAGCAAGCGCTGATCGACGCCCACATCGTTGACAACATGCGGTAGGCGGGCTGGTCAGATTGAATCTCCGGCGGCGTCCTGTCCGACGTTGATGGTGACACCATGCCTGCGGAGCATCTTGCCATCTGCGCTCTTCAGATCGAGTTCAACCCTATCCTCACCTGCGAAACCATCCTTGCTCTTATAGGTCGCGACGTAACCGGGAACTTCGATTGCAAGACAGTTCTTGTGGTTGGTCAGGCGGACTTTTGTTGGGCTGACACGAACATTGCCGTTCGATGGAGCTTTGGAGAGAGAGATGGTCGGCAAGGGGCCTGCCGTGCAATCGGCGCGGAGATTGGCGAAAACGCCGATGCGGATTTCCTGTCCCGGCTTGGCCGACGCTTTCCGATGGATTGTGACTTGAGCAGTCGCAGCTGCCAAACTGGCGAGGAGGCAGACTACTGCGATTGAAGTGCGGCGAAACATCCCAAACCTCTGATTTGCAGATCGGCATCCTTGCAGCGCGTTGCGTCTGGATTATGACCTGGAGCGTAACCATGTTGGCGCGGCTGGTTCGGAGCGCGAGCGCGATCAGTATCCCAGCAAGGGGGTCACGACCCCCGTGGCAATCGCAATGACAATGATGGCCCTGATCAGCACGCCTTTTTGACTTTCGCTCACGACCGCTCTCGATACTTGCCTCACGCTACTTCTCCGACCTGACATGCCGAACGATTAACGGATCGTTTATGCGTAATCCGGTGACGGACGGTTGTCGAATCAAGCCGTTCCTGACCGGACGGCTTTTCAACATCCGAAGCATCATCGTGAAAGCCAGCGCAGCGAGCCGCCAGGCGATGACGGCGTGTAAATCGGCGAGAGGATTTCGGCACCGATGGGCGTAAGGGCGCTTTAGTAAATCATTGGATTCTATTGCCGCGCAGTGCCTAACCCGGTCGGTCCATGAGGCCAATACACCCACACTTGGGTGAGCAGAGGCGAACGCCGGCCGCAGATTGCAAATCGCCTAGGTTAGGACAACTTACTGAAATCGATGGTGTCGTCTTTTTCGAACAGGAAGCTGGGGTTTTTTGTTTCGGGTCTTGTAGCCAAATCGGGGTATTTTCCCGCAATTGGCCCCTGCCGGAAATTGGCCCATGACAGGAGATGGGCATAGACTAGCGGCAAAACGCCCTTGTCTCGCAGCGTCGCAAATACCTCATGCGGCAGGGCATTCAGCTTTGCTTCGTCGACGACGCGCAGGCCGCTCACGCGATGCTCCGGCGCCCCCCGCTTGCGGATGCGCACCAACCGTTCAACCAAAAGACCTGCAGCCTCGATATCCGCGACTAGCCGTTGAGTGAGCGGAAGCTTCTTCTGGATCTCTACGAGAAGTTGAGCGCGGCGCTTGGTGTGATCGCTCAACTCGCCCTGCGGCGTGAAGACCGCATGTCCATTCGGCTCGCGGAAATGCGGTGCCTCGGTATCGATAGCAACGGTGAATTTCTGTGAATCGGCTTCGCCTGCGGCCTTTGCCAAGGCAAAGGGGTAACGACGAATCAATGCCGGAATATACGTTCCAAGCCAGCGGCCGTCCTCGGCAATATAGGCGTTCTGCCCGGCCTCTAGTCCGAGCAAGGCGGCGGGCAGGCCCGAACCGTTGCTAGGAAAAACAATAGGATACTCGCGGGCGATATCGGCCATCTCGTCGAAGACGATTGGAGCGAGCACTTCCGAGCGCGCATAGCTGTAGTCATTGGTTTCCAGCACCTTGAGATCGCGGTGCTCTGCGAATTTTAGCGGGACGGCTTTGGCGAACATGGTCTGTTCCCTTCACAAAAAACGGGGAGCCGTGGCTCCCCGTTCGTTCTCTCACTCAAAAACCCGACGAGAATCAGGCGAAGAGGAGGTTGTTGGCTGCGACCTCAGGGCCGAAAGCACCCAAACCAACAAGCGTGATGCTGCCCTCAAACTCGCCGTCATTAGCCGTGATGACCAAATCTCCACCGTCAACCACGAAGGTCAGGCTGGCCGCGCTCGTGATACCGAACGAGGACAGATCAAGGGCGTCACGGGTCGCATCAGCAGCGTTAGAGTGATCGAAGCCAGTGATTTCGACCGTACCGATATCATCGCCGACGAAGTTGAAGACTTCGCGCGTGTCGTTGGCAACATCGGTGGTGACGTTGACAACCTCGGTCGCACCGATCTGGTAGCTAACCGAGCCACCGAAGTCGGCGGCCTGTACGTCGACGTTCACCTCCGCCACGACGCTGGACAGGTCCAGGGTCGTGAAGCTGCCCAGATCGTCGGCGAGCGTGACACCGGCTTCATCGGCAGCGGTGACGGTGATGCTGACCAGATCACCGCCGCCAATGGTGTCGCCGCTAACGTCGATGGTAACGATGCCTTCGGCGGCCGCAGTGATCGACGTCACAGCGGTGTTTTCCAAGGTCGCATTCACATCGCCCTGAGCGGAAGAAATGTCCAGGGTGAAAGCGCCATAGACATCCGTCAAGGTCGCCGTCGCGTCGCCATCGTCAGCAGCGACAACGGCGCTCGTCAGACCGTCGAAGCCGATGCCGTCCTCACCAGGAACCGCCTCGACGCCAGGAGTAGTTTCAGCGACGGTAGAGTTAGCACCAGTACCATTTTCATTGACCACAAGCGGATCCTGCGGACCTTCGGCGACAAAGGTGACTACCACATCGGCACCGCCGGCGACAGCGCTATCAATGGCGGTCAGCCCATCAAGTGCAGTCGCAACCTTCCCTGCCACCACATCAGCAGTATCGCCGTTAGCTACCGGAACATTAATTGGACCAACACCCGGCACCGTTACAATGACAAAACCGTCTGCGGCGGCCGGAGCGGTGAAGGTCACCGTCTGTACCTCCTGCACACCCGGGACAGCGGGAATGCCCACTTGTCCAGTCAGCGTCAGATCGGCGGTGGTGCCACCGGTCACGGAGACGGACGACAGCGCATCGACATCGGCGTCGGCATCATTGGCATCAATCGTAACCACGGCAGCCGCACCAGCGACCACGCTCAGCGAGGTCAGCGTGCTGATGTCGTGATCGGCGTCGCTATCGGCAACGACGCTCACGTCGTCGAACGCCGTGAGCGACAGGGTCGCAAGCGTCGCGCTATTGAAGTTACCGATCTCAATGTTGCCATCTGAGGCGTTGATCGCCAGATCGACCGCACCGTCGACATTGAAATCCGCACCAGCCACAACGAACGAAGCTGCGTTGATCGCGAGCGCCGCAGGCCCATTGGCAAGGGTGAACTCCTGACCGTTGCTGTTGAACTCCTCGTCTTCGCCGATAGAGTTCTGAACATTCAGTGTAGCGAGGTCAGCTATTCCGTTCAGATCGAGGGTGGCAGGAACGCCGAGCGCGATGCCGCTGTCATCGACAAGGGTCAGCGTCTGGACGCCAGTCACACCACCGGAGAAGTCCAGATCATCAATCTCTTCATCGGCGACGATCACAGCCAACTCATTGTCGCCCGCGCCGAGGTCGAGAACGAGGCTGCCATCGACGTTCGCGGCATCGGCAGTGACCTTGTCGTTGCCCGCGCCAGCAGTGATGTTCACGCTGCCGAAAACACCTGACAAGGTGGCCGTGTTGTCGCCTTCACCCAGATCGACAGTGAGTTCGGCACCCGTACCGTTGAAGGTGAGGGCGTCACTGAAAGCCGTCGCGATGACGGATTCGGTGCGCCCACCGAACCCAGCGGTCAAAGCGCCCTGGAGCTCGCTGGCATCCGCATTGACGACGTCGACGACGGAAGAGAAGTTGAGGCTGCCGACACCCGAAATGTTAAGATCGACGACGCCAAGGCCAGAGAGGTTAGGGCCCTGGTTCGTCGCACCGGTACGCGCGGTCGATTCGAGATTGACCGTTTCGATGCTGCCGACGAGGACCGGCGCAATCGATGCCTCGCTCGTCACGTCATTGAGAACGACATCAAGGACGTCGGTATCACCCGCAATGCTATCCGCGGTAAAAGTGAAGACCGAGGGAGCATCGAGCTGTGTCAGGGTAAGCTTGAAGTCCTCAACAAGCTTTATATTGCGAACTTCCGGCGTACCGCCGGTCAGTTGGTTGGTGACGCTGAGGTTCTGGACCCCGGTCGCACGGGAGAGGTCGAGAATCGTGCCGCCGCTGCCGACGTCAAAATAATTGATCGTCGAGATGCCATTGAGCGTCGGCGATACTGGGCCAGCGATCGAATTGCTCAGCCACAGGTTGAGGGTCGGATTGTCGCCCGAACCGGTCAGATTGTCGGCGGAGTTGAGAGTGTGGACACCCTGCTGACCCGACTCGGTGACGAGCGGCGCCTCGAAGACATTTGCCGTCGCCGTGTCCGTCCCCGTAGTCAGCGTGAAGCCGTCAACGACGACAGGCGTTCCCGGACGATCCTCAAACTGGCCGAAGATAACAAAATGACCATAGGCTTCGAGAGCAGTATCGATGCCGGCCTCGCCCAGATCAGGGTTGGCGGCGAGATAGGCCTCAAAATCGAAATCGTCAAACTGGATGAAGGAGTTGCTTGGCGCGCGCCCCTCATAGGCACCGAACGCCAGATAGTGCTGGAAACCATTGACGCCAGCGGCAAGAACGTCCGGGTTGGCGGAGAGATATTCGAAGGTGTTGAAGATCGCGTTCGGGTTCCGGCCCTCAAAGGCGCCGAACTGGTTGAAATGCGCCTCGGCGCTTTCGATCTGGCCGGCCAGAATGGCAGCGAGAACGTCTGGATTCTGCTGCAAATAGTAAGTCGTATCAAATTGCAAAGCCATTGCTCGCTCCTCGGGTCAGCTTCAGATGTCGCGCCGCGCCGACATCCGGCCCGCCGCCAAGCGCCTTACGGTCGCTTTGAAAGCAGGCGACTTAGTCGCCTGCTTTCAAAGCCTCCGCAAGAGCAGTGTCTGCCCTACTTACCACCCTCGCCAACATCCAAGATCGAACCTCGCCGAATATCGGCAATCCAGATTCCACTCGCTTCGTTCCGTGTACAGCAAGGTTCCGTGTACAGCAAGTGCTGTACCCGTAACAAAGATCGCGCGAGCCTGCAACCATCATTTGAAGGATAACAAACCATAGATGCGCCAATCGCGAGCTGAGCTTTCCCTGCCACAGCCTACTGCCTAGCTGCAGCCGCTCAGAAGGGGAGCCGAGCCCACTCGCGTCCGGCGAATCAACGCTCGTTCAGGCCTCGGTGAATCGAATCGGTCAACGGCTTCAACAGGTAATCGAGCATGGAGCGCGACCCCGTCTGGATCAAGACTTCGGCCGGGATACCGGGCGAGGCGTGCTGGCCGCCGAGCTTGGCCAATTCCTCCGGCGGCACCTCGATCTGCGCGAGGAAATAATCATGGCCCGACTTCTGGTCCACGATACGGTCTCCCGACAGAGTGCGCACGGTCCCGAAGATCGCCGGCGTGCGGCGCATGTCCAGGGACACGAAACGTACCTCTGCCTTTAGCCCGAGCTTGACGTCGTGGACATCGTTTGGTGCGACCTTTGCCTCGATCAGAAGCCGGGTGTCGAAGGGAGCGATCTCCAGCAACGGCTGACCCGGCTGGATGACAGCCCCGATCGTGGTCACGGCAACGCTCTGGGCGACCCCACCTTCTGGAGCATTGATCGACAGGCGGGTCATGACGTCGCGCGCAGAGATGTATTGCTGGCGCAGATCCGAGATCTGCGTCTCGACTTCGCGAAGCTGCGTCACCACCTCTTCCCGGAAACGACGCTGCAACTGCACGATCTGAAGGCCGGCCTCGGCTATGCTTTCATTGGCCCGGGCGCGTCGTGAGATCACCTCGCCAACCTCGCCTTCAAGCCGTGCCGTCTCGCGCTCCAGCGCAGTATAGCGTGGGCGCGGGATCAGGTTCGACGTCAACAAGGGAAGGAGATCCGAAAGCTCGCGCCGAATCAGCGTGATCTGCTGGGCCTTGGAGGTCTCCTGGGCGTTCAGCCCATCAATATCTGTCTTCAGCTGCACGACCTTTTGCTGCAGCAACTCGACCTGACCAGCAAGCGAGCGCCTCCGCTCGTCGAACAGAACACGCTCGCCTCGAACAATGCGTTCCAGCATCTGCTCGTCCGCGGCAGAGGGTTTGGTGAACTCGACAGGGAACGTGATGGCGGGCGCCTCGTCGCGCTCGGCGTCCAGCCGGGCCGCATGCGCCAGCTTTGCCAGCAACTGGCCTCGCAGGCGGTCGGCACGCGAAGCCGCCTGAATCTCATCGAGGCGGAACAGAGGCTGCCCCTCACGCACGACGTCCCCCTCTCGAACGAGCACCTGCCCGATAATGCCCCCTTCCAGATGCTGAACGATTCGCTTGCGACCTTCCGTAATCACGGTCGCGGGAGCGGCGACAGCGCGCGCGAGCGGCGCGAGGGCCGCCCAGGCTCCGAAACCAAAGAACGTGAAGAGGATGACGCCTACTCCGAATACGACGCTGCCCCGAGCGCTGCGCGGCAAATGGCGCTGTACATGCGGCGGTCTTTCCGAAGGGGGTGGTGGATTTTGCATCGAGGCCGGCGCAGGAATGTTCAAGGCACGCAATTCAGCCGATCGCGACGCCGCTCCAGGGTCGTCTGAGCCGGCCACGGCGCCATTTCCCCTTGCTGGCAAGGTCTCTCCGCCGCGTTTGTCAGTCGCCATCACCATATTTTAACTGATCCCTACGCTGAGGAAGCTGCGCCAGGCTCAAGCGCCGGCGTAACCCGTATCGGGCTGACACTGGCCGCCGGACGCGGCGGCACCTGGGAGGCAAAGACTATTTCCGGACGATCATAGCGTGCCATCACGCCATCGACCATCACCGCAACCTTATCGACGACGGCCAATAAGGCTGTCCGGTGGCTGATGACGACGACTGTGATGCCGAGCTTCTTGGCGGAAACGATCGCGTTCTGAAGCGCTTTCTCCCCGTCCTGATCAAGGCTGGCATTGGGTTCGTCGAGAACAAGGATGCGTGGATCTCCGTAAAGCGCCCGCGCGAGCGCCACGCGCTGCCTCTGCCCGCCCGACAGCGCCCGCCCGCCCTCGCCGACACGCGTGTCATAACCACCCGACAGGGTTTGAATCATCTCGTGGGCCCCGGCCAACGCCGCAGCAGCGATCACCTGCTGGGGATCGATCTCGCCGAAGCGAGCGATGTTCTCGGCGATCGTGCCCGCGAACAGCTCAACCTCCTGCGGCAGGTAACCCAGATAGGGGCCGAGTTCCTCGGCGTCCCAGTGCCTGATGTCGGAGCCATCGATCCGCACCGTGCCGGAACTTGGCGGCCAGACACCGACGAGCGCGCGCGCCAGCGAGGATTTACCGGCACCGGAGGCGCCAACGACGGCCACGACCTCTCCGGCTTTGATAGAGATCGAAAAATTCCTCACCGTCGGCGCGGTGGAGCCTGGGGGAACGACAAAGACGTTCTCAAGGGAAATGTTGCCGTCCGGACGTGGCAAAGCCATGCGGGGCGCTTCTTCGGGAATCATCGCTAGGAGCTGTTTCAGGCGACCATACGCCGAGCGGGCATTGACGAACTGCTTCCATTGCCCGACAGCCGCCTCGACAGGTGCCAAGGCGCGTCCCATGATGATCGATGCCGCCACGAGCGATCCAGCAGTCAGTTCCCCGCCGATCACGAGATAAGCGCCAACACCAAGGATAGCGACCTGCAGCATCATGCGCACGGCCTTGAAGCAACCCATGATCGCGCCGGCCCTGTCGCTGGCCCGCGCCTGCAACGCCAAGGTGTCCAAATGCAGATCTGACCAGCGCGAGAGGATGCCGCGGGACATACCGAGGGCATGAACGGTCTCTGAATTGCGCAAGCTCGACTGTACATATTGATTGGCGACAATTGCGGAGCCCGAGGCCTCCGCCAGGGTTTTTCTGGTCGCAATCTCGTTGGAAATGGCGAGCGCGAAGATCACTATCGCACCGACAAGAGCCACAGCGCCGATCCACGGATGCATCAAGAAGCAGACGCCGATGAAGATCGGCACCCAAGGCGCATCGCAAAACGCGATCACCCCTGCGCCGGTGATGAACTCGCGCAGGGCATCGACATCACGGGGCGCCTGGCCATAGGCTTGGCCCGGACGGCGAACATAGCCCCGAAAAGCGGTTCGCAGCACGTCCAGGGCAAGCAAGTCATCGAAAAGCACGCCAGTCCGAACCAAAATGCGGGAGCGTACGATTTCCAGGATTGCATACACTACGAACAAGGCTATGGCCAAGCCCGACAAGACGAGCAGGGTCACCGTGCTGCGGCTTGCCAACACCCGGTCATAGATTTGCAGCATATATAGAGGGCCAACGAACACCAGCAAATTCAGGAAAAAGCTGAAGATGATGACGGCGATCACATTGCCCCGGCACTTGCGCAAAACATTTCGCAACAGCGGGCTGATCTCGTCGTCTCGCTTGGACATGCTAGCTTCCTGAACAGGAGTATGGCGCGACGCGCAGCATCACACCTGTTTGCAGCGTCGGGTCTATGAACGCGTGCAAGGCAAGCTGTCAAGCAACCGCGAAAAAGGCGTCCAAAAGCCAGATCTGGCTGCCATCGACCCCAACGATCTGGATATCGTCACCGATGATTGTGACGGACTTGAACCAGGAGTTATCGCTCGCGGCAGAGCCGTCAATGAAGATAACGTCTTCGCCAAAACGGAAATTCTCGATCACTGTCTTGCCTTTCCCGACAACGAAAACATCGACTTGGCCATCGGTAAATTTGAAAGAACTGTTACCGTCCGTCGGAAAATGCGCGACGTAGTCCTTTGGCGGGGAAGCGGCGCTGCTCTCGGATTGCGCCGAGGCGTCGACCTTTCCCTTCAGCGGCACATCTTCGAATTCGCCGACCGCGTCGTCCGCGGCTATCCCATCTTCGAGACCAAAAGCATCTTCCACGTCGTCGTCATCCAAATCCTTATGCTTTACGACGGCGATGATCTCCCTGGTACGAGCATCTTCTGCATCGGCGGAGACGAGGGAATCGGTGATCAGCCTTTTTTCCGCGGCGGTGAAGCGGGCGTCGAACGGCTCGGGCGCGACATTCGCTTTATCGATGCGCTCCTGCGGTGTCTCCGCGACCTCGACCGACGGCTTCGTCTCAGCCGAATTGGTCGGCGGCCTCGAACTGCTCTGATACGTGTGGTCGAATTCGCGCAAATCTAAGAAATCGTCCCCGATCTCGACCTTGGCGGCTTCCACTTCCAGACCGTGCTCGACGTCTTTTACGGCGGTCACGGTCGCGGTTGCCTCAACTGTGAAACTTTGTCCCTCGGCAGCGTCCAGCGAAGCCTTGGCCTCAACAGAAGCAGCTGGGCGGCTCGGGGGGCTGAACGAAGCATAAAATGGCTGCAAATAATCCAAACCGTAGGCAGCCTGCTGGCTTACGCTGGTTGAAACAGGCGCGATCAGCGCGTCGGCTGCTATCGCAAACTGATCGACCACTTGTGAAACATCGCGAACAGATGCGCTGGCGGCGACTCTAGCATCGTCCAGGACGAAACCAGTCGCAAGCGACGCGACCGACCATACCCCGAACCCACCCGCAACGCCGGTTCCGACGACAGCGATCGAACTCTCCCGCGCGAGAACACGGTTGAGCATCTGAGAGAACAGGCCCTCGGGGCTCGGCGCCGTTTCGGCGCCCCCGTGCGGCTCTGCGCGCACCGGATCAATGCCGCGGACAAACTCCGTCAGAACCACGGCAGCGGCGACGAAAGCAGTCAGAACCGTCCGAGGATGGATCACGACCTTTCCGTCTTTCGAGCCGCGTGGAAGCGCGGCCGGCGCGTCCTGCAGCATCTGATCGGTGACTGCGCGGAAGTCAGACCCGCGATAAATCTGGCCGCATGCGGAATTGACGACCGTCAAAATCTCATCGATCCGCGCTATATGTACAATGACCTCACCGGTGTCGATCTGCTCGAACACCGCCCAAGGATCACCCTCGTCAGAAAGGCCGTTGTCGACCGCGACACGGATGCCCGCCTCGCCCAACCGCTGCGCGACGCGATAAAGCTCAGCGAGTTCCTGTGCCGACCAGTTACGCCTGGACTTGGCAAATGTCCGCGATGAGCGACGGTGGAAGGAGAGAATCGAAGCACTCATCGTGGAGCCGGTAGCAAGACGTTGGGAAACACAGGGAGTTCAGCCGTACGCGCGAGCGCCGAAAATCAGCTGATATGTAACAGGCTCGTAATAGCTCAACATCCGCATTGCGAAGTCACGAGCATCGATGCCGAGCGCGTCCGCCCAGAGCTCGTACCGATCAGATGGAATGCGGCCGCGGCCCGCCTCGATCTGCGAGACGAAGGTATAGTAAACCATACCGACACGCTCCGCCATTTCGCGCTGCGACAGCGAGCGCCGCTCACGCTGCTCCTTTAGCCAATGGCCGGCTTGGAGGCGCAATTCGCGGCGCTGCTCGTCGCTATCGCGGATGGCCCCGACGTTGCTCATGACGAATTCCCGATAAGACAATCTACAGTGATAACTGTACCATAAACGAATTATTGCGTCCCCGCTAGGGCGGACTCGTCGCATCAACGCCTTCAAAGCACCGCACGAAGGAAACCGCCCCTTCGCACCGGCCGCCCGCTGCGGTAGAAGGCGCCACGCCACCCTGAGGATGTTACCGCATTGAACGAACCTGGCCCGCGGCTTTCGCCCCCACTCGTCGTTAGCGACCCTGGCGGCGGATCCGTCCATCCCGCCGCGATGATAGCCTCGCTCGTCCGCAACCGGCAGCTGCTCGCCCGGTTGACGGAACGGGAGTTGGCAGGTCGCTTTCGCGGCTCATGGCTAGGCCCGATTTGGCTCGGGCTACAACCGCTCTTCATGCTCGCGGTCTACACATTTGCGCTCGGTTACGTGCTGAAGGCAAGATGGGGGGAGGCGCCGAGCGATTCGCCTCTGACATATGCACTGTTTCTCTATACGGGCTTACTGACGTTTTCGGTCTTTGCCGAAACCATCAGTCGCGCACCGACTGTTCTGTTAGAGAACACCTCGTACATCAAGAAAATGCGGTTCCCGATCGAAATCCTGCCGGTCGTTCCGCTCGCAGCCGCCCTTGTCAATTTCGCGTTCGGCTTCGTCATCCTCCTCGTATTGCGTATGATCATCGAAGGCCCACCCCCCCTGACCGCCCTTCTCGTGCCGCTACCGCTCCTTCCGCTCGTGCTGCTTACGCTCGGGCTGAGCTGGTTCCTCGCTGCGCTCGGCGTCTTCCTGCGCGATCTGCGGCAGCTTATCGGAGTACTTGTGAGCGCGCTGCTGTTCCTGAGCCCGATATTCTATCCGCTGTCGATCCTGCCCGAATGGATCAGACCCTTCATGGCGCTCAATCCGCTCGCTCCCATCGTCGGCACGATGCGCGATCTCGTCTTCTTCGGCCGGCTGCCCGACTGGCAGACATTCGGCCTGTCGGTCGCCTTCTGCGCCCTCATCGCCTGGCTGGGCTTCATCTGGTTCAAGAAAACGCGCCGAGGCTTCGCCGATGTGCTCTGACAGCGTGATCGAGGCCTCGGGCCTGAGCAAATCCTACGCTATCTTCAAGAAGCCCGAGGATCGGCTCAAGCAGATGCTCAGCCGAGGGCGGCGCCGCTATTTCCACGAATACTGGGCGCTGAAGGACGTCTCCCTCACCGTCCGGAAAGGTGAGACGGTCGCCCTAATCGGCCATAACGGCGCCGGAAAGTCGACTTTCCTCCAACTGCTCTGCGGCACCATAGCGGCCACGACGGGCTCGATCGCTGTCGCCGGCCGCGTCGGTGCCCTGCTTGAGCTCGGCGCCGGCTTCAACCCCGAATTCACCGGCCGCGAGAACATGGAGTTGGCGGCCACCGTGCTGGGGCTGACATCGGCGCAACTCGCCGCTAGGACGCAAGCGATCATAGACTTTGCGGAGATCGGCGATTTTCTCGACCAGCCAGTCAAGGTCTATTCGAGCGGCATGTATGCCCGGCTCGCCTTCGCCGTAATGGCTCATATGGATCCCGACATCCTGATCGTCGACGAGATACTCTCCGTCGGAGATGCGGCGTTCCAGCAGAAGTGCATGCGCTTCATCCGGCGCTTTCGACAGCGCGGCACGCTGCTCTTCGTCTCCCATGACATGGCAGCGGTGCTGGCGCTGTGCGATCGCGCGATCTGGCTGGAAGCGGGATCGGTGCGCCTCGCCGGCTCCGCACGCGAGGTCTGCGCCGCCTATCAGGCGAGCGTCCAGGGCGGCGAGATTAACAACAACGCCTTCAGGATCGGCGGCAGCAGGGCCTCGACGGAGGAGCCCCACCCTATCGACCTGCGAGAGGAGGCGTTGCGCGAGGCCGGCATGGCGCCCCGGGTCGAAGTCTTCGCCTTCGACCCGGATGCGCCCTGGTTTGGAAAGAAGGGGGGGACAGTGGTCAATTGCCGGATCATCGGGCCGAAGGGCGAGGCGCTGACCGCCTTCTCGGGCGGGGAGGAGATCACGCTGGTGATCGATGCCGAGGCGCATCAGCGTCTCGAACGCCCGATTCTGGGCTTCATCGTCAAGGATCGCCTTGGCCAGAACCTGTTTTCCGACAACACCAACATCACCTATGCGGAGCGGCCGGTCGTGGTGGAAGCTGGCGGCCGGCTGACTGCGTCCTTCACCTTCCGCCTGCCCTTCATGCCGGCAGGCGACTATGCCGTCGCCGTCGCGCTCGCCGACGGCACCCAGCAGGAGCATGAGCAGCACCACTGGGTCGATGAGGCGCTGATCTTCCGGGTGGTTAGCCTCAACGCCGCCAAGGGGCTGATCGGAATCCCCATGAAACGGATCGAAATGGTCGCCAGCCCCGCCCCGGCCTGAGCCGCCTCCTTTTTGTCAGTCGTCCGTGAAGAACGGATTTCAGGCGCCCTGAGGGGACATTGCTGGCGAGTTTGAGTTGGCGAGTCTCGTCAGGATGAAGGCGTAGAGAAGGGCCAGCCATTTGATCAGGAGGCGGAAGTTGTAGCCGACGGCGGCGAGGACGGCGTTGGCGGCATCGCCGTGGGAGCCGGCGAGACGGTTGCGGGTCATGCGGTGCTCGTTCTTGAGGTGTCCGATGAC
>DASYHC010000041.1:0-19853 GCA_035998995.1 Allobosea sp.
ATCGCCGAGGTCGAGATCGCCCGCGACGACAAGGCCCTCGAAGGCAAAACCCTCGTGCCCGGCATGCCCGTCGAGGTCCTGATCACCACCGATGATCGAACCGCCCTGTCATACCTCGTCAAACCCGTCATGGATCACGCACACCGCGTCTTCCGCGAAAGATGACAGGGAGCTAAGTGTCGTCCTCTGTCCCTGCAGCTCCTACGGCACCTTGCCCTCGAAGCGCACGCCGAGCGAGCCAAGCGCGCGCCAGTAATCCGGATAGGTCTTGGCCACGCAGGCGGGATCGAGGATGGTGACGCCGCCGATCTTCAAACCCGCCAGCGCGAAGCTCATGGCGATGCGGTGATCGGCGAAGGTGTCGATCTCGGCCGGCAGCGTCTGGCCCGCGAGCGCAGGGTCGGAGGCGACGAGGAGATCGTCGCCCTCCTCCGTGCCGAGGCCGGGCCTGATCCGCGACAGGCCCTGTGCCAGCGCCGCGACGCGGTCGCATTCCTTGACGCGCAGATTGGCGATGCCGGTGAAGCGCACCGGCGTCCGGTTGAAGGCGGCGAGCACGGCGAGCGTCGGCACCGCGTCCTGCATCTGCGAGCCGTCGATCTCGGCGGGCAAATTCGGGAAGGCCGCGATCAGCTCATAGGCCTTGGCGTCGGGCTGGGTGAAGGCGGAAGCCGGCACGCCGAGATCGATCGCGCCGCCGGTCAGCACCTCCGCCGCCCAGAGATAGGTCGCAGCCGAAGCATCCGGCTCGATCAGGTAGTCGGTTGCCGTGTAGCCGGTCGGCGCGATCCGCCAGCCGCCGCTATCCGGCTCGGAAAACTGCGCACCGAAGGCGCGCATCGTCGCCAGCGTCAGGTCGACATAGCCGCGCGCGCCGATTTCCTGTCCCGTCAGCACGACATCGACCGGATTGCGTGCGCAGGCGCCGGCCATCAGCAGGGCCGAGACATACTGGCTGGAGAGCCCGCCATCGACCTCGACCAAACCGCCCTCGAAACCGCCCTGCCCCTTGATCGTCACCGGCGGACAGCCGCTCGGCGCGCTGATCGCGACGCCGAGCCGGGTGAGCGCCTCGACCAAAGGCAGGATCGGCCGCTTGCGCATATGCTCGTCGCCGTCGACGACGACCGTGCCGTCGACCAGCGCCGCCGCCGCGGTCAGGAAGCGGGTCGCCGTGCCGGCATTGCCGAGGAAGAGCGGCCCGGCAGGCGCCTTGAGCCGTCCGTCGCTGGTAACGATGAAACTGGTCGCATCCGGCTCGGCGATCTCGACGCCCATGTCGCGCAGCGCCTGCGCCATATAGCGGGTGTCGTCGCTCTTCAGCGCACCACTGAGCCGGCTGGTGCCCTTGGCCAGCGCCGCGACCAGCAGCGCCCGATTGGTGATCGATTTCGAGCCGGGCGGCATCACCCGGCCGGTCAGCGCTGCCCTCGTCGGCAGAATGGTGAGTTTGCTCGGGGTGGATTGGGTCATGGCAGGCTCGCGGCTCGGTCGCGAGGGTCTTAGACCGTGCCGGCGGGAAGCGGAAGGCATACCGTCATTGCGAGCGTAAGCGAAGCAATCCAGGGACGGCAGCGCTCCACGTCCTCCTGGATTGCTTCGTCGCTACGCTCCTCGTAATGACGGAGGAGGCCCTCAGCCCTTCGCCAAGCCGAAGCCGCCGACCGGCTGCGTAACGATGTGGCTGTCGAAGCCGGCGATGATCGGCTTTGCCTTGGCGATCGCCGCCTGCACCGCCGGTAGAGCGAGCGAAGCCTTGTGACTCTCTTCCTTGTCCCAGACCTCAGTCACCCAGATCGCGTCGGCATCGTCGGGATCACGGGCAACGACATAGCTCAGGCAGCCCGGCATCTCGCCGCTGCTTTCGAGGATGTAGCCGATCAGCGCCTCGCGCTCGCCGGGCTTGGCCCGCATTTTCCCGATCAAGCCGTACATGGCAGTGCCTCTCCCGTTTCGGGCGGCACCCTGCCCAAGCACCGGATGCGGCGCAACCGCTCGCCCTGACCGAATCCGTCAGCAGCTCACGCCGGCGGGCGCCGCTGCCGCAGGATCGCCTGCGCCATGCGGTCGAGCAGGATCGCCAGCGCCACGACCGCGAGGCCGCCGACGAAGCCGAGGCCCGGATCGGCGCGCTGCAAGCCGAGCAGCACGACCTCGCCCAGCCCCTTGGCGCCGATCATCGAGGCGACCACGACCATGGCGAGCGATAGCATGATCGCCTGGTTGAGGCCTTGCAGGATCACCGGCCGCGCCAGCGGCAATTCGACGAGCCGGAGCGTCTGCCACGGTCCGAGCCCGAGAGCGCGGGCGGCGTGGATCATGCCGATATCGATGCCGCGCAGGCCGAGCTCGGTTAGCCGCGCGAAGGGCGGAAGCGCGTAGATCAGGGTCGCGAGCAGCGCCGGCGCCCGCCCGAGCCCGAGCAGCATCGCCACCGGGATCAGGTAGACGAAGTTCGGGATGGTCTGCATCAGATCGTAGACCGGCGCGAGCGCTTTTCCGAGACGCGGCAGGCGCGCCGCGGCGACGCCGAGCGGCAGGCCCAGCAGCACGACCAGCACCACCGCGACGATGACGAGGGCAAGCGTCTGCATCGCCTCGGTCCAGACGCCGAGACCGGCGAGCACCAGCGGCAGGATCGCCATGGCGAGCGTGAAGCTGAGACTGCGCCTCGCAAACCAGGCCGCCGCAGCAACGGCGAGGACGAAGGCAGGCATTGGCACGAGCAGCAGAACACTCTCGACGCCGCGTACCGGCGCGGTCAGCAGCCTGCTGAAGCCGTCGAGATCATTGCCATAGCTGGTGACGATGGCATCGACGCCCTGGTTGACCAGCTTTTGCAGCGCCTTGCCGAGATCCGGCAGTCCATCTGGTGTCACAGGCCGGACGCGACCTTGCTGGCGATATCGGCCGGCAGCCAGGCCTTCCAGACATCGCCTTGCGTCTTCAGGAATACGAGCGCCTGCTGCTCGGGCGACTGACCTTTCTCGCGCGCTTCGGCCAGCATTTTCGAGGTCAGCTCGCTGGTCGTGGTGTATTTCCTGAAGAAGCCTGCAAGCTGCGGCGCCTTCTTGGCCAGCTCGACATTGGCGCCGATGACGACGCGGCTGACCGGATAGGCGCTGGCGCGCTTGGGTGCATCGCTCGTCTTGAGCTCGTCCCAGATCGCCTGGTCGAAGGCCGGTTCGTCGAGCTTGACGAGGTCATAGGCGCCGAGCAGCCAGCTCGGGCCCCAATAGTAGAACACGACCGGCCGCTTGCGCTTCAGGGCGGATTCGATGGCGGCGACGATCGCCTCACCGGAGCCGCCGCGCAGATTGGTGAAATCCCCGGAAAGCCCGTAGGCGACGAGCTTCTTGCTGTTGATGCCCTCGCAGACCCAGCCGGCGACGCAATTATAGAAGCGACCCTTACCCGGCTCGTCCGGGTCGGTGAACAGCTCCTTATAGCGCTTGAGATCCTGCACAGATTTCAGCTCCGGCGCCTTGGCGTCGGGACCGGAGACGAGATAGCGCGGCACGAACCAGCCCTCGTTCGCATCGGGGAAGGTCGTGCCGAGCGGCTCGACCTTGCCGGCGGCCGATTCCTTGAGCCAGGCCTCGACCGGATTGGCCAACCAGATCTCCATGACGATGTCGACATCGCCGCGGCCGAGGCCGTTGACCAGCGGTGCGATCACACCCGGCACACGCTCGACCTTGCAGCCAAAACCCTTCTCGGCGATGGCGCTGGCGACGGCGGTGTGGAAGGCGGCGGAATCATAGTCGAGCCCGGCCATCTTCAGCGGCCGGTCGAGCTCGCAGGCGAAGCCGGGAGCGCTGAGACCAAGGCCAAGCAGCAGCGCTGCCCCTTGCAGAACGGCTTTCATCATGACGGTCCCCCGCTGGCTGCCGTGCCCGATCATGGCACCTGACAATTCGGCATGTCCACGAAGCGAAGCGCGAAAGCGGGCGAAAGGTTCCGCCCCGACAGGCGAAAACCTTAGCGCCGCTTGCAAGTCCTGGGCACTGCGCGAACGAGGGATGGGATGGACCGCGCGCCTGACCGGACCTGTCAGCAGTGCGGAGGGCATGCAGGCCCGTTCCCTGAGCCCTCATCCTGAGGAGCCGCGAAGCGGCGTCTCGAAGGATGCTTCAGGAGGCTCGGGAACCAGCTGGAGCATCCTTCGAGACGCAGCCTGAAGGCTGCTCCTCAGGATGAGGGCTTTGGTTCCGAAAGGCGATCCCTCAGCGTCCTCAGCGCCCGCAAGGCCTTCAGCGTCTCGCGCAGGCCACGATGCAATGGCTTGTCCTTGCGCAGGACGAGGCCAAGCGTGCGATGCACGCGCGGCGACAGGGAGCGGATGATCAGCCCGTCGTTCTCGCCATGCACCGCCATGCCGGGCAGCACGGCGCAGCCGAGACCAGCGCCGACCAGCCGCTTGATCGCCTCGACGCTGCCGAGCGACATCACCGGCTTGAGCGTCACGCCGGCGCGGGCAAACCATTCATCGGCTATTCGCCTCGTGATGCCGCCAGGCTCGAACAGCAGCACCGGCAGGCGCGCCAGCGCCTCCGGCGTCAATCGCGCTGGCAGCTCCATGCCGGGCGGCGCGATTACTGCGAATTCGTCCTCCAGCAGTGGCGTCACGTCGAGGTTGCGGCCGGCCGCCGGCAGCGAGACCAGGCCGATATCGATCTGGTTCTCCTCGATCGCCTTGACGATGTCGGAGGTGTTGCCGGTGCTGACGGTGATCTCCAGCGTCGGATGGCGCCGGCGCAGTTCCCCCAGCACCGGCGGCAGCAGGAAGATGCAGGCGGTGGCGCCGGTGCCGATGCGCACGCGGCCCATTGCCCCGGTCGCATGCCGCGCCATCGCCTCCTGCGCCGCCGCCACCGCCGCCGCGATCCGCCCGGCATGGTCGAGCAGTTCAGTGCCCGCCAGGGTCGGCTGCGCCCGGCGCCCGACGCGCTCGATGAGTACCGTACCGAGCCGGCGCTCCAGTTCACGGATCTGCAGGCTGACCGCCGGCTGGCTCAGGCCCAGTCTCTCGGCCGCCGCCGAGAAACTGCCGAGCGCTATCACGTGGCGGAAGCTGTCGAGCTGGTCGAGGCGGAGGTCCCTCATATCAAAGAATTTCTCATGCTCTGCATAACTTCGAGAAGCTTCATTTATGGCATGGCAAAGCGCAAGATCGCCGTGATGACAAGAATCGACTCCTCCCCCTCCACACCCCCCGTCGTCGTCCGCGACGCGGAAGAAGCCGACATGGCTGCGATCCAGGCGATCTACAGCCATCATGTCCTAACCGGCCTCGCCAGCTTCGAGGAGACGCCGCCGAGCGTCGAGGAGATGCTGGCGCGCCGGCAGGCTGTGCTGGGCCTCGGCCTGCCCTATCTCGCCGCCGAGCGGGGCGGCCGCGTCGTCGGCTACAGCTACGCCACCAGCTACCGCCCGCGTCCGGCCTATCGCCACACGATCGAGGATTCGGTCTATGTCGCCGAAGGACAGTCCGGGCGCGGCATCGGCGGCGCCCTGCTCTCGGGGCTGATCGGGCGATGCGAGGCCGGGCCCTGGCGGCAGATGCTGGCGGTGATCGGCGACAGCGGCAATGCCGGCTCGATCGGCCTGCATCGTCGCTTCGGCTTCGAGCCGGTCGGCACCTTGCGCTCGGCCGGCTTCAAGTTCGGCCGCTGGGTCGACACCGTGCTGATGCAGCGCAGCCTCGGGCCAGGAGACCAGACGTTGCCACAGCCATGGACGGCCGGATCGGCCGGGTGATCTCCGGCAGCACCGTCTTCTGCCTCGGGTTGGCGCAGCTCATTTCCTGGGGCGTGTCCTATTATCTCGTCGGCGCCTTCGGCGAGCGGATCGCGGGCGATCTCGGCTGGTCGCAGGCGATCATCCATGGCGGGCTCTCGGCCGGGCTCCTGGTGATGGGGCTGACCTCGGGCGCAGTCGGCCGGCTGATCGACCGCCATGGCGGCCGCACGGTGATGTGCGTGGGATCGCTGCTGACAGCCGCCGGCTGCCTCGGCCTCGCCTTCGGCCACACGATCGCGGCCTATTACGCCGCCTGGCTCGGCCTCGGCCTCGCCATGCGGCTCTCACTCTACGACGCCGCCTTCGCGGCGCTGGCCCGGATCGGCGGCAGCGCGGCGCGCCGGCCGATCGCCCAGATCACCTTGCTCGGCGGCCTCGCCTCGACCGTGTTCTGGCCGCTTGGTCACGCTCTCGCCGAGCAGTTCGGCTGGCGCGGCGCGCTGATCGCCTATGCCGGCTTCGCGCTGCTCACCTTGCCGCTGCATCTGACGCTGCCTGGCGTCTCGGCGCGGCCCTTGTCCGACGCGGCGGCAGCGAAGCCCGTGGTCACGCTCAGCCCGGCCGATACCCGTTTCGCCGGCCTGCTCTATGCGCTGATCGTCACCTTTGCCGGCATCCTCAATGCCGGCATGTCCGCCCATATGATCGGCATCCTCGCGGGACTCGGCCTGCCGGCCGCGATTGCGGTCTGGATCGGCTCGACCCGTGGCATCGGCCAGTCGCTGGCGCGGCTCGGCGAGGTGCTGTTCGGGGCGAAGACCAGCCCGTTCGACCTCAACCTCGTCGCCTGCCTGGTGCTGCCGCTCTGCTTCGTCACCGGCCTCGCCGGCGGCGCCAGCGCCTTTGCCGCGCTGGCCTTCGCCTTCTGCTACGGCGCCGGCAATGGTGTGCTGACGATCACGCGCGGCACGCTGCCGCTTATGCTGTTCGATCCGAAGAGCTATGGCGCCTATGTCGGTCGCCTGCTCGCGCCCGGCTTCTTCCTCTCGGCCGCCTCGCCGCTCGCCTACGCCCTGCTGATCGAGCGCTATGGCGCTGCGGCAGCGCTGATCCTGTCGGGGACGCTGGCGCTGGCCATGCTGGTCTCGGCCATCCTGCTCAGAGCGCGCTTCCACAGCCTGCCACGCTCCTGACAATCTCTGTCAGCACACCTCGCAGGAACAATGCGGCAACATCGGCGGCTGCGTGCTACTCATGCCCGCCTCCCGCCCGGCTGCACTGGCACGAGCCGGCGATTGCCCTATCTCTACGGCTTAGCCCGAACCGGACACCACCATGGCCCGCAAGACCACGCTCGCCGAACAGGCCGCGACGCTGGAAGACATGTTCGACCGCAATCGCGCGGCCGATCCGAACGCCCGCGTCATCTCGGTGCGCGGCGCGCGCGAGCACAATCTCAAGAATGTCGATCTCGCGATTCCGCGCGACAAGCTCGTGGTGTTCACCGGGCTTTCCGGCTCGGGCAAGTCCTCGCTCGCCTTCGACACGATCTATGCGGAGGGCCAGCGCCGCTATGTCGAGTCGCTCTCGGCCTATGCCCGCCAGTTCCTCGAGATGATGCAGAAGCCCGATGTCGACCAGATCGACGGGCTCTCGCCGGCGATCTCGATCGAGCAGAAGACGACCTCGAAGAACCCGCGCTCGACCGTCGGCACCGTCACCGAGATCCACGACTATATGCGCCTGCTCTGGGCGCGCGCCGGCATCCCCTATTCGCCCGCCACCGGCCTGCCGATCGAGAGCCAGACCGTGCAGCAGATGGTCGACCGGCTGGTCGAGCTGCCGGAGAAGACGCGCGGCTACCTGCTGGCGCCTGTCGTGCGCGGCCGCAAGGGCGAGTTCCGCAAGGAGATGGCCGATTGGCTGAAGCGCGGCTTCCAGCGCGTCAAGGTCAATGGCGAGTTCTACGAGATCCCGGACGCGCCGGCGCTCGACAAGAAGTTCAAGCACGACATCGACGTCGTCGTCGACCGCATCGTGATCCGGCCCGATCTCGGTGCCCGCCTCGCCGACTCGCTGGAGCAGGCGCTCGACCTCGCCGACGGCATCGCCGTCTTCGAATATGCCGACGAGAAGGAGGAGAACGGCGAAGCCCGCCGCGTCACCTTCTCCTCCAAGTTCGCCTGCCCGGTCTCCGGCTTCACCATCCCCGAGATCGAGCCGCGCCTGTTCTCGTTCAACAACCCGTTCGGCGCCTGCCCGGCCTGCGACGGGCTCGGCCACGAGATGCGGATCGATCCGGAGATGATCGTCCCGGATCACTCGCTCAGCCTGAAGAAAGGCGCGATCGCGCCCTGGGCCAAGTCGACCTCGCCCTATTACGGCCAGACGCTCGATGCGCTCGCCAAGCATTTCGGCTTCTCGACCACCAAGCCCTGGTCGGAGCTGCCGCAAAGCGCCCGCGACGCCATATTGTTCGGCACCGGCACGGAAGCCGTGCGCATGGCCTATAATGACGGGCTGCGCGCCTATGAGGTGAAGAAGCCCTTCGAGGGCGTGATCACCAATATGGAGCGGCGCTGGAAGGAGACCGAGAGCGACTGGGCCCGCGAGGAGATCGGCCGCTTCATGTCGGAGACGCCCTGCGCGGCGTGCAACGGCTTTAGGCTCAAGCCCGAGGCGCTGGCGGTCAAGATCGACATGCGCCATATCGGCGAGATTTCGCAGCTCTCGGTCAAGGACGCGCTCGCCTGGGTCAGCGCCCTGCCCTCGCGCCTGTCGGCGAAGCAGAACGAGATCGCCCCGCGCATCCTCAAGGAGATCCGCGACCGGCTGACCTTCCTGCTCGATGTCGGCCTCGAATATCTGACGCTGGCGCGCGGCTCGCGCACGCTCTCGGGCGGCGAGAGCCAGCGCATCCGCCTCGCCAGCCAGATCGGTTCGGGCCTCACCGGCGTGCTCTATGTGCTGGACGAGCCCTCGATCGGCCTGCACCAGCGCGACAATGAGCGCCTGCTCGGCACGCTGCGCCGGCTGCGCGACCTCGGCAATACCGTGATCGTGGTCGAGCATGACGAGGACGCGATCCTCACCGCCGACTATGTCGTCGATGTCGGCCCCGGCGCCGGCATCCATGGCGGCGAGATCGTCTCGAAGGGCACGCCGCAGGACATCCTCGCCGACCCGAACTCGCTCACCGGCAAATACCTCACCGGCGAGATGAGCGTGCCGGTGCCCATCAAGCGCCGCAAGCCGCAGAAGGGCCGGAGCCTCAGAATCGTCGGCGCCCGCGGCAACAACCTCAAGGACGTCACGGTCGACATCCCGCTCGGCCTGTTCACCTGCATCACCGGCGTGTCGGGCGGCGGCAAGTCGACGCTGATCATCGACACGCTCTACAAGGCGATCGCGCGCAAGCTCAACGGCTCGATCGAGCACCCGGCTGCCCACGACCGCATCGAGGGCATGGAGCATCTCGACAAGGTCATCGACATCGACCAGTCGCCAATCGGCCGCACCCCGCGCTCGAACCCCGCGACCTATACCGGCGCTTTCACGCCGATCCGCGAATGGTTCGCCGGCCTGCCCGAGGCCAAGGCGCGCGGTTATCAGGCCGGCCGCTTCTCGTTCAACGTCAAGGGCGGCCGCTGCGAGGCCTGCCAGGGCGACGGCGTCATCAAGATCGAGATGCACTTCCTGCCCGACGTCTACGTCACCTGCGACGTCTGCAAGGGCAAGCGCTATGACCGCGAGACGCTCGAGGTGAAATACCGCGAGCGCTCGATCGCCGACGTGCTCGACATGACGGTCGAGGAGGCCAAGGACCTGTTCAAGGCCGTGCCCTCGATCCGCGACAAGATGGTGACGCTCGCCCGCGTCGGGCTCGATTATGTCAAGGTCGGCCAGCAGGCGACGACGCTCTCGGGCGGCGAGGCGCAGCGCGTCAAGCTCTCCAAGGAGCTCTCCAAGCGCGCCACCGGCCGCACCCTCTACATCCTCGACGAGCCGACCACCGGCCTGCACTTCCACGACGTCGCCAAGCTGATGGAGGTGCTGCACGAACTGGTCGAGCAGGGCAATTCCGTGGTGGTGATCGAGCACAATCTCGAAGTGATCAAGACCGCCGACTGGATCATCGACATGGGCCCCGAAGGCGGCGACGGCGGCGGCGAGGTCGTGGCGCAAGGCACGCCGGAGGATGTGGTCCGGATCGGCAAAGGCCACACCGCGCGCTTCCTCAAGGAGGTGCTGGAGCGGCGGCCGTTGAAGGGCAAGGGGGCAAGGCAGGCGGCGGAGTAATTTCCGCCGCTCTATCTAAAGGCTAGCGGCCGCTAATTTTATGCCGCAGCTGGTTCAAGGCCGAGTCGACCGAGCAGGCGAGTCGCATCGTCAAGACGCCCCCCCTCCGTTTTTGAACCTTTCCTACGAACAATTTCAGCTTTCCAATCGGAGACTTTCTCCTCTTTGAAAAGCCAGTGAGCTGTAGCCGCAAGCTCAAGAACTGTTACATTGATAGAAGCTAATTCCAGCACCCGTGCTCGAAGCTCGGGACTGGCAAGGAACGAATAATCATACGCATCATTTTTAATCTTTGAAACAAAGACACTGTAGCGCGCGCCGTCAGACTTCCGCCGCTCAAATTTCTCCTCAATCTTATCGAATGCCTCTGCATCCAAGATTGCACTGTCGAGGTCACGGGAGTACGGCCCGTAATGATGGTAGGTGTATGAAAAACCACTTTCCGCACCGAGCTTATCAAGGAGATAGGCAATTTTTTGAAGACGTACGCGGCTCGCGAGTCGTCCACCCGCAGCCGTGATAATGTCGGCGACACGATTTTCGGGTTCATAGGCCATGGCGTCCTCCCTAACCACGTGCGTCATCACGGTCCGAAACCTCTCGGAAATAGAGCCGTGTGAACTGCTTTTTTTTCATTACCAGCGCCTCGATCATGGGCGATAGCTCGCTGATCTCTCGTGGATCAACTCCATCCAAGATATGAAGTTTCTTGTGCATTCGCTCTTCATCACCACCAATTTCGGCATAAATGCCAACCGTGGCCTTCTCGTCCAGCAGCACATCTTCCGAAGCAAGCTTGGCTTCAAACTGCCTCTGAATTCGCCGCAGCCGCGAACGTTGCACCCCCGCGTTTTCTCCGAATTCGGCCAGATCAAGGGTCTTGTATAGCTTCCGCTCCCGCAATCGCATGGCGGTATCGGCAATGACCCCATCCTCGGCAAACGACATTGATTCTAGCGCGCTGAAAACGAGTGTATCATCAAGCGCGAGGTAGTTGCTGACAGTGTCCCCGCCCTTTGCGAAAAAACGCAGCAGCGGGTGCCCATCTGGAAGGCCAGTGCGCTTGAGATCGGCTTTCTTGCTGGAGGCAGCTTTGGCCACGGCGCGAAGCAATTTTGCGACCATATGCTCGACGCAACGCGTTGCTTTATGAAAATAAACCTGCTGATGCAGCGTGTATCGCGCTAGCAAAAACTGCTCTGCTGCCGGCAAGGCCTTTTTATGTAAGCAGAATGTGGGAACACGGCGTGCCTGCGCATCGCTGTCATCGGGAGCATCAATCTCAATCTCGGCAACCCGAACATTCTCGATTAGCCAATCAAAATCGATCGCCCCCGCGCCTGTTCCAGTCATGAATTTATCGCGCCGGAGGTAGTCCAAGCGATCAGCATCAAAGGAACTTGATACAACGGCATGATAAATGTCTTCGGGGTCTTCTTTTTCGAGAAGGCCCGCTACCTCGTCTGTAAATCCAGGTCGATAAGCCTCAAGGATAGGCTGTATCTGCCCTTGCTGGCTCCGAATGATATCCGCTGTCCATTGCTCATGACGTTTTTTGACACCGCGAGACTCCTGAACGCCTTCAAACGTGTGACTGAAGGGGCCGTGTCCAAGATCATGCAAGAGAGCAGCGACAAGGGCGACCTGAGCCTTCTCTGGCTCAAATTCCTGCCCAATGCGCTTCATCTCGCGAGCAATCACCTCTACGAGTGTACGAGCGGTATGAAACACGCCCACAGAATGCGCAAAGCGCGTATGCACGGCGCCGGGAAATGTAAACTCCGAGACCCCCAGTTGTCGGATGCGCCGTAGACGTTGAAATTCTGGGGTGTCTATCAAAGACCAAGCGAGAGGGTCGATACCAAGCTGATCGGTCTCGTCAAACACGATAAGACCATGCACCGGATCCCGCAGTCTTTTGCTCATCGAATCGCGCCCTCCCCCTAAGAGAGCTTATTCGAAGCCTAGCCAAACGAAATCCGAACTTGGGATTACGCCCGCTCCCGGGAACCTTCAGCTCCCCATTTCCGGACGGGGCGCGGAGCCCCCTCTCCCGGATGAGAGAGGGGAAGGGGTGAGGGCCCGCCGCTGATTATCTGAGTGCAACGGAGCCGCCACACCTTCTGCGGCAGCGACAGGCCCTCACCCGGGAGAAGGCAGGGTCGCGGTTCCCTCACCGCGCCCGCCAAGCCTGCGCGCCTTGCGCTGCTCCGCTTGCTCAGGCGTGCGCCTCGCGCCAATGCGGATAGGTGACATAGGCGGTCAGGGCGCCCTCCTCCTGCGTGCAGATGATCACCTTTTCGCCCTTGGGCATGTGGACGATGTCGCCGGGGCCGGCGGTCAGCGTGCTATCCGCCGTCTCGACCGACAGCCGGCCTTCCAGCACGATCATGACGTCGTCGACCGCCATCGTCTCGGCGAGGCTCTGGCCGGGTCCATAGCGTCCGTAGCCGATTGTGATCGGCCCGCCATGGCGCGCGTCGACGAGATTGCCGACGAAGATCTCGCCCTCCTGTCCGGGAGAGCGTTCCAGCGACGCGTCACTGAGGGTGAACCTGCGGACCTTCATCGTCGTCTCCATGCCGTGCCGGGTCCATGGACTACGGCGCTGCGGCCGGGATGTTCCCGAGGGTGGGCGCGGCCTGCCTTCTCCCCCTGCGGGAGAAGGTGGCGGCGCGCCGCGCCGACGGATGAGGGGTCGCGCGACGCCGGCCGCCTTGCCGAACACGACGCTGATGATCCAGCGCGGCGCGACCCCTCATCCGGCCCTTCGGGCCACCTTCTCCCGCAAGGGGAGAAGGGAGTGCGGCTCGCATCTCGATAACTTATCCCCGCCCCAAAAACCTCCCGTACAATCCCCTCGCCCATCACCCATACGGGGCGGCCGTCCGGAGGTATGCCAGAGGCTGGGTGAGGGTCGGCGCCTGCGGGCGGGGGTTACGCCCCGCTCCCGGGAGGCTTCGGGGCACCGCCCTGGGGGCAATACGACCCCTGTGCGAGGAGCTCGCTAGACCGCGTCGGCTTGATAAGCCGGCGTGACAGAAGCGCGGCCCGGAGCTTTAAAATCGCCGAAGGCGGAGCGCCACGGGGCGTGCGGATGAGGCTTCATCCGCGCCGCTTCCTGGCTCAACGGAAGCGGATGCTACTCGACGCGCCTCGCGGCGCTCCGCCAGCCCCGTATTGCGAAGCGCCCGCAGGCCAGCCTGCGGGCGGGCAAGGTCATGCGTCATTCTCGGGCGAAGCCCTCGGGTCCGACCTTCGGTCGGCCCAAGGATAAACTCCGCGCAGACCCGGGAATCTCATGACGAGAAGGCATCAGAGCCTCCTCGGGCTGAGATGCTCGGGTCAAGCCCGAGCATGACGGGTGTGGGCAGGCCACAGCGGAGCCGCCGCGCTTTCGCCGGCGGCTGACGCAGCGAAAACGATGGCCTTGCGCGCTTCGGGGGCGCGACCGATAGTCTTGAGCGCTGATTGCTCCAAGACTGGGTTTCATCGTGTCATTCGTTGAACAACCGGTTGTTGCGCTCTTCATTTCACTGGCCCTGGGCTATCTGATCGGCAAGATCCGGATCGGCTCCATCCAGGTCGGCGGTGTCTGTGGAACGTTGTTCGTCGCGCTGGCGATCGGGCAGCTCGGCGTGAAGATCAGCCCGGACCTGAAGAACGTCGCCTTCGCGCTGTTCATCTTCGCGCTCGGCTTCACGGCCGGCCCGCAATTCTTCAACAATATTCGCGGCGGCTGGCGCTACGGCATCCTGTCCTTCGTCGAGGTCGTCACCGTGCTGCTGTTGCTGGCGGCGGCCGTCGCGCTGTTCCGGCTCGACTATGGCACGGCCTCAGGGCTGTTCGCCGGTTCGGCGACGGAATCCGCTGTCCTGGGCACGGCGTCGGAAGCGATCGCGCGGCTCGCCCTGCCGGCCGGCGAGATCGAGCGGCTGCAGGCCAACATGGCGACCGCCTACAGCGTCACCTATCTGTTCGGCCTCGTCGCCATCGTCGTCGTGGTCACGCAGATCGGCCCGCTGCTGCTCGGGGTCGATATCCGCGAGGCCTCGGCGGCGCTGGCCCGCGACCTCGGGGCCGAGGACGAGGCCGGCAAGGAGAACGGCGTGCCCGAAATCGTCTCGCGCAGCTTCCGCGTCGGGCCGATCGCCGGCAGCAGCGTCGGCGCCTTCGAGAACAGCGTCAACGGCGTCGTGACCATCGATCAGGTCGGGCGCAGCGCGGGCTTCAGCAAGGCCACGACCGAGACCGTGCTGGAGCCGGACGACATCGTGCTGGTGCTCGGCCGGCGACGCTCCGTCATCGCCGTCAGCGAGCGCCTCGGCGCCGAGGTGCCGATGCCGGCCGGCGACAATGTCCCGCTGGTCGAGCGCGAGGTCGTGCTGGTGCGCCGCGAGGTCAGCGGGCGCCGGATCCGCGATCTGCGCCGGCTCGCCAGCGCCGAGCAGCGGCGCGGCGTCTTCATCTCGCGCATTCGCCGGCTCGGCCAGAACATCCCGGCCCTGCCCGGCTCGGTCCTCGAGCAAGGCGACATCCTGACCCTCTACGGGTCCGAGGAGGCGATCATCCGCGCCGCCCCGGAGCTCGGCCATCTGCTGCCGGCGAGCGCCGCGACGGATTTCGTCATGCTCGGGCTCGGCATCGTCGTCGGCCTCCTGCTCGGCGAACTCAGCCTGCAGATCGGGGCGCTCAACCTGACGCTGGGCACCGGCGGCGGCGCGCTGGTCTCCGGCCTGGTCTTCGGCTGGCTGCACATGCACCGGCCGCAGCGCGGCGCGATCCCGCATGCGGCCGCCGATTTCATGAAGGATTTCGGGCTCGCGACCTTCATTGCCGCAGTCGGGCTCTCGGTCGGGCCGGAGGCCTTCGCCCTGCTCAAGCAGTACGGGCTGATCCTGCCGGTGCTGTCGATCCTGGTCTCGGCCCTGCCCGCGCTCGCCTCGCTCTATATCGGCCGCTATCTGCTCAGGATCGAAGCGCCGATCCTGCTCGGCGCCATTGCCGGGCAGCATTGCAGCACGCCCGCGATCAGCGCGCTGGTCTCGCTCGCGGGTAACTCCACCCCGGTCATCGGCTACACCGTCACCTATGCGATCTCCAATGTGCTGCTGCCGCTGATGGGGCCTATCGTCGTCGGCATGGTCGGTGTGATCGGCTAGAGCCTTGTCGCGCGAAGCGGGCACCGGTTCGCGTGAAGACAATGCGGCAGGACCAAGACCTGGAGCCTGTCCGTGTTCGCAGAAGGGATCCTTCATCCCCTCCCCGCGCCCTTCCGTCGCACGGCATTGTGAGGGTCTTGTTTACGCCTTGTTAAACCGCTCTTGAACATCCCTGCGATACAAACAGGAGATGACCCGATGATCAGACTGGCCCCTCTCGCGGCGCTCAGCCTTCTTTCGGCCACGGTCTCGGCTTTCGCCGCGCCGGCCCAGCCACTCGGCCAGTTCAAGCAGTGGAACGCGGCGGCCTATGACAATGCGAATGGCAAGCGTTGCTATATCGTCTCCTCGCCGAGCGCAGAGACACCAGCGACCTTGCGTCATGGCGACGTATTCTTCTTCGTGCAAACTGCACCGAACGCCCAGGCCCGCACCGAGTCGAGCTTCCAGACCGGCTATGATTTCGCCAAGGATTCGACCGTCACCGTGACGATCGGCGACGAGACGTTCCGCATGCTGACCTCGGGCAGCAATGCCTGGCTGCAGCGGCTGGAGCGCGAGGGCGAGCTGCTCGCGGCGATGAAGGCCGGCGACGAGATGGTTCTGGCGGCGCGCTCGGCCCGCGGCAACGAGACCAGCTACACCTTCTCGCTCGAAGGCGTGACCGCGGCGTCGCGGCTGCTGGAGCGGTGCAGCTGAGAAAGAGCGTCGTTCCCGGGCGAAGCGCAGCTCGGGCCCGAGAATCTCGTGACGAGAAGGCGCTGGCCGGAGCCTATCCCGGCCTGAGATGCTCGGGTCAAGCCCGAGCATGACGGAGAGAGTCACAAAACCCCGTGGCGCTCGAAGACCGAGCGCAGGCTTGTCCCGGCGAGCAGTTCCTCGCGCGTCGAATCCTCGGCCTCGATCTTGGCGAGCGCCAGCCGGATCGCCTCGGGCGCGATCGCCTGCGGCACGATGACGACACCGTCGACGTCGCCGAAGACGAAATCGCCCGGCGCGACGCGGGCACCGCCGATCTCGACCGGCTCGTCGGCGGCCATCATCTCGGCCCGGCCCTTGGTGTCGAGCGGGCCGATGCCGCCATGGAAGACCGGGAAGCCGAGCTCACGGATGCGGCGGACATCGCGCACCAACCCGTCAGTGAGACAGCCGGCGGCGCCTCTCACTGTCGAGGCGGTGGTGAGCAACTCGCCCCAGGGCGCGATCCGGTCGGTCGGCCCGTCGCAGGCGAGCACCGGGATTTCGCCGGGTTTCAGGCTGTCGATCAGGTCCATTTCCAAGGCGTAAGGGTTGTGCCCGGCCGGGAGATGGTAGCGTTTCATGTAGAGCCCGGTGCGAGCGAAGCCGCAGAGCACCGAGGCCTCGTCGAGCGGGCGCACAAAGGGCTTCACCGCCTGGTTCGGGAAGCTCAGCTCGTCCAGCACATCGGAGAGCACGGCCGAATAGAGCCGGCCTTTCAGCTCGGCGAGATCGAGTTCCCTGGCCAGATCCGGCATGCGCTTCCCCTCTCCTTATAGAGGGGAAGCTTCCGGGCGCGCCGGCGGCGGGTCAAGCCGTCGCCGGTGCGTGGGGCGGAACAGCGCTCAGCCGGCCATCGCGTCGAGGCGGGCATAGCTCGCCTCCATCCCCTCTTCCATGCCGGTGGCGAGCATCATCTCGCGCGTGGCGGCGTCCGGCAGGGTCATGCGCATGGTCATCAGCGTGCCCTGGCCATCGGCCTCGAAGCGGGTCTCGATATGGTTGTCGGGCGTGACCTCCGGCATATGGAAGCGCTCGATATGGACGATGCGGCCGAACGGCTCGAGAGTGACGTATTCGCCGGTGAGCGTCAGCTCTTCGCCTTTGCCGTCGGTCCACTCATAGCGGAACTGGCCGCCGGGCCGGTGGTCGTTGATGCAGACCGGCATGGTCCAGCCATCGGGACCGAGCAGCCATTTCTTGATCAGCTCCGTCTCGGTATGGGCGCGGTAGACCATCTCCGGCGAGGCCTTGAAGCGGCGAGTGACGAGGACATGGGTGTCGCCGTCGAGCGTCAGGGTCAGCTTGGTCATTTCTGGTCTTTCTCCCTGCGTGCTTCCATTTCGGCCAGAAGCTGGTCCAGCCGGTCATAGTTCGCCTCTAAGGCCCGCCGGAGCATGGCGAGCCATTTGTCGATCTCCTCGAGCGCTCCCGGCGCGAGCCGGCAGGGCCGTTTCGTTCCCTCGATCCGCCTGGTGATCAGCCCCGCCTCTTCCAGCACCTTCAGGTGCCGCGACACCGCCGGCTGCGACATCGCGAAGGGCTCGGCGAGTTCCATCACCGTGGTTTCACCGAGCGCCAGCCGCGCCAGGATCGCCCGGCGCGTCGGATCGGCGAGAGCGGAAAAGGCCGCGTCCAACCTGTTCATATCGACCTCTTTATGTAAGTATTTTGTTATATAACTAAACACGCATGGTCAAGCGCCCTTTCGGCGCCCGGCAAGATGGCGATGCGATTCAGGAACGCGAAGCGAGGATCGCCGCTCGCAGCAGCAGGTAGAGCAGCAGCCCATTGAGCAGGTGCCAGCCCCAGTGCAGGCCGAAGGGAACCGCGCCGCACAGCACGGAATCGAGCGAGCGGAAGGCCAGGGACGAAGCGAAGACGAGACCCGCAGCGGCGATCCGAACTGCTGTGGCGGCATCACCGCGCAGCCTTGCCGCCAGCACGACGCTGAAGAGACCGATCAGGAAGCCGGCATAGCCAGCCGAGCCGCGCATGCCGGCGGGCAGCAAAGGCGAAAGGCTCGAGGCCAGGCCGAAGCAGGCGCCAAGGAAGAGCAGAGCGCCGATCGCCGCCGTCAAGGGCGACAGTCCCAGGAAGCGGTTGAGCGCCAGGCCGAAATAGCAGAGGGCGAAGAGCTGGATCGGCACGACATCGGCCAGCAGCGTCCAGCGCTGCGGCATGGTGTGGAACAGGAAGGAGCCGATGCCGATGATCGCGACCAGAGCCATCAGCGCTTCGGCCGGCCAGTCGCGGCGCCCCTGCCGGCGCAGGAGGAGAAATCCCGCCAGCGCCGCGAGCAGGAAAGCGGCATTGCTGACCGCATTGAGCGGCTCGGCCCAGAAGGCGCCATCCAGCCGCTCGCAATAGCCCACGCCCTGCATGCCCTGCTCCACGCCCGCTCAGAAACGCCGAATCATGCCAGCGAGCTTGCCCGTGGCCATGCCACCCATCGACAAAACCGGCGTGACTGTTGCCGAATCCACTCATGGTGAATAGGGCGTTACGGCGCCCCTCGCCCCGGCAACCAATGCTGCAGTGCAAACCGCATAGCGAATTGCATCGAATTTGCGCAAATACGCGTCACTGCGGCGCTCATCGCGATGACCCGTAGATGCACGCCCAAAATTTAGGCCAAAATTTCATTGTTCTGTCAAAATCGTTAAGCGCCCTGCGCGGGTCTGGAGCTGTTTCCAAACGATCTCTTAATTCGTCATGCACAAGAAGCATAACAGAGCTGACGCGGCGCCCCTGTGAGAAGCACGATGACCTCTCTATATGCAGTGCACAACGAATTCATCGCTGTCGGGGCCAAACCCCGCAAAACCAAAAGGTTATCACCATGTTCCTGTCCATGATCGCTTCCAAGATCCGCGCCTATCTTCGCTATCGCGAGACCGTCCGCGAGCTGTCCCGCCTCACCGACCGTGAGCTCGACGACCTCGGCCTGTCGCGTTCGGACATCCAGTACGTCGCCCGCACCCACGCGACGGCCTGATTTTCAAACCTCTCAGGTTTGACGAGTAGTTTCTCCTAGACCCTGTGTTCCTCCCCTCGGGGTCTGGTCGAAGAGCGAATGCCCGCTTACGAGCGGGCATTTTGCGTTTCTGGGCTCTGATTCGCCCCAACGCCCTTGACCTCGGACGCTGACGCGGACACATCGCGGCCATGACAGCATCCAGCACAATCGCACCCATCCATATCGTCGGCGGCGGCCTCGCCGGTTCGGAAGCCGCCTGGCAGATCGCCGAGGCCGGCGTTCCCGTCGTCCTGCACGAAATGCGCCCGGTGCGCGGCACCGACGCGCACAAGACCGAAGGCCTCGCCGAGCTGGTCTGCTCGAACTCGTTCCGCTCGGACGATTCGTCCTCCAACGCCGTCGGCCAGTTGCATTGGGAGATGCGCCGACTCGGCTCGCTGATCATGGCCAAGGGCGATGCGCATCAGGTTCCGGCGGGCGGCGCGCTCGCGGTCGACCGCGACGGTTTTTCCGCGGCCGTCACCGCGGCGCTCGAAGCCCATCCCAATGTCACCATTGAACGCGGCGAGATCGCCGGGCTGCCGCCGGCCGAATGGGACAAGGTCATCATCGCGACCGGGCCCCTGACCTCGCCGGCATTGGCCGAGGGCATCCGCTCACTCACCGGTGCGGGTGAGCTCGCCTTCTTCGACGCGATCGCGCCGATCGTCCATTTCGATTCGGTCGATATGGACACCGCATGGTTCCAGTCGCGCTACGACAAGGCCGGCCCCGGCGGCACCGGTGCCGACTACATCAACTGCCCGCTCGACCGCGACCAGTACGAGGCCTTCATCGACGCGCTGCTGGCGGCGGAGAAGACCGAGTTCAAGGAATGGGAAGGCACGCCCTATTTCGACGGCTGCCTGCCGATCGAGGTGATGGCCGAGCGC
>DASYHC010000049.1:0-30431 GCA_035998995.1 Allobosea sp.
ATGCGGTCATCGCCGCGGCCCGGGCGATCAAGGCCGGCGAGGCCGAACTGATGATCGCCGGCGGCGTCGAGAGCATGAGCCGCGCGCCCTTCGTCCTGCCCAAGGCCGACAGTGCTTTCTCGCGCCATGCCGAGATCCACGACACCACCATCGGCTGGCGCTTCATCAACCCGCTGATGAAGGCGCAGTACGGCGTCGATTCCATGCCGGAGACCGGCGAGAATGTGGCGGCCGACTGCAAGATCAGCCGCGGCGATCAGGATGCCTTCGCGCTGCGCTCGCAGCTCAAGGCGGTGGCGGCCCAGCAGAACGGCCGGCTCGGCAAGGAGATCGTGCCGGTCGTGATCCCGCAGCGCAAGGGCGACCCGATCCGTGTCGAGAGCGACGAGCATCCGCGCGGCGACACCACGCTGGAGAAGCTGGCCAAGCTGCCGACGCCGTTCCGCAAGGAGGGCGGCACCGTCACCGCCGGCAATGCCTCGGGCGTCAATGACGGCGCCGCGGCGCTGATCGTCACCTCCGAGAAGGCGGCAGCGAAATATGGGCTGACCCCGCTGGCGCGCGTCCTTGGCGGAGCCACCGGGGGCGTCGCGCCGCGCGTGATGGGCCTCGGTCCGGTGCCGGCGACGCGCAAGCTCTGCGAGCGCCTTGGCATCAAGCCGACGGACTTCGACATCGTCGAGTTGAACGAGGCCTTCGCCAGCCAGGGCATCGCCGTGCTGCGCGAGCTCGGCATCGCCGAGGACGGCGCCCATGTGAACCCGAATGGCGGCGCTATCGCGCTCGGCCATCCGCTCGGCATGTCGGGCGCACGCATCGCCGGCACGGCCGCGCTGGAGCTGTCGCTCACCGGCAAGCGCCGCGCGCTCGCCACCATGTGCATCGGCGTCGGCCAGGGCATCGCCATCGGGCTCGAACGGGTCTGACGGCAGCCCGCCGGAGCAATTCAGGACAGTGGGAGTGAAACTGAATGACGCAGAAGGTCTATGACAGTCCGGCGGCGGCCCTGGACGGGCTGCTGTTCGACGGGATGACGATCATGTCGGGCGGCTTTGGCCTGTCGGGCAATCCCGAGAGCCTGATCCCGGAGATCCGCCGGTCGGGAGTGAAGAACCTCACCGTGATCTCGAACAATGCCGGCGCTGACGGCTTCGGCCTGTGGATGCTGCTGGAGACGCGGCAGATCAAGAAGATGATCGCGTCCTATGTCGGCGAGAACAAGCTGTTCGAGCAGCAATACCTCTCCGGCGAGCTCGAACTCGAACTCAACCCGCAGGGCACACTGGCCGAGCGCATCCGCGCCGGCGGCGCCGGCATCCCGGCCTTCTACACCAAGACCGGCGTCGGCACCGTCGTCGCCGAGGGCAAGCCGGTCGAGGAATTCGAGGGACAGCTCTATGTCCGCGAGACCTGGCTCAGGGCCGATCTCGCGATCGTCAAGGCCTGGAAGGCTGATACGGCCGGCAACCTCGTCTATCGGCGTACCGCACGCAACTTCAACCCGAACATGGCGACCGCCGGCAAGGTGACCGTCGCCGAGGTCGAGGAGATCGTGCCGGTCGGTTCGCTCGATCCGGAGGCGATCCACACCCCCGGCATCTATGTCGACCGCGTCATCAAGAGCACGATCAACGAGAAGAAGATCGAGAAGCTGACCGAGCGCAAGAGGGAGACCGCCTGATGGCCTGGACCCGTGAACAGGTGGCCGCCCGCGCCGCCAAGGAATTGAAGGACGGCTTCTACGTCAATCTCGGCATCGGCATCCCGACGCTGGTGGCGAACTACATTCCCGATGGCGTCGACGTGACGCTGCAGTCGGAGAACGGCCTGCTAGGCATCGGCCCCTTCCCCTATGAGGGCGAGGCTGATCCGGACCTGATCAATGCCGGCAAGCAGACGATCACGACCCTGCCGAGCTCCAGCTTCTTCTCCTCTGCCGACAGCTTCGCGATGATCCGCGGCGGCCATATCGACCTGACCATTCTCGGGGCCATGGAAGTGGCCGCCAATGGCGACATCGCCAACTGGACCATCCCCGGCAAGATGGTGAAGGGCATGGGCGGCGCGATGGACCTCGTCGCGGGCGTCAAGAAGGTCATCGTGGTGATGGACCATGCCAACAAGGCGGGCGAGTCCAAGGTGCTGGAGCGCTGCTCGCTGCCGCTGACGGGGCAGGGCGTGGTCGATCTGATCATCACCGATCTCTGCGTGATGGCCTGCGACAAGGAAAAGGGCGGCGGGCTCACCCTGATCGAGCTGGCGCCGGATGTGACGCTCGACGAGGTCAAGGCCAAGACGGCTGCGCCCTTCACTGTGGCGCCGGAGCTGGCGAAAGCCGCCTAAGCATCACTTTCACGCAAAAGAGAGCCCGCCCGGCGCTGTCGCCGGGCGGGCTTTTCTGTTTCTGCCCGCCGTCCGGCCTGTGAGATCAGGCGATCTTGGGCAGCAATTCGTCGAGGCTCTTCTTGGCGTCGCCGTAGAACATCCGCGTGTTCTCCTTGTAGAAGAGCGGGTTCTCGATGCCGGAATAGCCCGTGCCCTGGCCGCGCTTGGAGACGAAGACCTGCTTCGCCTTCCAGACCTCGAGCACCGGCATGCCGGCGATCGGCGAGTTCGGATCCTCCTGAGCCGCCGGATTGACGATGTCGTTCGAGCCGATGACGATCGCGACATCCGTATTCGGGAAGTCCTCGTTGATCTCGTCCATCTCCAGGACGATGTCGTAGGGGACCTTCGCCTCGGCGAGCAGTACGTTCATATGGCCCGGCAGACGCCCGGCCACCGGGTGGATGGCGAAGCGCACCTCCTTGCCGGCGGCGCGCAGCTTGCGCGTCAGTTCCGACACCGATTGCTGCGCCTGCGCCACCGCCATGCCATAGCCCGGCACGATGATGACGCTGTCGGCGTCGTTCAACGCGGTGGCGACACCGTCGACGTCGATCGCGATCTGCTCGCCCTCGATCGCCTGCGCCGGTCCGGTGGTGTTGCCGAAGCCGCCGAGGATGACCGAGATGAAGGAGCGGTTCATCGCCTTGCACATGATGTAGCTGAGGATCGCGCCGGACGAGCCGACCAGCGCGCCGACGACGATCAGCAGGTCGTTGCCGAGCGTGAAGCCGATCGCCGCCGCTGCCCAGCCCGAATAGCTGTTCAGCATCGAGACCACGACCGGCATGTCGGCGCCGCCGATGCCCATGATCAGGTGGTAGCCGATGAAGAAGGCGAGCAGCGTCATCAGGAAGAGCGCCCAGAAGCCCGCCCCCTGCACGTAGAGGATCAGCAGCAGCAGCGAGAGCGCTGCGGCGCCGGCGTTGAGCATATGGCCGCCGGGAAGCTTTTTGGCCTTGCCGTCGACCTTTCCGGCGAGCTTGCCGAAGGCGATGATCGAACCGGTGAAGGTGACCGCGCCGATGAAGACGCCGAGGAAGACCTCGACCTTCAGGATCGAGATCTCGACCCCGGTCTTGTGCGCCAGCACGCCGGCAAAGCCCGTCAGCGCCTCGCGGGCAGCGGGAGCCAGCTTCATCACCGCGGCGAGCTCGATATGGGCATTGAAGCCGATCAGGACCGCGGCGAGGCCGACGAAGGAGTGCAGCGCAGCGACCAGCTGCGGCATTTCCGTCATCTGCACCTTCATCGCCACCTGCCAGCCGATCGCCGCGGCGATGGCGAACATGACGATGACGAGCCAGAGCTTGCCGCTGCCGGGGCCGAAGACCGTGGCGATGACGGCGAGCGCCATGCCGACGATGCCGTACCAGACAGCGCGCTTGGCGCTTTCCTGGTTCGAGAGGCCGCCAAGGGAGAGGATGAACAGGATGGCGGCGGAGATGTAGGCCGCAGAAACGATACCGATGCTCACTGCGGCCCCCTCAGGACTTCTGGAACATGGCGAGCATCCGGCGCGTGACCAGGAAGCCGCCGACGATATTGATGGAGGCGATCAGCACCGAGATCATCGCCAGGAAGGTGACGAGCCAGCTGGACGAGCCGATCTGCAAGAGCGCACCGAGCACGATGATGCCGGAGATCGCGTTGGTGACAGCCATCAACGGCGTGTGCAGCGAGTGCGACACGTTCCAGATCACCTGGAAGCCGACGAAGCAGGCGAGGGCGAAGACGATGAAGTGGCTCATGAAGCTCACCGGCGCATAGGCGCCGACGATCAGCATCAGCACGGTGCCGACGCCGAGCAGCATCAGCTGGGACTGGGTCTGCGCCTTGAAGGCGGCCGCCTCCTGCGCCCGCTTCTCCTCCGGGGTCAGCTCTTTGGCCTTCTCCTTCGGCTTCTGGGCCGCGATCGCGGCAATCTTGGGCGGCGGTGGCGGGAAGGTGACGGCGCCGTCGAAGGTGACGGTGGCGCCGCGGATCACGTCGTCCTCCATGTTGTGGACAGGCTGGCCGTCCTTGGCGGGCGTCAGGTCCGTCATCATGTGGCGGATATTGGTGGCGTAGAGCGTCGAGGACTGGGCCGCCATCCGGCTTGGGAAGTCGGTGTAGCCGACGATCGTCACGCCGTTCGCCGTGACGATCTTCTCGTCCGGCTTGGTCAGCTCGCAATTGCCGCCGCGCTCGGCGGCGAGGTCGACGATGACCGAGCCCGGCTTCATCGCCTCGACCATGTCTTTGGTCCACAGGACCGGAGCATCCCGGCCGGGGATCAGCGCGGTGGTGATGACGATGTCGACCTGCGGCGCCAGCTCGCGGAACTTCTTGAGCTGGGCCTCGCGGAATTCCGGGCTCGAGGGCGCGGCATAGCCGCCGGTCGCGGCGCCGTCCTGCTGCGCACCCTTGAAGTCGAGGAAGACGAACTGCGCGCCCATCGATTCGATCTGCTCGGCGACTTCGGGCCGGACGTCGAAGGCATAGGTGATGGCGCCGAGCGAGGTTGCGGTGCCGATCGCGGCGAGGCCGGCAACGCCGGCGCCGACCACCAGCACCTTGGCCGGCGGCACCTTGCCCGCGGCGGTGATCTGGCCGGTGAAGAAGCGGCCGAAATTGTTTCCCGCCTCGATCACCGCGCGATAGCCGGCGATGTTGGCCATGGAGGAGAGCGCGTCCATCTTCTGGGCACGCGAGATGCGCGGCACCATGTCCATGGCGATGGCGTTGGCGCCCTTGTCCTTGCAGAGCTCCATGAGCTCCTTGTTCTGCGCCGGGTAGAAGAACGAGATCAGCGTCTTGCCGGCCGTGAGCCGCTCGGCTTCCGCGGTCTCGGGCGGGCGCACCTTGGCGATGATGTCGGCCTCGTCCCAGAGCTCCGCGGCGCTGTCGACCACCTTGACCCCGGCGGTCCGGTAGGCCTCGTCGGTGAAGCCGGCTGCAATGCCCGCTCCGGCCTCGATGAGGCAGTCATAGCCCAGTTTCTGGAGTTGCAGCGCACTGTCGGGTGTCATGGCGACGCGCGCCTCACCCGCGAAGATTTCCTTAGGCGAACCGATCTTCACTACGCCCCCCCTTCTGCTGTGGGCCCGGCCGTTCAGCTTAGCGAGCAACATCGAAACGTGCAGCCATGCCCTTATGGCATCCGACAGGCGCGGCCGCTTTGCAAGCGCCGAGGTGCGGGTCGTATGGATCGTGCCGGCCGTTGCGCGAGCCCGCGATCGGTGCAGAGGCACGCGATTCAGGCGAGAACAGCCCCATTTTCGCCGGAATTCCTGTGCGCCGCAAAAAAAAGACCGCCCGGAGAAAGTTCCCCGGGCGGCGTTTGTGTCTCAGGAATGTTTATTCGGACGAGGGGTTCGAACCCCGCCTGGGCAGGCTCGATTCCGAGCGTCGCTCAGCGGTGAGTGCGGAAGCGGAGCTCGTCATCCATAAAGGTCTTCTCCGGGAAACCCGCCTCGTTGGAGCCGAACGGCATCTGAGCGGTGAGCTTCCAGGATGCGGGAATGTTCCAGGTCTTGGCGACCTCGGCGTCGACGAGCGGATGATAGTGCTGGAGGCTCGCGCCGATGCCGGCGTCGGCGAGCGCGGTCCAGACCGCCAGCTGCGCCATGCCGGTCGAATGCTCCGACCAGATCGGGAAGTTGTGTGCGTAGAGCGGGAAGTTGGCCTGGAGCGCCTTCACCGGCTCCTCATCCTCATAGAACAGCACCGTCCCGGCGCCGCTCGCGAACGCCTCGATCTTCTGGGCCGTCGCAGCGAAATCGGCGGCCGGCACGACCGCCTGCAGCGCTTCCTTGGCGATGCTCCAGAACTTGTCGCTCTCGCGGCCGAAGAGGATGACGGCGCGGGAGCTCTGCGAGTTGAAGCTGGAGGGAGACAGGCGGATCGCCTCCCGGATCAGGGCATCGACCTGGGTTTCGGAGATCGGCAGATTCTTGCCGAGGGCATATTGCGTACGGCGCTTCTTGAGCTTGTCGAGCATGGCTTCCTCATCTGTGAACGCGTGTCACACCGGCAGGCCGATGAAACGTGGGTGGTTTGTCCCGGAGCGCGCCCTTGAGGCGGCCGTCCTGCGAAAGCGGGATTTGATGAGGGAGAGGTAGCGGTTCACTTGTCGCACCAGAATGCCCATATTGGGCACCAATCTGTTGCTGATCCAGGAACGCTTGATGTCAGAGATCGACGATATCAGGAGCTTCGTCGCCGTCGTCGACGCCGGCGGCTTCGGCCGTGCCGCGCATAATCTCGGCCTGGCGAAATCGATCGTCAGCCGCCGCATCGCCCGGTTGGAGGCCGATCTCGGTGCACGGCTGCTCAGCCGGACGACACGCGGCGTCGCCGCGACCGAGGCCGGGCTGGAATTCAAGGCGCGCGGCGAGCGTATCCTGTCCGAGCTCGCCGAGGCGCGCGAGGCCATGGCCCAGCAATCGGAGGGCGCCGCCGGTCGCCTGCGGCTGTCGATGCCGCTCTCCTTCGGCTACCGCCATCTGGCCCCGGTGCTGGCGGAGCTGGCGCAGCGGCATCCGCGGCTGGAGCTCGATGTCGAGGCGAGCGACCGCCAGGTCGACCTGATCGGCGAGCGCTTCGACGCGGCGATCCGGATCGGCTCGCTGAAGGACTCCACTCTGGTCGCGCGCCGGATCGCTCCGGTGAAAGGGGCGGTGCTGGCCAGCCCGGACTATCTCGCCCGCCATGGCCGGCCGGAGACACCACTCGATCTCGCCCGGCACGAATGCCTGATCTATTCCGGCAACAGCGTCGTCGACTGGGGTTTTCGCGTGAACCGGCGCTGGGTCTCGGTGCGCCCCTCCGGTCGCTTGCGCTCCGACAATGGCGACACGCTGCTGAAATGGACCGAAGCCGGGCTGGGCATCACCGTGCTGCCGACCTTCATCGCCAGCGACGCGATTCGCGCCGGCACGGTCGAGCATATCCTCTGGCGCTATCCCATGCGCGAGAGCGCGTTGCATGTGGTGCGCCCGCCCGGCCCTTACGTGCCCGGCAAGGTCCGCGTGCTGATCGATCTGATGCTGGAGCGCTTCGGCAGCGCTCCCGCCTGGGATCCCTGCCAGGCCGCCGTCGAGGCGAAGATCGCGGCGGGGGAATTGTCGCGCGAGGACTACCCCGCCGACGAGCATCAAATGGCGTGAAGTCGAGCTTCACGCGAATTCGCGTGGCAATCCGGCCGCAAGCAGCCACTGTCCCGCCATGACAACGGGAGATCGCCATGCTGCTGGTTGGAATGCTCGACAGCCCCTATGTGCGGCGCGCCGCCATCACCGGGACCTTGCTCGGCCTCGATTTCGAGCATCGCTCGGTCTCGGTGTTCCGGCACATGCCGGAATTCCGCAAGATCAACCCGCTGATCAAGGCGCCAACGCTGGTCGCCGATGACGGCACGGTGATCAGCGAATCCCTGCTGATCATCCAGCATTTCGAGGATGTCGCCGGCCGCTCGCTGCGCCCGACCGACAAGGCGGCGCGAGTCAGGGATCTCAGCCTCACCGGCATCGGCATCGTCGCCGCCGACAAGGCGGTCTCGGTCGAATACGAGCGCAAGCGGCCCGAGGAAAAGCGCTACGACAACTGGCAGGAGCGCATCCTGTCGCAGCTTCACACCGCGCTCGACCTCCTCGACCAGGCGGCAGAGCGCGGCGAGATCGGCGCGGGGCCGGAGCTGCGGCCGGGCGATATCGCCGCCGCGATCGCCTGGGGGTTCTGCCGTTTCGTCATCCCGGAGTTCGTCGAAGCAGAGCGCTGGCCAGCGCTGGCGCGTCAGGCTGCGGCTTGCGAGGCGCTCGACGTCTTCAAGGCCTGGCCGATCGACAAGGAGTAGACCGGCGGAAGCGGCTCAGTTCTGGACGAAGGTGGTCGGCAATGCCTTGACCGCCGGTCCGCTGAAGCCGCTGGTGCCGACATCGCTGGGCTCGGCGGCGGAGAAGCCGAGCGCCGCAGCCGGGTTCGCACCGGCGACCCAACCCTTGGCATGGGCTTCCGAGCCGGTTTTTGCCTTGGCGGTCGCGACCGTCGCGCGGCGCGGGGCGGGGGCTTCCGGCGCCGAGACAGCGGCGAAGAGCGAATCGAGGCCAGCGCGGTCGGCATTGTATTCGGCTGCCATCGGGGTGCTGCGCGGCTGTACGGCGATCTGCGTCGTAGCGGGACGTTCCGGCGCTGCGCCCGGCGGGCGTGGCCGCATCGGCGGCAGCGGATGATTGACCGCGACCAGCTTGGCGCCGGCAGGGACGGCGACGGCGTCCTCGGCTTCGTCGTTGAGCCGCAGGCCCTCGGTCGACAGGCTCGCCAGCGCGACCGGGCGGGACGGCGGCAACGGCGCCGAGACCGGCCGGCCGGTCAGGATGGTTTCGAGCGCCGGTGCCACCGGGAGGTCGGTCGGCCGCCGCGGCGGCAGCGAGGCAAGGATAAGCTTCTGCTCGGCTGCGGGCAGCGGCAGCGCCGACGCTTCCGCTGCCAGGGCGGCGAGCTGCGGGGAGCCGGCCGGCGGGTTCGGAACGGGTGGCGTCAGGCCGCTCGGGCGCGCGACGGGCAGGGCGGTCGCGATCGGGCTCGGCTTCGGCGGCTCGGGCGGAGCGACCTGGGCGGGAGCGAGCGCCGCGACCTGTGTCTCCTCCGGCGGCTGCGTCGTGGTCGTGGTTGCGCGGTTCGAGCGTTCGCGCAGAACGGCGCGGCCGGTCGGTTCGGACTGGGCCGGCTGAGCATTGAAGACGGCGAAGCGGCCGCCATCGCCGCTGTTGCTGTCGCCGGCATAGGCCATCACGGTCGGCTGCGGCGTCGGCGCGCGGCGGGCCGCAGCCCGGCCGCGGGTCGGACGGGCGTCGGCCTCCTCGTCGTCGCCGCCGAACAGCGCGGCCCAGAAGCTCTTGCCGCCGCCGCTCGACGCCATGATCGCGCCTTCGTCGTAGTCGCCGGCGCCATAGCCCATCACCGAGCCACCGCTGGACAGGATCGAGGCCTTGGCAACCTCGTAGCCGCTGAGTGGCTTGCCGTCGGCGGGCAGATGCACCGTCTGCTCATCGGGGAAGAGGCGCACGAGCTGGTCGCGGGTCATGCGCGGCCAGGAGCGGACGGAGCCGGCGTCGAGATGAACGAAGGGGGTATGGGCGCCCGGATAGAAGCCGACGCCGCCGCGCTGCATGCGCATGGCCGTTTCGCGCATGCGGGCGGTCGGGGTATCCGGCAGATAGAAGTCCATCGCCTTGCCGAGCATGTGCTGGCTGTGCTTGGCGACGCCGCGCGAGCGCCGGCGCAGCATCGAGTTGGTGCCGGGCGAGCGATAGGCGGAGACGACGTGGAAGGGTTGGTCGGAGCCGACCTTGCGATGGACTTCCCAGGCGATGTCGAAGAGCTTCGGATCCATCCGGATCGGTTCGTCGGTGCGCCAGTCACGCAGCGCCCAGTTCAGCTTTTCCAGTCCCGAGGAATCGTAGCGGCCATCACGCTTGAAGGTGACGGTCGTCTCCTCCTTGGTGTGCATGTGCTTGATCGTGATGGTGCGGGTGTCGCCATTGGCGACGGCGTTTTGTGTGGCGCGCGCGCCCAGGACCAGGAGGCTCGCGCTGGCGATCAGGAGCAAGCCGACACGTTTGCTGCTCCGCAAAGACTGCGGGAGCCGTGCTGCGATCTCGGCTTTCGACCTGCTCACTCTGCCAGACCCGTCTCGAAGCGCCGGGCGAGCCGGAGCGATAAACGTGAAGGAACAGTTGCCGAGAAGGCTTAACGGGAGGTTACCGGCGAGACAACTCCCCCGCCGGAATCCGGCAAGCAAGATTGCTCGCTACCGGCAGATCATGGCGAAACCGTGCCGAATGGGACTTTCTCGCCGCAGAATCGGTCAGGAACGTTGCTCGAGCGCGTTCCGGACCAGCCTGTGGAAACCGTAGATGTCATCGAAGGTCGTGACCGCGCCGGCCTCGTTTACGACGATGGTCTCATAGACCAGATGGATTTGCAGCGGCTGCGGCAGCTTGATGGTGCGCTCGCCGGAGCCGATCAGCCGCTTTAGGCGCTCGCTCGTCCATTCCGGCCCGAGCACCTGGTCGGCGAGGGCGAACGGGTTTTCGACGCGCACGCAGCCATGGCTGAAGGCGCGCTTGCCGGCGCCGAACAGGCCGCGATTGGGCGTGTCGTGCAGGTAGACGGCATGGTCGTTCGGGAACATGAACTTGATCCAGCCCAGCGCATTGCGCTCGCCCGGCGGCTGGCGCACCGAGATGCTGCCATTCTTGCCGCGCGTCACGACATAGCCGCGCCGTGCGGCATAGTTCGGATCGTTGGCGAGACCCGGAAGGATCTCTTTGCGCATGATCGAGGGCGGGATGTACCAGGACGGGTTGACGACGACATGGTCCATCCGGTGCGAGAACACCGGCGTCGCCGATTCCGGCTTGCCGACGATGACGCGCGACTCATAGGCGAGCTTGTCGCCGTGCATCACGCGCATCCGGTATTCGGGGATGTTCACGACGATGCGGTTCTCGCCGATATCGCTCGGAAGCCAGCGCCAGCGTTCCATCTGGGCGATGATGTCGCTCTCCAGCCGGGTCGAGCGCGGCATGGCCAGCGCAGCGACGGTCTGGTCACTGAGCACGCCATCGGCGCGCAGGCCGGCCTGCTTCTGGAAATCGGCCAGAGCCAGCGCGGTCGAGCGGTCATAGACCGGCTCTTCGCTGGCGCCGAGGCCGAGCCGGGCGCGGACGAGCGGCACGCGGACATCGCGCATGCCGACCTTGAGGGTCGGGCCGGCCGGGATGCGGGCGACGGGCATCTCGGGCTTGTCGGCGCGCAGCTCGGCGAGCTTCGCTTTGAGATGCTGATAGCCGGCGTGCTGGGGATTATAGGCAGCGAGCACCACGCCGGCATCGGCGGCGCCGGTCAGCTCCGACAGCACCTCGGTCGCGGAAGGCAATTCGAGCTTGGGCGTGATCAGCTTGGAGAGGCGGCGCGGATCGATGCGGCCGCCGCGAGCGTCGCGGGCATAGAGCACGGCCAGCGCCGAGAGCCTGATATCGGCCGCCGCGAGGCTGTCCTTGTCGCTGCCCTCGAAGACCGGCAGCAGGTAGTCGCCGGAGCGCAAGCCGTCCTCGCCGGCACGGCCGAGCTGCGCGACGATCTGCTTGCCGGCGGCGCCGAAATCCTTGCCGTCGATCCAGAACGGCCGGTTCTCATTGGCGGCATAGGCGGCGATGATGTCGGCGCGCTCGCGAGCGGAGAGGCGGGGAAGGGCGGAGGCGATCTCGGCCTGCGCCGCGATCCGGCCGGAGAGTTCGAGCCCGGCCGGCATGGTGACCGCGACATCGGGGAGGGGTGGCAGGTCGATCTGCGAGGGCTTGGCGAGTTGCGGCTGCGGGGCGGGCTCGATCGGTTTGACCAGAGCCGGATCGACCGGCGGCGTCTCCGGTTCGGGCAGATCGAGATCGAACTCGGCCGGGGCGTGGTCAGGCCTGGTCGAGAGTGCGCCTGTGACCATCTCATTGGCCTCGGCCGCTGCGGCCGACTGCAGGCCGGCGGACGGGCGCAGGTCGAGCGTGACCTCCGCCGGGGCGGGGATGTCGAGCTGTCGCGGCTCGGCGTCAGTCTTGAGAATGACCAGAGCGGGCTGTTCAGGCAGTGGCTGACCGATCCCGCTTGCCTCCTGCGCTGTTGCGGCAGCGAGTGCGAACGAGAGGCCGAGAGCGGCGGTTGAGACGGTTTCCGCCAGGCGGCGAAGGCGCATCGATCTACTTCCCCGGTCCGGCCGATCCACGCCGATAACTGCGTGACTCGGCCTGCTTCGACAAGATGCCGCCCTGCAACAGCGGCCGATATTCGCCCTCTGCAGCCCGTCCCCTGCGGGTTGCAGAGCGCGTTTCGATTCGCTCTGATCAGGCCGCGTCGGCGCCGTCCTCGCCCTCGATCAGCCCGTAATCCTTGAGCTTGCGGTAGAGCGTCGAGCGGCCGATGCCGAGCTTGCGCGAGATCTCGGACATGTGGCCGCGATAATGGGCCAGCGCGAACTTGATGATCTCGCGCTCCAGCTCGTCGAGCGTGCGCATGTCGGAGCCTGCGACGAGGTCGAGCGCATTGGGATCGCGAACCGGGACCTGGATGACGCGCGGCGGCGCCTCGCCGCGCGGTTCGCTGGCGATGGAGGCGGGCGCCGGCGGGATGCGCACGTCGAAGCCGTCCATCTGCGCTGCGACCTGCGGGAACTCGGCGACGGTGAGTTCGTCGCCATCGGAGAGCACGACGGCGCGGAACATCGCGTTCTCGAGCTGGCGGACATTGCCGGGCCAGTCATAGTCGGCGAGGAGGGTCAGCGCCTCGGCGCTGATGCCGCGCAGCTTGCGGCCCTCTTCGGCGGCGAAGCGGGCGAGGAAGCCGCGGGCGAGATCGGCGACGTCCTCACGGCGACGGCGCAAGGGCGGCAGGGTGATCGGGAAGACGTTGAGCCGGTAGTAGAGGTCCTCGCGGAACTCGCCGCGCTTGACCTGTTCCAGCAGGCTCTTGTTGGTCGCGGAGATGATGCGGATGTCGACGCGCACCGACTTCTTGCCGCCGACCGGATCGACCTCGCTCTCCTGGATGGCGCGCAGCAGCTTGACCTGCGCATCGAGTGGCAATTCGCCGACCTCGTCGAGGAAGAGCGTGCCGCCATTGGCCTCGACGAACTTGCCGATATGACGCTCGGTCGCGCCGGTGAAGGCGCCCTTCTCATGGCCGAACAGGATGGATTCGACGAGATTATGCGGGATCGCGCCGCAATTGACGGTGACGAAGGGCTTGCCGCGGCGGTCGCTGGAGCCCTGGATGGCGCGGGCCAGCACCTCCTTGCCGACGCCGGATTCGCCTTCGATCAGGATCGGGATGTTGGAACGGGCGGCGCGCTCGGCGAGCTGGACGACGCGGCGCATGTCCTGGCTCTTGCTCGCTAGGTCGCGGAAGCCGAGCTGCCCGGAGGCGCGCCGCTTCATGTAGCGGATCTCGTGTTCGAGAGCGCCGAGCTTCAGCGCGTTCTTGAGCGAGACCTGCAGGCGCTCGGCCCCGGCCGGCTTGACCACGAAATCGACGGCGCCGGCGCGCATCGCCGCGACGACGGTCTCAATCGAGCCGTTGGCGGTCTGCACGATGACAGGCACTTCGCTGCCGCGTTCGCGCAGCGCCGCGAGCACGGCCATGCCGTCGAGGCCGGGCATGACGAGATCGAGGATCACGCAGTCGATGCGGCGCGATTCGTCGACGAGAGCCGCCAGCGCCTGCTCGCCGCCTTCCGCTAGCGCGACCTCGTAGCCGAAGCGCTTCAGCATCGCATCGAGCAGCCGGCGCTGGACCGGATCGTCGTCGACGACGAGGATTGTTGCGGACATGAAACCTCGGCAGGCCAAGCTATTAGCCGGAATCGGCTGTTCCGTTTCGGGTCACTGTCGGGGAGAACGGTTAAGCCCCGCTTAAGCCGGCGGGCCGGGCTGGAATTCGCGCCGCTGTTGCCGCGCTGCCGTTGATCGCGGGCGGCAGGCCGCGCATATGAGAGGGCCACAACCGACCCCGACAGGCCGAGGCAGAGACGACATGACCCGCCCCTTCGACCGTCCCGCAATCGCACGCGCCGCCCACGCCGGAAGCGCGGCCGAGGCGCTCGGCGCCTTGCCGGAGTGGGATCTGACACATCTTTATCCGGCGATGGATTCGCCGGCCTTCGCTGCCGATGTCGAGCGCGCGGCGGCCGAGGCGCGCCGCTTCGCCGAACTCTATCGCGGCAAGCTCGCGGCGCTCGCCGCGCGCGAGGATGCCAGCGTCGCGCTGGCCGAAGCGGTCAAGGCCTATGAGGGGCTGGAGGACCTGGTCGGCAGGATCATGTCCTATGCCGGCCTGGTCTATTCCGGCGACACCACCGACCCGCAGCGCGCCAAGTTCTATGGCGATACGCAGGACAAGGTCACGGCGATCTCGACCGAGCTCTTGTTCTTCGGGCTCGAGCTCAACCGGATCGACGAGGCGCTGCTGGCCAAGGCTGCGGCCCAGGCGCCGCTCAGCCACTGGAAGCCCTGGCTGGAGGACCTCGCCAAGGACAAGCCGCACCAGCTCGAAGACCGGATCGAGGAGCTCTTCCACGAGAAGTCGGTCACCGGCCACGGTGCCTGGAACCGGCTCTTCGACGAGACCATCGCCTCGCTGCGCTTCAATGTGGGTGGGAACGATCTCACCCTCGAACTGACTTTGAACCGGCTGCAGGACGCCGACGGCGCCGTGCGCAAGGAGGCCGCGGAGGTGCTCGGCACCGTCTTCCGCCAGCATCTGCGGACCTTCGGCCTGATCACCAACACGCTGGCCAAGGACAAGGAGATCTCCGACCGCTGGCGCAAGTTTGCTGATGTCGCCGATTCCCGCCATCTGGCGAACCGGGTCGAGCGCGAGGTCGTCGATGCCTTGGTCGCGGCGGTGCGCGAGGCCTATCCGCGCTTGTCGCACCGCTACTACAAGCTGAAGGCGCGCTGGTTCGGCCAGGAGGCGCTCGACTATTGGGACCGCAACGCGCCGCTGCCCAAGGTCGAGCAGCGTACCATTCCCTGGACGGAAGCGCGCGACACCGTGCTCTCGGCCTATGGCGACTTTTCAGCCGACATGGCGGGGATCGCGCAGCGCTTCTTCGACGAAAGCTGGATCGATGCGCCGGCCCGCCCGGGCAAGGCTCCGGGCGCATTTGCTCATCCGACAGTGCCATCCGCACATCCCTATGTGCTGCTCAACTATCAGGGCAAGCCGCGCGACGTGATGACGCTCGCGCATGAGCTCGGCCATGGCGTGCACCAGGTGCTGGCCGGTCCAAACGGGGCGCTGATGGCGCCGACGCCGCTGACGCTGGCCGAGACGGCGAGCGTGTTCGGGGAAATGCTGACCTTCCGCAAGCTGCTGGACGAAACGCGCGACCAGAAGCAGCGCAAGGCGATGCTGGCGGCCAAGGTCGAGGACATGATCAACACGGTCGTGCGCCAGATCGCCTTCTACTCCTTCGAGCGCAAGGTCCACGAGGCGCGTAGGCAGGGTGAGCTGACGGCCGAGAATCTCTGCGATCTCTGGCTCAGCGTGCAGTCGGAGAGTCTCGGGCCGGCGATCCGGCTCGGGCCGGGCTACGAGACCTTCTGGGCCTATATCCCGCACTTCATCCACTCGCCCTTCTATGTCTACGCCTATGCCTTCGGCGATTGCCTGGTGAACTCGCTCTACGGCGTCTACCAAAACTCGGCTTCGGGCTTCCAGGAGCGCTATTTCGCGCTGCTCTCGGCCGGCGGCACCAAGCATCATTCCGAACTGTTGAAGCCCTTTGGCCTCGATGCACGCGATCCGGCCTTCTGGCAGATCGGCCTCAAGATGATCGAGGGGCTGATCATCGAGCTGGAGGGGATGGAGTGAAGCGGGGCGGGCGGTGAGCTCAGTCGTCTTCGACCGCGCGCTCTATCGCCGCCGCCTGTCGGTTGCGCTTTCCGCCGGCTATCCCGATTTCCTGCTGGCGCGCTGCGTCGGCGATCTCGACGAGCGGCTCTCGGCGGTGCTGCGCCGCTTCGAACGGGCCGCCGATCTCGGCACGCCGCTGTCCTTGGCAGGGCCGGTGCTGCAGGCGCGGGCGGGGGACCTCTTGCGCATGGCGGAAGTCGCGGATGCCGCCACCGCTGTCGTCGGCGATCTCGAGGCGCTGCCTTTCGCACCGGAATCGCTCGATCTCGCCGCCTCGCTGCTGGCGCTGCACGCGGTCAACGACCTGCCCGGCGCCCTCATCCAGATCAAGCGGGCGCTCAGGCCCGATGGGCTCTTCATCGCCTGCCTGCTCGCCGGCCAGAGCCTGACCGAATTACGCCAGTCGCTGCTGGCGGCCGAGGTCGAATTGACCGGAGGAGCAAGCCCGCGCGTCGCGCCCTTTGCCGATCTGCGCGATCTCGGTGGGTTGATGCAGCGCGCCGGTTTTGCGCTGCCCGTCATCGACAGCGAAAGCGTCACCGTGCGCTATGGCGACATGTTCGGCCTGCTGCGCGATCTGCGCGCCATGGGCTGGGCCAATACGCTCGCCGAGCGCAGCCGCAAGCCGCTGCGCCGCGGCGTACTGTTGCGGGCGGCCGAGCTCTATGCCGAGCGTTTCTCCGATGCAGATGGGCGTCTGCGCGCGACCTTCGAGATCGTCTGGCTCTCGGGCTGGGCGCCGCATGAGAGCCAGCAGAAGCCGCTGCGGCCTGGCTCGGCCAAGGCGCGGCTGGCGGATGCGCTCGGCGTTCCCGAGATCGGCACCGGCGACAGGGCGGGCGGAGAGAAGCCATGAGCGAGAAGCCGGTCAGGCTCGGGCGGGCTGATTTCCGCCTGTTCCGCACGATTCCGACGCGCTGGGCCGACAATGACGTCTTCGGCCACGTCAACAATGTGATCTACTACAACTGGTTCGACACGGTGGTGAATGCCTGGCTGATCGAGCAGGGCTTTCTCGACGTCAAGGAGAGCAGGATCGTCGGCCTCGTGGTCGGCACGCGCTGCGATTATTTCGAGAGCGTCGCCTTTCCGGAGATCGTTGAAGGCGCGCTCGCGGTCGAGAGGCTCGGCCGTTCCTCGGTGACCTACCGGATCGGCATCTTCCGGCAGGGCGCAGAGCTGACGGCGGCGCAGGGCCTCTTCACCCATGTCTATGTCGAGCGCGGTCCGCAGACGCCGGTGCCGATCCCGGCGAAGCTGCGGGCGGCCATGGCAGAGATCGGGGTGGGGTAGGCGCTCCCCGCGATTGTATCGGTGGTCGTTTTCAGGCTATTGCCCCCGCTTGAGATCGAGCCCATGGCTCGCCCCCTCCGTCAGGAACAGGCCGCGTGATTCCCAACGACATCAAGATCACCCCGCAGCTGGTCGCCGAGCACGGCCTCAAGCCGGACGAATATCAGCGCTTCCTGCACCTGATCGGGCGCGAGCCGTCGATCACCGAGCTCGGCATCGTCTCGGCGATGTGGAACGAGCACTGCTCCTACAAGTCGTCGAAGATTCATCTGAAGACGCTGCCGACCAAGGCGCCCTGGGTTATCCAGGGCCCGGGCGAGAATGCCGGCGTGATCGACATCGGCGACGGGCTGGCGATCGTCTTCAAGATGGAGAGCCACAACCACCCATCCTTCATCGAGCCCTATCAGGGCGCGACCACCGGCGTCGGCGGCATCCTGCGCGACGTCTTCACCATGGGCGCCCGGCCGATCGCGGTGCTGGATGCGTTGCGCTTCGGTGATCCGAGCCATCCCAAGACACGTCACCTCGTCTCGGGCGTCGTCGCCGGCATCGGCGGCTATGGCAATTCCTTCGGCGTGCCCAATGTCGGCGGCGCCACCGGCTTCCACCGGCGCTATGACGGCAACAATCTCGTCAACGCTATGGCGGTCGGCCTCGCGCGCTCGGACGAGATTTTCTACGCCAAGGCCTCGGGCGTCGGTAAGGCGATCGTCTATCTCGGTTCCAAGACCGGCCGCGACGGCATCCATGGCGCGACCATGGCCTCGGCCGCCTTCGACGAGGGCGCCGAGGAGAAGCGGCCGACGGTGCAGGTCGGCGATCCCTTCGCCGAGAAGCTCCTGCTCGAAGCCTGCCTGGAGATCATGGCCGCCGGCCATGTCGACGCGATCCAGGACATGGGCGCTGCCGGCCTGACCTGCTCGGCCGTCGAGATGGGCGCCAAGGGCGATCTCGGCGTCGAGCTCGATCTCAACGCGGTGCCGTGCCGCGAGGAGGGCATGAGCGCCTATGAGATGATGCTCTCGGAAAGCCAGGAGCGCATGCTCATGGTGATCAAGCCCGGCCATGAGGAGCCGGCCGAGGCGATCTTCCGCAAATGGGGCCTCGACTTCGCCGTGGTCGGCAAGACCACCGACACGCTGCGCTTCGTCGTCAAGCATGACGGCGAGACCATGGCCGACCTGCCGATCAAGGAGCTCGGCGACGAGGCTCCCGAATACGACCGGCCTTGGGTCGAGACGCCGAAGCGGCCGGTCGTCGCAGCCGCCAGCGTGACGCCGCCGATGTCTAACGCGGAAGCCCTGCTCGCGCTGGTCGGCTCGCCCGACCTCTCGTCGAAGCGCTGGATCTACGAGCAGTACGACACGCTGATCCTCGGCAACTCGGCGGTGACGCCGGGAGGCGATGCCGGCATCGTCCGGATCGAGGACGGGCCGAAGGGCCTCGCCATGACCGCCGACGTGACGCCGCGCTATTGCGAGGCCGACCCGTTCGAGGGCGGCAAGCAGGCGGTGGCCGAGGCCTGGCGCAACCTGACCGCGGTCGGCGCTACGCCGCTCGCCATCACCGACAATCTCAACTTCGGCAATCCGGAGCGGCCCGAGGTGATGGGCCAGCTCGTCGGCTGCATCCGCGGCATCGGCGAGGCCTGCAAGGCGCTCGACTTCCCGGTCGTCTCCGGCAATGTCTCGCTCTACAACGAGACCAACGGCGTCTCGATCCTGCCGACCCCGACCATCGGCGGCGTCGGCGTGCTCGCCGATGTCACCAAGCATGCGACCGTTGGTTTCAAGACCGAGGGCGAGGCGATCGTCCTGATCGGCGAGACCAAGGGCTGGCTCGGCCAGAGCGCCTATCTCGCGACGGTCTGCGGCCGCGAGGAGGGCGCGCCGCCGCCGGTCGATCTTGCCGTCGAGCGTCGCAATGGCGAGTTCGTGCGCTCGCTGATCACCGCCGGCCGTCTCAGCGCCTGCCACGACCTCTCGGATGGCGGCCTTGCGGTCGCGCTCGCCGAGATGGCGATGGCGAAGGGCATCGGCGCCAAGATCGACGCTCTGCCGGCCGGTCCCGCCCATGCGGTGCTGTTCGGCGAGGATCAGGGCCGCTATCTGCTGTCGTTGTCGGCTGCCGCTGCCGAGGCGGTCGTTGCCGAGGCGAGGGCGGCGGGTGTGCCGGCGCAGATCATCGGCAAGACCGGCGGCAGCGAGCTTGCCCTGCCGGGCGAGGCTGCCGTCTCGATCGCCGCACTGCGCAAGACCCATGAGAGCTGGCTGCCGGACTACATGGCCGGCAAGGCCGCCTGAGGAGAACCACCATGGCGATGGAAGCAAGCGAGATCGAGCGCATGATCAAGGTGGCGTTCCCTGACGCCATCGTCGAGATCAAGGACCTCGCCGGCGACGGCGATCACTATGCGGCGACGGTGACCTCCGCAGCCTTCAAGGGCAAGTCGCGCGTGCAGCAGCACCAGATGGTCTATGCCGCGCTGCAAGGAAACATGGGCGGCGTGCTGCATGCCCTTGCGCTGACGACGACGGTTCCCCAGAATTAGAACGAGTTCATCCGGCGGGCCTTGAACCCGCATTTGGAGATAATGCCATGAGCGACGTCAACGCCCGTATCGATGCCGAAGTGAAGTCCAGCGACGTGGTGCTCTTCATGAAGGGCACGCCGCAATTCCCGATGTGCGGCTTCTCCGGCCAAGTCGTGCAGATCCTCTCTTACGTCGGCGTGCCGTTCAAGGGCGTCAACGTGCTGGAGGATCAGGAGATCCGCGAGGGCATCAAGGCTTATTCGAACTGGCCGACCATCCCGCAGCTCTACGTCAAGGGCGAGTTCGTCGGTGGCTGCGACATCACCCGCGAGATGTTCCAGGCCGGCGAATTGCAGGCGCTGCTCGAAGAGAAGGGCATCGCCGTCAAGCAGGCGAGCTGAGCGCTCCCCGTTGCTGGGCGCAGCATTGCCCGGCTGCCTGTGCTATGAGGTGGTATGGGCGACTATCTCACTCTGCGCGATCGCCATGAGCGCAATCTGGCGAGCTATCGGGCTTCGGTGGAAATCCTGAAGCCCGTCCTAGTCACTTATGCGCGCGAGCAGGGCGGGGCTTTCATCCTCTTCGGATCGGCAGCACGCGGCGAGGCGAATGACACCAGTGATGTCGACATCCTGGTCGACTTTCCCGAAACGAGCGTCATGACGGCAAGCGGGTTTGCCGAGCGGAGTTGCTGGGCGCTCGGCCTCAAGCCCGATGTGCGTCCGGTGATCTGGACCTCACCCAAAGTTGTCGAACGGGCGCGAGCAGAGGGGGTTGTGCTGTCATGAGGCGCCGCCTCCGATGATGGCCGAACGCTGGCGCGACGTCGCGGACGATGTCGCCGGTGCGATCCGGCATTTCCGCGCGGCGGTCGCTCTGTTCCGCGGTGGCGAGCATGACGTCGCGACGAGTAATGGCTATCGCGACGTCATGGCTTTTCAGCATGCCATGCAGAGCGGCTACACCTCGTTCGAACTCGCCCTGAGGCGCATCCTTGCCTTGCTGGATGAGCCTCTTCCGCAAGGGCCGGACTGGCACGCGGTGCTGCTGCGCCGCCTGTCGCGTGCGAGTGAAGGCGATCGGCCGGCGTTGCTGAGACGAGATCTGGCGACCGCAGCCGACGAGCTGCTGCGTTTCCGGCACGTTGCGATGCATTCCTACGATCATTTCGACGAACGCAAGGCGGCGATTGCCGTCGAGGCTGCAGAGGTCTTCCTGCGACATGTCGAAGCAGATATCGCGACGTTCCGCGCGATTATCGATCCGGACTGAGCCGCCTCACTTCACCAGCAGCCAGTCCTCGACCACCAGCGCGTCCAGCCCGCTCGTATAGAACATCAGGATCGCATCCTCGCTCGTGTGCAGGATCGGCTTGCCCATGATGTTGAAGGAGGTGTTGAGGATCACCGGCACGCCGGTGAGCGCATGGAAGGCCGAGATCAGCGCGTGATAGCGTGGATTGCGCTGCGCCGTGACGCTCTGCAGGCGCCCGGTCGCATCCTCATGGACGACCGCCGGAACGCGATCGCGCACCGCTTCCTTCCAGGTCAGGGTGCGCTCCATATAGGGCGCATCCTGGTAGTTTTCGAACCAGTCGGGGCCGTGCTCGGCCAGGATCGAAGGAGCGAAGGGCCGGAAGGCCTCGCGATACTTCACCTTGGCGTTAAGGATGTCCTTGGCATCAGCCGGGCGTGGATCGGCCAGGATCGAACGGTTGCCGAGGGCGCGCGGCCCGAACTCGGCCCGTCCCTGTGCCCAGCCGATCAGCTTGCCTTCCGCCAGGAGCTTTGCCGTCGCGGTGATGATCTCGTCGGGCGAGAGCTTCCTCAGGCGCGGCTCCCAGGCCGCCATGCGCTCGAAGGGCTCGGTCGACAGGGAGGAGCCGAGATAGGGGCTCATCGGCCCCATAGGCGCCCGCCAGTCCGGGTTCGCCTCGGCATGGGCGAGCCAGGCGGCGCCGATGGCGTTGCCGTCATCGGCGGGGGCGGAGGGCACGTGCACCTGCCTGAAGCCGTGGCGGCCGACGATCTTGCCGTTGAAGGAGGAATTCAGCGCGCAGCCGCCGGCGAGGACCAGGTTCTCCGAGGGGCAGAGCGCCGCCGTCTCGGCGAGCAGCGCCTCCATCATCTCGGCGAAAACATCCTGGCCGCAGCGCGAGAGATCGGCCCAGCCCTTGTCCAGCGCATCGGTGGGACGGCGGGCGAGGATCTCGTCGGCGACGCTCTGGACTGTCGCGGCATCGGCGAAGCTGAGCTTGGTACCCTCGACGCGATAGAGCTTGCGCAGCAGCGCGAGCAGCTCGGGATCGCGTTTGCCATAGGGCGCGAGCCCCATGATCTTCCATTCCTCGCCCTTGGCCTGGTCGAAGCCGGCGAGGTCGGTGACGAAGCCGAAATAGAAGCCGATCGATTCGCGGCCGCGATGACGCTTCAGCTCGGTGAGGCGGCCGTCCCTGAGTGCAAAGATCGCGGAGGCGCCGGTCTCGCCCATGCCGTCGACGACGAGGCAGGCGGCGTTACGGAAAGGCGAGGACCAGGAGGCGTAGGCGGCATGGCTGAGATGATGGCCATAGCGCTTGATTCCGGTGACCTTCGCCTCGCCGAAGGCGCGGTCGAGGCCGAGCAGGGTGCCGAGGCCGGCGCGCTGCTGCTGGTGGTGCAGGTTGGCGATCAAGGCGCGCTCGCTGCGCTCGGGCACGAGCGAGCGGTTGAAGGCGGGCGAGAGCTTGAGCAGCGCGTCGATGCTGAATGAGCCGGCGCGGCTCATCTGGTCGAGGAAACCGGTGAATTCCTCGCCCCAGCTGGTCGCCAGCCTGATCTGCGCACCCTTCGGAATATAGCGTTTGACCAAGTTTTCCATCCGCGCGGCCGTATCCGGCTCGCAGTTGGGCGCCCGCTTATATTGCAGATAGCGCTCGGTCGCCTCGGCGAACAGGACCTCTCCGTTGGGGTCGACGATCGCGATGGCCGGGTCGTGGAAAGTCGTGGCGAGGCCGATGGTGTAGCTCATGGCCGGCAGCGTATGGAGCAGCCGGCCGGCCAAGGCAAATGTTGCAGATCGGTGACGCCGGGTTCGGCGTCAGTCGATCACTTCGCGAAGGCGATGCTGTCGGCGATCGCCCTGATCGCCGGCTCGAGCGAGGAATAGGTCGCTTCGTCGGCGCTGACGATCATGCGCACGAAGCGGCCATCCGACCCCAAGCCGATATACTGGGCGAAGCGCTTTGTGACCGAGCCTTCCGTGGTCTTGCCTGACAGCATGGCGCCGTTCGTGTCGCCGGCGAAGGTTACGGTCTCGCGCTTGGCGATCTCGGCTTTCTCGAAGCCGCGCGTCGTCTGCAGCAGTTTTTCGCCGACGGCGGCCAATTGTCCGGCGGCGACCTGACCACCGGTCTGGTAGCTGACGATCAACATGGGCTGCGAGCCCTTGGGATCGACGTTCAGCGGGCCTGAGGTCATCAGCACGCCGAGGCCGCCGAAGGTGTCGACGACGCGGAAGGGCTCGCTGGCGCGGACGCGGAAGGGCAGGGCGGCGAGCTTCTGGTCGAGCGTCGGCTCGGCGCCGAGCGAGACGCTCTTCAGCATGGTGACGACGTCGTCGCCGTCGAGATCGGAATCCTCCGGCGCCTGCACGGTGATCATCACGGTCTTGGCGCCTTTCAGCAGCACGATCCATTTGTCGAAGGTCGTTCCGGCGACATTCTGCTGGCCGGTGAGGACGCGTCCCTTGCCGCCGGCCGTCTCGATATCTTCGGCCTCGTCGATCACGATGTTCTGCTTGGCGAAGTTCGCCTTGGCGGTGTCGGCATTGCCGAACAGCGCCTGCAATTGCGTATGCGCTTCGGGCGGCATCTCGACGACCAGCACGGAGGCCTTGGCCTCGACATTCTCCAGACCGGCGAATTTGCTGGACGGCACGAAGCCCTTCAGCGGCGCCAGCGAGACCGTGGTGCCGGAAATCGCGGTGCGCTCCTGGGCGGCCGCGCTGCTCGCCAGCCCGGCGACGAGCATGCAGCCCATCAGGAGATGAAGGGCGCTTCGGCCGGCATCGCGTGCCGCGTGTCCGATGGTCGTGATCATAAGCTCGCTCCGCTCGCAAAACAGGTCACCACCGCTGCGCTAAAGGAGGGCGCAGCGGCCGGCTATCCCTTTTGTGAAGGTCTGGGCCCAGTTCGAAGAGAGGCGCGCGCCCGGGTCAGCGCCGGCCGATCGCCGTCGTGATCATCGCCTTGGCGTCGGCGCCGGCCCATTCGGCTGGCCCCTGCAGCAAGGCGAGCTCGCAGCCGGCGGGATCGACCAGCAGGCTGATCGGCATGCCCTCGACCTTCTTCACCGCGCGGATGTCCTGGAAGACCTTGGCCTGAGGGTCGGCGTAATAGGCAAGCCGAGAGATGTTCTTGTCGGCCAGCCATTTCTTCGGCTTGTCGGGGTGGCGCGTGTCGATGTTGATCGCCACCACCTCGAAATCAGGGCCGCCGAGCGCGCCCTGGAGCGCATCGAGCGCCGGCATCTCGGTCAGGCAGGGCAGGCACCACGTCGCCCAGAGATTGACCAGCACGGTCTTGCCGCGCAAGGCCGAGAGGCTCGTCGGCTTGCCGTCCGGACCGTTGAAGGCGAGATCGGGCAGCAGTGCCGGCTGCTTGGCGATCTCGACCGCGGCGACCTCGCCCTTGGCGAGGGGACGCAGCGCTTCGACCTTCGTCGCAGCGGCGCTGCAGACGGAATTGCCGGCTACGCCCCGCACGGAGTAGAAGGCCGCTGCGCCGCCGAGCACCAGCAGCGCCAGGGCCCCGCAGGCCATCGCCATTTTCGACCGAGACGTCATCGTGCGTCCTTGAAGAGCAGGAAAGACCGCCGTGAGCAACCGCATGTGGGGTGGGCGTTTCGCCACAGGTCCAGACGCCATCATGGAGGAGATCAACGCCTCCATCGATTTCGACCAGCGCCTGTGGCGCCAGGATATCCGCGGCTCGCTCGCTCACGCCGCCATGCTCGCTGAGACCGGCATCCTGACGAAGGCGGACGTGGACGCGATCTCGGCCGGACTCAAGGGCATCGAGGCCGAGATCGAGGCTGGGCGCTTCACGTTCTCGCGCGCGCTCGAAGACATTCACATGAACATCGAGAGCAATCTCAAGGAGCGGATCGGCCTCGCCGCCGGACGCCTGCACACCGCCCGCTCGCGCAACGACCAGGTCGCGACTGACATGCGGCTCTGGGTGCGCGATGCGCTCGACCAGCTCGACGAGCAGGTCGCCGACCTCCAGCTCGCGCTCGCCGAAAAGGCCGACATGTACGCCGGGGCGGTGATGCCGGGCTTCACCCATCTGCAATCGGCGCAGCCGGTCACCTTCGGCCACCATCTGCTCGCCTATGTCGAGATGCTAGCGCGCGACCGCAGCCGTCTTCGTGACGCCCGCGAGCGCATGAACGAGTGCCCGCTTGGCGCCGCCGCGCTCGCCGGCACCTCCTTCCCGATCGACCGGCACATGACTGCCAAGGCGCTCGGCTTCGCCCGCCCGACCGCGAACTCGCTCGATTCGGTCTCGGATCGCGATTTCGTGCTGGAGACTCTGTCGGCCGCTTCGATCTGCGCGATGCACCTGTCGCGCCTGGCCGAGGAGATCGTGCTGTGGGCGACGCCGCAATTCGGCTTCGTCAAGCTCTCGGACAAGTTCTCGACCGGCTCCTCGATCATGCCGCAGAAGCGCAATCCCGACGCGGCCGAGCTGGTGCGCGGCAAGGCGGGCCGCGTTTTCGGCGCGCTGCAGGGCCTGCTGACAATGATGAAGGGCCTGCCGCTGACCTATTCGAAGGACATGCAGGAGGACAAGGAAGGCACCTTCGATGCGGTGCAGACCCTGTCGCTCTGCCTTGCCGCGAGCGCCGGCATGGTCCGCGACATGCAGCCCGACCTGAAGACGATGAAGAAGGCAGCCGGCCTCGGCTACGCCACCGCGACCGACCTCGCCGACTGGCTGGTGCGCGTGCTGAAGATGCCGTTCCGCGACGCTCACCACGTCACCGGCCGGCTTGTCGGCATCGCCTCGGCCAAGGGCGTCGGGCTGGAGAAGCTCTCGCTCGCCGAGATGCAGGAGGTCGAGCCGAAGATTTCCGACGAGATATTCGCCGTGCTCGGCGTCGAGCGTTCGGTGAAGAGCCGCACCAGCTATGGCGGCACCGCGCCCGCCAATGTGAAGCGGCAGGCCAGGCGCTGGCTGAAGCAGCTCGCCAAGGACGCGAAGCCGCAGTCATGATCCCGGCGCAAAGGCTCGCAAGCTTGCGCGCCATTCGCTACAGTCCTCCCAAAGCTTCGCCTAAGGATCATCGTTCGTGCCGCAATCCCGCCTGAACCTCGGCCGCACCATGCTGGTGATCGGCCTGCTCGGCCTCGCCCTTGCGGCTTGCGGCCGCCGTGGACCGCTGGAGCCGCCGCCGAACGCCAAGAACGCGATCGACCTGCCGGATAAGCAGACCGGCGCGGTCGAGGACACGTTCAGTTCGACGGACGCTTCGCCGCTCGGCAAGCCGCCGAAGCGCAACAAGGCGATCGAGGTTCCCGAGAAGCCCTTCGTGCTCGACCCGTTGCTCTGACCGTCTTTCGGATTTTCGATGCATCACTTCGCCTACCGCGACGGCGCGCTCTTCGCCGAGGATGTCGACCTGCGCGAGATCGCGGATAAGGTCGGAACGCCGGTCTACGTCTATTCCTCGGCGACGATCGAACGGCATTACCGTCTGTATGAGGCGGCCATGGCATCGACCACGCCGGGCAAGCCGGCGCACGTCTTCTACGCCATGAAGGCGAACAGCAATCTCGGCGTGCTGAAGACGCTCGCGGCGCTCGGTGCTGGCGCCGACACGGTCTCCGAGGGCGAGATTCGCAAGGCGCTCGCCGCCGGTTTCCCGGCGAGCAAGATCGTCTTCTCTGGCGTCGGCAAGGCCGAGAGCGAGCTCGCCTTTGCGGTCGAGGCCGGCATCTTCCAGATCAATATCGAGACCGAGGGCGAGCTCGACCTGCTGTCGAAGGTGGCCCAGCGCCTGGGCAAGCGCCAGGAAGCGGTATTCCGGGTCAATCCGGACATCGGCGCCGGCGGCCACGCCAAGATCACCACCGGTTCCTCGGCGAACAAGTTCGGCGTCTCCTTCGAGGAGGTGCATCGGCTCTATGCCCGCGCCGCCAATATGGCGGGCGTCAGGATCATGGGGCTCGCCGTGCATATCGGCAGCCAGATCCGCGAGGTCGACGCCTTCGAAGCGGCCTATGTGAAGATGCGTGACCTCGTGCTGGCGCTGCGGGCCGAGGGCCACCGCGTCGACCGGCTCGATCTCGGCGGCGGGCTCGGTATCCCCTACGAAGTGCCCCGGGATTTCGACCATGGTCCGGGGCTGATCGAGGCCTATGCCGCGATGGTCGCCCGGGTGACGCAGGGGCTCGACGCCGAGCTCGGCTTCGAGCCGGGCCGGCTGATCGTCGGCAATGCCGGCATCCTCCTGACCAAGGTGCTGCACCTGAATCCGCGCCCGACCAAGGAGTTCCTCGTCGTCGATGCGGCGATGAACGACCTGATGCGGCCGGCCATGTACGAGGCCTATCACGAGATCTGGCCGGTGGCGGAGCCGGCGGAGGGCGACAAGACGATCGCCTATGACGTGGTCGGGCCGATCTGCGAATCAGGCGACACCTTCACCACCGGGCGCGAACTCTCCGCGCTGAAGCCGGGCGACCTCATCGCCTTCATGACCGCCGGCGCCTATGGCGCCAGCATGTCCTCGACCTACAACCAACGCCCGCTGGTCGCCGAAGTGCTGGTGAAGGGCGACAAATTCGCGGTGACGCGGCCGCGCCAGACCTATGAGGAGCTGATCGGCACGGATCGTGCACCGCCCTGGCTGCCCTGAGCCTGCTTCACAATCCCCGGAGCGAGCTGTGGGTCCAGCGCTTCGGCGCTGGTCACGCCACAATCCCGTGCTAGCCTCTCCGCTCGATCGATGAAGCTAGGAGAGGCGCCGCGGGGGGCGGCCCGGAGCATCGGATGAGCGAAACACCGCGCCGGACGGCGCTTGACCCGGTCTCGACGATCCGCAGGCGGCTGGAGCGCCTCGCCGCGGCCTCGCGGCTGTCTCTCGCCTGGGAGCGGCTCTGGCCGAAGCTGTGGGCGCCGCTCTGTGTCGTCCTCGCCTTCCTCGCGGTCTCCTGGTTCGGGCTCTGGCTGCATCTGCCCTGGTGGGGCAGGGCTGCCGGCTCCGCCATCTTCGCTTTGGCCCTGCTCGCAAGCTTCTGGCCGGCCGTAACCGGCCGCTGGCCCAGTCGCCGCGAGGCCTTGGCCCGGCTCGACCATTCGATGGACGGGGCGCATCGCCCGGCGACCGCGCTCGAGGACACGCTCGCGGTCGGCGGCAAGGACCCGGTCTCGCAGGCGCTGTGGACGCTGCATCTGCAGCGCCAGAGCGCCCATGTCGCGGCATTGAAGGTCGCGCCGCCGCAGCCTCATATGGCGGGGCGCGATAAGCGCGCCTTGCGCGCCGCGCCGCTCGTCGCAGCGGTCGCCGGCTTCTTCGTCGCCGGGCACGAAGCCCTGCCGCGGCTCATTGCCGCCTTCGACTGGCGCGGTCCTGCGCTCGCAGCCGCCCCGGTCCGGATCGACGCTTGGATCGACCCGCCGTCCTATACGCGCATGCCGCCGATCCTGATCGATTTCGCCAGGCTCGCCAGCCCGAACTTCAACGTGCCCGAGAAGTCGACGGTTGTGGTCCGTATCGCCGGCAAGAGCGGCATGGACGTCGCCACCACCGGCCGGCTCGATGCCGTGCCCGTCGAGGGCAAGCCGGGCGAGGCCAAGCCGACTGAAGCCAAGATCACGCCAGTGAATACGGTCGCGGTGACCGAGAAGCGCTATCTCGTCGCCGGTGACGGCACCTTGCGCATCACTGGCTCGGGCGCGCCGGCTCATACGCTGAGCCTGCACGCGGTGATCGACCAGAAGCCCGAGATCGCCTTCGTCGAGCCGCCCAAACCGGTCAGCGGCGTGCAGGGCGGGCTCGGCATCAGCTATCGCGCCAAGGATGATTACGGCATCGCCTCGGCCGAAGTCCTCGTCTCGCGCGTCGGTCCCATTACGGGCGGTCGATCGCTGGTCGAGGCGCCGAAGCAGGTGCTGCCGGTGCCGCCCTCCGGTTCTGGCGACGAGGAGATGAAGAGCACGGTCGATTTCTCGGCCCATCCCTGGGCTGGCGCCAAGGTCAATATGAGCCTCTCGGCGCGCGACGAGACCGGGCAGGAGGGGCGCAGCGAGACGATCGAGGTCGTGCTGCCGCAGCGAACCTTCACCAAGCCGCTGGCCAAGGCGCTGGTCGAGCAGCGGCGCAAGCTCGTCATGGATGTCGACAACCGCAGGAAGGTCCAGCTCGCGCTCGATGCGCTGATGATCGAGCCGGACCGCTTCATGAAGGAGACCGGCGTCTATTTGGGCATGCGGATGATCGGCGAGCGGCTGCGCCGCGCCGCCAGCGACGACCAGCTGCGCGAGACCGCCGAGATGATGTGGGCGCTCGCACTGCAGATGGAGGATGGCGATCTCTCGGATGCCGAACGGGCGCTGCGGGCGGCGCAGGAGAATCTGGCGCAGGCGCTGGAGCGCGGCGCCTCCGAAGAGGAGATGAAGAAGCTCACCGAGGATCTGCGCCGCGCCATGGACCAGTTCATGCGCGAACTCGCCCAGCAATGGCAGCGCCAGCAGCAGAACGGCGAGCAGAACCAGGCGCAGATGCCGGAGAATTTCCGCACGGTGACGCCGCGCGACCTGCAGAACATGCTCAACCGGATCGAGGAGCTGACCAAGCGCGGCGACATGGCCGAGGCGCAGCGCCTGATGGAGGAGCTCAACAATCTCCTCAACAACCTGAAGACGGCACGCCCCGGCCAGCAGGATCCGCGCCAGCGCGAGATGAACCAGGCGCTCGGCGATCTCGACCGGATGACGCGCGAGCAGCAGCAATTGCGCGACGAGACCTATCAGCAGGACCAGCAGCGCCAGAATCGCGCCCAGCAGGGCCGTCGGCCCGGCCAGCAGCAGGCGCGCCCCGGTCAGCAGGGCCAGCGTCAGCAAGGGCAGCAGGGTCAGCGCGGGCAGCGCGGCCAGCAACCTGGGCAGCAGCCCGGCGAGAACGGCGAAGAAGGCGAGGGCGAGGAGGGCCAGAACGCCGAGGGCGGGCAGGGCCAGGGGCAAGGCCTGTCGCAGCGCCAGCAGGCTTTGCGCGAGCGTCTGCAGGATCTGCAGCGGCGCATGCGCGGCATGGGCGCCGACCCGGGCGAGCTCGGCGAGGCCGAGGACGCGATGCGCGAGGCGGAAGGGCAACTCGGCCAGGGCCAGGACGGGCAGGCGGTCGACTCGCAGGGGCGGGCGCTGGAGGCTTTGCGCAAGGGCGGCCAGAACCTCGCCCAGCAGATGCAGGGCGAGCCCGGCGAGGGCGAGGGCAACGAGAACGCCTATGGCGAGCCCGATGGGCGGCCCGCCGGCCGGCCCTCGGCCCAGCAGCGCGACAACAATGATCCGCTCGGGCGGCCGCAGCGCCAGCGTGACTGGGCCGATGGCCGCGTACGCGTGCCCGGCGCCGACGAGAGCGCGACGCAGCGGGCGCGGCGCATCCTCGAAGAGCTGCGCCGCCGCCTCGGCGATCCGATGCGCCCAACCGAGGAGCTCGACTATCTCGAGCGCCTGCTGCGGCGGAATTGATCTGGCAGTTGCGCGTCATGCTCGGGCTTGACCCGA
>DASYHC010000053.1:0-74592 GCA_035998995.1 Allobosea sp.
CGCCATGGTCCAGCGCGTGCCGACCTATGTGCGCTCCTCCTTCGACGACCCCGACAACCCCAATCCAGGCACCCTCATCTGCGACGAGGACGACATCGTGGAACAGCAGATCGTCACCGGCATCGCGTTCTCGCGCGACGAAGCCCAGATCACGCTCCGGCGTGTCGCCGACAAGCCCGGCGTCGCCGCGGCGATCTTCGGGCCGCTGGCTGATGCCAACATCAATGTCGACATGATCATCCAGGTCGTCTCCGACGACCAGGCGACCACCGACATCACCTTCACAGTGCCGACGGCCGACTATGAGCGCGCCCGCAAGCTGCTCGAAGATCGGCATAACGACATCGCTTACCAGGCGCTGCAGGGTGCGACCGACGTCGTGAAGATCTCGGCGATCGGCGTCGGCATGAGGAGCCATGCCGGTGTCGCGGCGCGCGCCTTCCGGGCGCTGGCCGAGAAGGGCATCAACATCCGCGCCATCACCACCTCCGAGATCAAATTCTCGGTGCTGATCGACGCCGCCTATACCGAGCTCGCGGTGCGCACGCTGCACTCGCTCTACGGGCTCGACGCGGCCTGATATCCATGGCGGCGCGCGCGGGCATCGCCCCGCCGGCGCCGCCATATGGTCACGAAATGACCTGATCGCGTTCAGGCTCAGAGCCCATTCGTGGTGTCGAATCGTCCTTCCGCAACCGATGGAAGGACACGCCATGCGTATGATCACGATCGCCGTCGCCAGCGCCGCCACGATCCTGGCGGGCGCCGCCTATGCCCAGGCGCCGACGACGGAACGCCCCTCCGCCAAGCCCCCGGCCTCGTCGCAGGAAGCTCCGGCGGGCGCGCCGACGATCACCTCCGTCAAGGTCGTCGAGATCGACGAGTTGCCCGAGGCCAGCAAGGCGCAGGTGAACCAGCTGGTGGCGACCCGCACCGCCGACGAGCTCGAGAAGCTGCGCCAGGCCATCGAGAAGGCGCCGGCGGTGAAATCCGCCGTCGAGGCGAAGGGCTTCTCTCCTCGCGACGTCGTGCTCGCCCAGGTCAACAACGACGGCGAGCTGACGATCGTGACCCGCAAGACAAGCTGATCGGGAGAGCCGGCGGCGCAGGAATTGGGCCTATTCCCAGAAAGGCGTCGCCGCCTCGAATTTGCGCCAGCGCCGCTTGAGCTTGCGGCCCGCTTCCATGGTCTGGCGCGATTGCCAGCCATGGACGGCGCCGGCGGCGAAATGCAGCTCGGGCCCGGCTTTGCCGCCGCGTAGATCGGCGAGCAGTTGATGCGTCGTTGCAGCGTCGTTGGCGAGGCCGAGCGCCTCCTGCAATTGAGACAGTCGCCCGAGATATTTGCGGGCGGCCGCACCCTCGTGAAGCGGTAGGAAGAACTCCGCAGTGTAACGCAGCTTCTTCAGCGCCAGCCGCAATTGGTGGCGCTCCTCGGGATGCAGGCCGCCGAAGCCGCGGCCGCGCTTCAGCGCCTTGCGATGCGTCTGCGCCAGCACCCGGCCGCCAAAATCGGCGGCGGGCTCGGCCAGCACCGCCATGGCCTCGCTGGCGAGGCCGTTGCGCCAGCCGCGCCGCTCGATCAGGGCGCCGAAAGACAGAAGGAAGCGGCTTGTCTGCGGATTCGCCAGCCGCTTCAGCACAGCTGCGTAGCTCTCGGCCTGATGCTGCTCGGCCGCGGTTCGGAGCACCGACAATCCCGCGTCGTCGAGGCCCTCGGCCTCGATCTCCGGTACGGTCTGGGTGATGAAGACGTCCCAGTTCCGGGCAGGACCCAGCACATGGCCGAGGCGCTTCGCCTCCTGGCCGATCGGCGCGAATGCGGGCGCAGCCACCTCGCGCTTCAGCACCGACAACGCCGAGCGCAGGCGGCGCAGCGACACCCGCATCTGGTGGACGCCCTCGGGCCCGGAGCCCGCAGCGACGGGCGCGAGATTGCCAAGGAGCTGCCGGTAGGTGTTGCCGAGGATCGCGGCGATCGCCGCATCGGCATTGTCATGCGCGCCGATCTCGATCGGCTTGGCCTTGACCGCCCGCGGCAGGCGCGAAAAGGCAAGCCCATAGCCGCGCGACGACTTGCTCTGCGTCTCGATCTGCAGCGCTGCGATGTCGAGCAGGGCCAGCCCAAGCTCGTAGAGCGCGGCCGCTTCGCCCTCCTTCAGCTCCAGCTCGACCTCGGCGACCGGCAGGCGCTTCTCGCCGGCCTCGATCGTGCCGTCATCGAAGGCGATCTCGATCAGCGCGCCGGCATAGTCGAGCCGGCGTAGGCGCCGCCTGATGCGTGTGGCGAAGACCGGCGCGAGCTGCCCCCCCGACAGGCTGGTGAGCGGTTCGCCGATCTCGGCGAGCGGCAGCAGAGAGAGATCGAGCGTGCCGTTCGGCAGCGCGACCTCCCATTCGTCGCGCACCAGCGGATCGCCCGAGCCGGAGCGCTTCAATGTCTGGACATGGCGCTTGCCGCTGCGCCGCACGCGAAGCGACAGGCCGTTGCGGTCGAGCAGACGGTCAGGCGTGTCGTAGTAGACCGCGTCGAGCCGGCGGGTGACGCCCTGATTGCGGGCATGGCGCGCGATCAAGTCCGCGCTGCGCAGTGTCTCCAGCGCCTCGGGCGAGGCGGCCAGCTTCAATTCGATCTCGCGCGGCGGCGGCTTCTGCGACGTTGGGGCCGCGGCCTGTTCGGGCTGCGCGACCTCGTTGTTCGGCACGGCGTCCAAGGTTTCTCTCCACTGGGCGTTGCGTGACGCAATGGTGACAGGGATGTCGCCGGCGGCAACTTGGCACCACTCCGCCCGGATGTGAACCCGGGCGAAGTGGTTAGAACGTCAAAGCGCCAGCCGGATGGCAGCCTCGACCGGCGAATAGGCGCCGTCCGGCCGGTCAAGGCTGAGTGGCCCACGCGGCAGCAAGGGCGGCTGCGCCATGAAGCGCGGCATCGTGCCGCGATGCGGCTGAGCCGAATGCACCAGGAAGGGATGGCAGAGATAGACTGTCCCCGCCTTCCCCGTTGCGAGCACCTCCTCGCGCCCGGCGCTGCCGGCGAAGCCGTCAGCCGCGAGTTCGCGCAACGACAAGCCAGCCTCGCCTGCCGGCGCGAGCTGGCGGGCGATGTCCTGGTGCGAGCCAATCCGGATGCGCGTCGGCGCGTCGTCCTCGCCGACATCCGAGAACAGGAAGAGCATCAGCAGCGCCCTGCCCTTCGAGTTGATGTTGACGCGCCAGTTCATGAAATCCGGATCGTCGAAGCCGAAGCTGACATCGACATGCCAGCCGGCATCGCCCGGATCCTCTGGCGAAGGAAAGCGCACCGGGAAGGTGCCCATGGCGCGGCAAGGCAGCCAGTGCCCGGCGCCGACGAGCTGGTCGAAGGCGCCGTGCAGCAGCGGGGTGTTCGCCGCCGCGACGAAGGGCGTGTCGCTGTACATGCCGAGCCGGATCACCGGCTTCGTCCAGCTTGAAGGAGCGTCCGGATCGCAGCCGAGATCGCGCCAGAGGATGGCGCGGGCCTCCGCGGCGAGAGCGGGCGGAAAGGCATGGTCGAGCCGGACGAAGCCGCGCTCGACGAAATGAGTAATCTGCGCGTCGTCGAGGACGCGCGCACCAGATTCGGAGTGAGCCATTGATGGATGTCTTTCGCTATCGGCCAGCCGAAGCGCCCGCCGCGCGGGCAGGCTGGCAAGGGACCTTCGGATGCAGGGCATCCGTTTGCAGAGCCGAAGCGCCAAGCGCGCTCAGGACTGCAGGAAGGTCAGGCGAGGAAGACGGCGAACATCATCATTGTGCGAGCAATATCGCAGCCGGGCCGAGCACGATCAACCTATAAGCGACCGCCTGAGCCGAAAGGCGCGCTGGCCAAGCCGGCTTCGGCGCTGCCACGATGCGGGCATCCCCGGATTCGGGCCCGGAACTTGAATGCGGATCGCCATCCTTTCCGACATCCATGCCAACCGCGAGGCGTTCGAGGCGGTGCTGGCGGCCGTGCGCCGGCTCGCGCCGGACAGGCTGGTGCTGCTCGGCGACATCGTCGGCTATGGCCCCGACCCCGGCTTCTGCGTCGATGCCGCGCGGGAACTCGTCGTGGTTGGTGCGCTTGCGATCCTCGGCAATCATGACGAGGCCGCCGTGCACGGCCCCTCCGGCATGACGCCGAATGCGCATGAGGCGGCGCTCTGGACCAAGACGCAGCTCAATGCCGAACAGAGCGCCTTCCTCGCCGGCCTGCCGCTAACGGCCGAGCTCGACGGCGTGCTCTTCGCCCACGCCAGCGCCCGCGATCCCGCCGCCTGGCACTATGTCCGTGACCTTCGCGGCGCAGAGGCCTGCCTCGCCGCAACGGACGCAAAGACCGTGTTCTGCGGCCACACCCATCTGCCGACGATTTTCTACGCCCGAACCGGACGCGAGCCGGTGGCGTTCATCCCGTTGCGCAATGTGCCGGCGCCGCTCTCGGCCGTGCACCGGCATGTCATCGTGGTCGGCGCTGTCGGCCAGCCGCGCGACGGAGACCCGGCGGCCTGCTTCGCACTGCTCGATACCGGCGCACGCGAGGTCACCATGGTTCGCGTGCCCTATGACACCCAGGAAACCGCGCGGAAGATCAAGGCGGCAGGCCTGCCGGACTGGCTCGGCCTGCGCCTGCAGATCGGCAGATAGGAGCGAGGATGGAGCGGCCTCACACCGGCTCGGTCATCGACGGCTTCACGCTCGGAGAGCGCTTGAAGGCCGGCGGCATGGCGATGCTCTGGCACGCCACCCATCCGGATCATCCCGGCCCGCTCGTGGTGAAGATCCCGGTGCTCGACCCCGGCGCCGATGTCTCGGCGATCGTCGGCTACGAGACCGAGGCGCTGATCCACAAGCGCCTGTCGGGGCCGCACGTGCCGCGCTTCGTCGCGGCCGGCGATCTCGCCCGCATTCCCTTCATCGCCATGGGCTTCGTCGCCGGCGAGAGTTTAGCAGAACGGATCAAGCAGGCCCCCCTGCCCTTCGCGGAGGTCCAGCGCATCGGCATCGCGATCGCGGTGGCGCTGGCCGAGCTACACCGGCAGAACGTTGTGCATCTCGATCTCAAGCCCGAGAACGTGATCCTGACCGAACAGGGCGCGGTTCTGCTCGATTTCGGCCTCGCCCGCCATGCCGAACTGCCGGACCTGCTCGGCGAGGAGAGCCGCGAGCCGATGGGGACATCAGCCTATATCGCGCCGGAACAGGTGCTGGGCGAACGCTCCGATCCGGCGAGCGACCTCTTCGCGCTCGGCTGCCTGCTCTACCAGATGGCGTCCGGCGAGGAGCCGTTCGGGCGGCCGAAGACCGTGCCCGGCATGAAGCGGCGGCTCTATCACGCGCCAAAACCCCTGCGTGCCGTCAACCCGCAGGCGCCGGCCTGGCTCGAAGCGATCGTTTCCCGCTGCCTCGAGGTCGATCGTGGCCGGCGCTATGCTGACGCGACCAAGCTTGCTTTCGACCTGCGACACCCCGAGCAGGTCACAGTCTCGCGCAAGCACCGCACGGCGGAAGAGCGCAGCCTCGGCAAGCGGCTGGTCGACCTGTTCCAGAAGCGCGACGAGGCCGAGATCACCGGCGCCCCGACGGTGGCGCGGCGCAAGGCCGGCCCCTCGATCGTGCTGACCGCCGTCGATCTCGCCGAGGGTCCGGATGCGCTCGCGGCGGCGATCCTGGCCGAAACCAGTCGGCTGCTCGCCGCCCGCCCGGATTCCTCGCTGGCCTGTCTGACGGTGCTGAAAACCGAGATCATCGGCGAGACCAAGACGGTCGATGCCGAGGGACGCTCGCTCTATATCGGCCGGCTGGTGGCGCTGAAGGATTGGGCGCGCCCGCTGCATCTGCCGGAAGACCGGGTCAGCTACCACGTCATCGAGGCGGTCAGCGCCGCCGACGCGATCCTGCGCTATGCCGAGCACAACGATATCGACCATATCGTGCTCGGCGCCCGCTCCTCCTCCCCGCTGCGCCGCCATCTCGGCAGCGTTTCGACGAAGGTCGTGGCGGAAGCGCTGTGCTCAGTCTCGGTGGTCAGGGTGAAGGCTGGGGCGGGTGAGAAAGATCGCGAGCAGGATTAAATCGTGCTAAGCTCGAAACCGATCGGAGGCCTTCATGCGCACAACCCAATCTCTAAGCATCACTCTGCCGCATGAGATGGCGCAGATGGTGAAGTCCAAGGTCGCCTCGGGCGAATATGCCAGCGAGAGCGAAGTCATTCGCGATGGTTTGCGCGTGCTCGCCGCCCGCGACCAGGCCGTCGACAACTGGCTGCGCGAGGAAGTCCTGCCGGTCTACGACGAGATTTCGGCCGATCCGAGCAAGGTCATACCGGCAGACGAGGCCTGGGCTCGAATCGAAGCGCATATGGGTAGCCGCAAGAGCGGCGCATGAGCATTCGGGTCCGCTTTTCCGAGCAGGCGATCGTCGATCTTCAGAGCATTTTTGACCATATCGCGCCGCGTAGTAGCGAACGGATTGCCCGCGACTATGTCACTCGTCTCTATGCGTACTGCCTCGACTTTCAGCTCTTTCCCGAACGAGGCGTCCGTCGTGACGATTTGCGTCCGGGTTTGAGGCTGATCGGCTACCGTCGGCAAGCGACCATCGCCTTTGCCGTGCTTGGCAATGACGTGACGATCCTGCGGGTTTTTCAGCGCGGCCGCGACATCGATGCACTGCTCCGGGAGGCCGATTCGGCTTGAGCGCATCTGCTATGCCCCAGCCGCGTTGACCTCCCCGCCCTCGCCTTCGAATATGCAGGCCATGCAGGCCGCCCCCTCCGCCCCGCCCGAATTCGATTCCGCCCGGCTGGATGCCTTCCTGCGCTCCGCCCTGCCGGATCGCACCGCGGGACGCATGGACATCGAGCGGATCAGCGGCGGCCAGTCGAACCCGACCTTCTTCGTCTCCTATCCAGATGCCGGCACGCGGCTCGTCCTGCGCAAGAAGCCGCCGGGGCCGCTGCTGCCCTCGGCCCATGCGGTCGAGCGCGAGTATCGTATCCTCAAGGCACTCGCCGGCTCGGCCGTGCCGGTGCCGCCGGTGCTGCTGCTGCATGAGGCGGACGATGTCGTCGGCACACCGTTCTACCTGATGGAGCGGCTTGAGGGCCGCGTCTTCCACGACACCGCTTTGCCTGGCGTCACGCCCGACGAGCGGCGCGCCATGTATCTCGCCATGGCCGAGGCGCTGGCGGCGCTGCATAGCTTCGACTGGCAGGGCGCCGGGCTCGGCGACTTCGGCAAGCCCGGCAACTATTATGCCCGCCAACTCGCGCGCTGGGGCCGGCAATGGCGTGAGACCAGGACGCGCGACATCCCCGCGATCGACCGGTTGATCGACTGGCTCGGCGCAAACCTCGACGAGACGCCGGACACGACCATCGTCCATGGCGATTTCCGGCTGGGGAATCTGATGTTCGCGCCATCTGAGCCGAAGGTCGTCGCCGTGCTCGACTGGGAGCTCTCGACGCTCGGCCACCCGCTCTCCGACGTCGCGTTCTCCTGCCTGCCCTGGCATTCGACGCCGGACATGTATGCCGGCATCGTCGGGCTCGATCGCAAGCGCCTCGGCATACCCACGCAGGACGAATATCTCGCCCGCTATTGCGCCGCCGCCGGGCGAACTGAAGGGCCCGCCCGCTTCCATCTCGCCTTCTCGCTGTTCCGCTTCTCCGTCATCCTTGATGGGATCGCCGCAAGGGCGAAGACGGGGAATGCGGCAGCGGAGAACGCGGTGGCGGTCGGCGCGATGGCGGAGAGCTTTGCGCAGCGGGCGGAAGAGTTGGTCGAGGATGCGGCGTGAGGGTTTCGCGGGACCTGTCCCCTCTCCCCTTGCGGGAGAGGGCTAGGGTGAGGGGTCGCGCGACATTTGTCGCTGGCCCGCCCAGTGCCCCCGAAAACCTTTCAAGACCTGCGCGACCCCTCATCCGGCCCTTCGGGCCACCTTCTCCCGCAAGGGGAGAAGGAAGAGGCGGCGCGATCCACCATGCATTGACCCCCCAGGTTCGAGGAGAAGCACCATGGATTTCGCCTATTCGGCCAGGGTCGAGGAGCTGCGCGCCAAGCTGCAGGCCTTCATGGACGCCCATATCCAGCCGGCTGACGCCGCCTGGAAGCATGAGGTCGAGGCCAACAGCTATCCCAGCGCGCTGATCGACGACCTCAAGGCCAAGGCGAAAGCCGAGGGCTTGTGGAACCTCTTCCTGCCGGCGCTGAAGGCCGACGAGCCCGGCACGCGCCTCAGCAATCTCGAATATGCCCCGCTCGCCGAGATCATGGGCCGGTTCTACTGGTCCTCGGAGGTGTTCAACTGCAACGCCCCCGACACCGGCAACATGGAAATCCTGCATATGTTCGCGACGCCTGAGCAGCGCGAACGCTGGCTGAACCCGATGCTCAATGGCGAGATCCGCTCCTGCGTCGGCATCACCGAGCCCGGCGTCGCCTCCTCCGACCCGACCAATCTGCAGACCACCATCATCCGCGACGGCGACCATTACGTCGTCAACGGCCGCAAATGGTGGACGACCGGAGCGCTGCACCCCAAGGTCAGGTTCTGCATCGTCATGGGCCTGTCCGATCCGCGCCCCGATGCCGATCCGCACAAGCGCCACAGCATGATCATCGTGCCGATGGATTCGCCGGGCCTGACGGTGATGCGCAACCTGCCGCTGCTGAACCACTACTCGATCGAGGGTCACACCGAGACCGACTTCAGCGAGGTCAGGGTGCCCGCCGCGAACCTGCTCGGCGAGGAAGGCGCGGGCTTTGCGCTGGCGCAGGCGCGGCTTGGGCCGGGACGCATCCACCATTGCATGCGCACGATCGGCCAATGCGAGGTCGCGCTCGAACTGATGGTCGAGCGCGCGCTGGAACGAAAGGCCTTCGGCCGCAACCTCGCCGACTACGCCAATGTCCAGGACTGGATCGCCGAAGGGCGCATGGAGATCGACCAGGCCCGCCTGCTCTGCCTGCGCGCCGCCTGGATGATGGACAAGCATGGCAACAAGGCCGCACGCACCGAGGTCTCGGCGATCAAGGTCGCGGCGACGCGGCTGCAGACCAAGATCGCCGACCGGGCGATGCAGGTTTTTGGCGCCGGCGGGCTCTCCAACGATACCCCGCTGGCCTTCATCTACTCCTGGGGCCGGGCCCTGCGCTTCATCGATGGGCCTGACGAGGTCCACCTGCGCACCATCGCCCGCGCCGAGATCAGGAAGCGGAAGGAGAGCAACCGCAGCACCTTCGTTGAGCAGGGTGTACTGCGGCCCTATGTGAAGGGTTCTTGAAGCGGGTCAGCGCTCCTTTCGCCGACGCCTAAGCTGAGGCGGGCGCGCGCTGCTCGCCCGGCCAGATCCTTGGGGTGACCGGATCGCAGAACGGCAGAGTAGCGGCCTTGCGAACGGCCTGGGCGAGATGCTCGTTGACCTCGGCCGTGGTCGTCTTCAGCCCGTATTTCACCGCGGCGAGGCTGACCGTCTCGTCGACGATCCGGATCGCCGCCATCACGGTCGCGGCGCAGAGGCGCACGTCGAAATCGCCCTTAGGACGATCGAGACGCTCGGCGATGATCTCGATCAGTTGCTCCTCGCCGATGTGGCAGGACATCAGCCAGGCGCTGCGCAAGGCCGGCTCCTCCGGCAGCCTGGCGAGGAGCTTCACGACGAGGATGTCGTCGGCGAGGTCCTGCGGCGCCATCTTGTCCGGGCCGAGGCTGGCATGGAACAGCTCCTCGATCGCGACATCGCGCGGCCAGCGCCGCAGGATGTCGGCAAATCTGAGCGAGGAATGCGCGAAGAGCGGCTCGACGGCGCTCTCCTTCGAACGGAAATGCCGCCAGAGCGTGCGGGTCGCGACCCCGGCCGCCGCGGCGATGTCGTCACCGCTGGTGTCGGCGACACCCCGCTCCAGGAACAGCCGCGCCGCGTGCCTGGACAGTTCCAGGCGGGTGTTCTCTCGGGCGATGCTCCGGTTCATCCCTTTCATGTGCTCCCTATTTCCGAGTCATTCAAGTCGCCTTATTTATGCCACTTGCAGACATATTAAATGTCACTAAGTGACATATGTGAATGACACTCCAATCAGAATCGCCCATGAGGTGACCGCATGACCGCCAGCGAGACCAAGATGCCCCTCACCTATCCGAAGACGCGCCGCGTCGATGTCAGCGAGCGCCAATTCGGACATGAGATCGCCGATCCCTACCGTTGGCTGGAGAACGATCCCCGCCGCGATGGCGAGGTCGCCCGGTGGGTGCAGGAGCAGACCGCGCTGGCGCGCCAGTATCTCGACAGCCTGCCAGCCCGGGAGGTGTTTCGCCGGCAGATCTCGGCTCTGTTCGACTACGAGCAGTCAGGCGTGCCGCTGAAGCGCGGTAACCGCTATTTCCACACCATGCGGCAGGGCCTGAAGAACCAGGCGACGCTGCATGTCCGGGATGGCGTCGACGGGCCCGACAGGCTGCTGCTCGACCCGAACGACTGGTCGGAGGATAGCGCCGACGCCATCGCCGAATGGGACGCCTCGGATGACGGCGCCCATGTGGCCTATGGCGTGCAGCGCGGCGGTATCGACTGGCGCGAGATCAAGGTGCTGGACGTCGCCACCGGCGAGACGCTGGACGACGAGGTGAAGTGGGTGCGCTTCGGCGTCATCTCCTGGGCGAAGGACGGCTCGGGCTTCTTCTATTCACGCTATCCCGAGCCCAAGCCGGGTACCGAGGCGCAGGCGAACGTCGCCAATCACGCCATCTACTTCCACCGGCTTGGAACAGCGCAGGCGCAGGACCGCCTGGTCCATGCGACGCCCGAGCGCCCCGATCTCTTGCATCTGGCCGGCGTGGCCGATGACGGGCGCTACCTGATCATCCATTCGACGCCGGGAGCGTCGATGACCATGGTGAGCGTGGTCGACCTGACGAGCGCCGATTGGACGGTCCGCCCCGTTGCCGGCGCGGATTTCAGCGCCGAATGGTCGGCCTTCGGCAATGACGGCACGATGCTCTTCGTCGTCACCAGCGAAGGCGCGCCGCGCCGGAGGATCGTGACCTTCGATCTCGCGGAGGCGGCGCCGACACCGCGCGAGATCGTCGGCGAGCGCGATGCCGCCCTCCAGCATGGCTGGCTCGTCGGGGGCCGCCTGATCCTGTCCTATCTTGTCGATGCCAGCACGGAGCTGCGGCGCCACCGGCTCGACGGGACGCCGGACGGCATCGTCGCGCTTCCCGGCATCGGCAGCGCCGGCGTTCGCGGCACGCTGGCCGATGACGATGCCTTCCTCGCCTATACCAGCTTCAACGCGCCGCTGACGATCTACCGCTACCAGGTTTCGACCGGAAAGCGCACGGTGTGGGCCGAGCCCGCGATCGATTTCGACCTTGGCGAGATCGCGGTCGAGCAGCATGTCTACGTCTCGAAGGACGGCACGCAGGTTCCGATCTTCGTGATCAGGCGCAAGGGTGTGCAGGCCCCGGCGCCGACGCTGCTCTACGGCTATGGCGGATTTTCCATCAGCCTGACGCCCTATTACGCACCGACGCAATTGGCCTGGGTCGCGCAGGGCGGCACGCTGGCGATCGCCAATATCCGCGGCGGCGGCGAATACGGCCGGGCCTGGCACGATGCCGGCCGCCTCGCCAACAAGCAGAACTCCTATGACGATTTCATCGCCGCGGCCGAGTTCCTGCGCGACCAGGGCATAGCCAGGGGCATCGCGATCCAGGGCGAATCCAATGGCGGCCTGCTCGTCGGCGCGGTGACGAACCAGCGCCCGGAGCTGTTCGCCGCGGCGCTGCCGGGCGTCGGCGTGATGGACCTGTTGCGCTTCCACCATTTCACCGGCGGCACCTTCTGGAAGTACGATTTCGGCGATCCGCAGGACGAGGCAGCATTCGAGAACCTGCTGAGCCTCTCGCCCCTTCACAACATCGCGGCCGGCAAGCCCTACCCCGCCATCCTCGTCACCACCGCCGATGCCGACGACCGCGTCGTGCCCGGCCACAGCTTCAAATACGCCGCCGCGATCCAGGCCGCCGAGATCGGCAGCAAGCCGCGCCTGCTGCTCGTCGAGACCCGCGCCGGCCACGGCGCCGGCAAGCCGCTCGGCAAGGTCATCGCCGAGGCCGCCGACATGTGGGCCTTCGCCGCCCGCTGGACCGGGCTCGAAACCGGCAGGCCCTGACCACACCGCTCAAGACCACCCGAACCATGAACTGGAGATACCCATGAACCGCTTGTCGATCGCAGCCGCATTCATGCTCGGCGCGGCGCTGTTCTCGCCGGCCTTCGCCTCAACTGCCGAGGCGAGCGAAGCTGTACCATCGAGCCTTGCCGCAAAGCTCGACGAGCTCCCCGCCGCCTTCACCATGACCGACGCCAAGCGTCGTCGCCTGATGATGATGCAGGAGGCGGCGCGCCAGCAGCGCTGGCACGAGCGCCGGCGCGGCTATGGCTACGGCTATGGTCGTCCCGGCTATGGCCGGCCCTATGCTCCCCCGCCGCGCCATGGCTATTACCGGCGTTATGATCGATTTTAGGCGCTAGCCCTCAATCGACTTCGACAGGCGGCCCGGCGAGCTGGACAGCGACCGTGCCGAACCAGCGCGTCTCGACCTCGAAGCGCAAGGGCAGCGGAAACTCGCCGCCCTCGCGCAGGCCGATCAGGACCGAGCCCTTCAAGGGCCGCATCGCCGCCTCGCGATCATCGTCATGCCGGAAGCCGGCGATCGTCCGGACGGTGAAGCCGCAGCGCAGCCCGCGGCCGTTCAACGCGCCCTGATCGCTGACCTGCACCTTGGCCGAGGAGGTCATGACCGCGACCGAGCGGCGGCGGCCGTCATAGATCGCCGTCGAGCCGTCGCAGGCCTCGCTCTCCGCCACCTTCTTCAGCATCCCGGCGACGCCGGAGAGCGAGTCGACCGTGCCGCGAATCAGCTCGGGCGGGACGGCCTCACGATCCTCGTTCGACGGCTCCTGCCGCCGGATCGTCGGCACCCCGCGCGGATAGTGCATCTCGCTGACATAGGTGCGGCCGCGCCATGAGCCGTTCGCGGCGTAGAGCCGCGGCTCGGGGCCGCTACGGCCCCAGCGGCCTTCGACCCGACCGGATTGCTCCGCCGCTCCGACGAGCTGGGCCGCCCGGTAGGGGCGCGTGCGGATCTCGATGCGATAGCCGGCGCGATCGAGCATCGAGGTCACCTCGATCTCGCCGAGCGTGACCCCGCCCAGCACCGTGACATCGTAGCGAAGGCGCATCTCGCGCGCCGAGGCGGCCGAGGGCCCGGCGCAGGCGAGCGCCCCGGCGATCAGGGCGCCTGCCGCGATGGCTCTTGCCTGTCTCGATGCGATGCCGGCTGCCCTCCCGCCGCGCTCAGGGATTGGTGCCGCCGCCGGAGACGCTGCATAGCCTCGCAGCCGCTCCGCGTCGTTGCTGTCGAAGTCGCGCCCGAACATCCGCATCATCCCGCACGGGACCGGCTGGTCCCCTTCCCTCCGCGTGATCGCCCGGTGTGTCGCAGGGCCGAGGCCATGCGCCGTTGTAGCGCGGACAAGGAGAGCCCCGCCATGCACGAAGGCGCGACGGGTTGCAGATCGCCGACCGGGCGATGCAGGGCCTCGGTGTGTGCGGGCTCGCCCACGACGCGCCGCTGATGTTCATTGACTTCTAGGGCCGGACCCTGCGCTTCATCGCGCAGGCCAATATCAAGAAGCGCACGAAGAGCCGAGCGAAACGCACTTGCGGAACAGAGAGGCGAAGCGGCCTTGCGTGAAGGGGGTGGGGAAGAAACGACGGATGCTACTTCGACTATGCCACAATTAGCGCCGTTCAGCGACCTCCGGAGCACCGACCAGAGCGCGGGGATGTACCTCAGCTAAGTAGTCAGGTGCCATATCCACTAGATGCCGAACGTCATCGACCCAGCCGGCGGAACGTGCACCATCATCATATAGACACAGCGTTAATCCACGCGTCAGCATCTCGCGGAACCGAATCTCAATACCCTCTGACCATGACGAGTTAAAAGAAGTATTTCTATCTCGTCTTGCTAACATCGCATACTCTAGATAACCGACATTGCGTTCATATAAATAATGAACTACCTGCCGATGACGAAAGCGTGGTCTCTCAAAGACAGGTCGAGGTCGCAAATCGACGAGATCAGTTACACCATTCCTAACAACAATATTTAAAAGAGTGTCCTCAGCTAACCATATAATGTCGAGAAAAACTATGCGGCCGCGATTAGCGCCCGCATGATCGAACAAACTCGGCTGCAAGGGCGCGGGGGAGAACGCTTTGCTTTTTTCGTGCCACGCTTCCGATGGACGAGGAAAGCGGACGACCTTGTTGTCAGACATGGGTCGACTCCGGGACCAGTGCGGCAGCCCGCTCTTCAACCATACGCAACTCGCGCAACCGAACAGCCTGGGCAGGAAGTTTACGGTCCGGAGCTTCGTAAGAACCGTCGTTGCGTTTGACCTCTACGCGTTTGGCAAAAAAGTCTTCATACATTCGAGGCCCAACGCCAGTGAACGGAACCACGACCATATGAGTTGGCCTTGAGGCAATGCCACTCGGTGCTGTCCCTAACGGCGATTCCGTTGAGATCGCATCAGAATGCAACTCCGTCGCGAGGCTCTTCACGTACGGCTCGATATAGTGGACGCGCTCCACACCTGCCGTCACCAAGTGGCGTGCGCAATTATGACAGGGATACGTTGTACAATACAAAGTGGTACCGACCGGTGAGATTCCGTTGCGAGCAGCCGACAGCAGCGCATTCATCTCGGCATGAATTGACCGAGAATATTCCACGATATCCTTAATACCGGGTAATTCGGACATGATAGCGGCATTTTCCGCAAAGAAGGCTCGAATACGCTGTGTAGCCTCCTCTCTCGCGCGTGCGGCTGTATCCGAACCAGAGGACGGCTGAGGATGGGCCGCAAGGGCCAGCCCACTTGAGAACCGGTCGGCGAGAAATGCGCCAATATCCTCCCGCAATCGGTTCTTTTTACGCTGATTGTGGCAACCGGTGAAGCGGAAGTCCCCATCCTTCCATTCCCAAGCAAAGCACCTATGATCCGGCTCGCTGTCCTCATCGTAGACGCCACCTCCAAATTTCGGCACGTCATTCGTCCCGGTCGCGACCACAGTCCCATCTGACGCAACGAGCGAAGCTCCAACCTGACGGGAAAGGCACGATGATTGAAGCGCAGCGGCATGTGCATGATACATCGCCCGCTCGCCTTTTGTCGGGCGCACGAGTCCAGTACCAAGAAGTAGATTCACGAACCTAGAAAGATCGCCGTTGAGCGTTTCGCCGCCTTGAGATCTGACATTGTTATCGATGAAGAAATCGGCCAAATAGAAGGCATCTCTGACTTGCTGACCGTGCTTGCGGCCCTGATCCTTTTCGTCTCGCTCCATATAGCTCAGGACTCGCGCAGGATCGACGCCCGCGTATTTTGCTGCCGAACGAGTATTTCCAACGAGCCTACTTTCGCGCGTCGGCCGCTCGCAATGAACAGCAACTAGTCGAAACGACTGATCGTAGACCTTCCGCAACAGGTCAACTTCCGCCGAGTGCTTTAGCGAATCGAGTATGAATGCTCGTTTGCTTGCTCCGGCCTCGTCTCGGCCACGCACCGCCATAATTTCTGCGACCGCGAGCGCTGCAACTGCCTCATGTCCGCGCTGCTCACGCAGTTCGTCACCTAGATCTTGAAGGCGGATTACTCGATCGTAGCGAGAAGCTCCTGCCTCCACACCATGCGTCACTGCAGGAGTATCGTTAAATCCCAGGTAGCGAGCGATCAACCGGCTGAGCTTGATCACCTCAACTTGATACCCATCCTCTTGAAGAAGAATCTCCAAGCGGCCACAAGCAGTCGAACAACCGGCCCCAGCGTAACCAACGACACCGATTACTAATTCAAGTGAAAGGGGCGAGACCTCCGTCGCACCAATTACCCCTTCCTCTACCGCCCTAACGACCTTTAGCGCCACATTCGCCCCCCGGCACCTCAGCACCTGCCCAGTCAAGCAATGAATGATTGCTTATCATTGAGCAACTGGCGCTTCCTCCTTAGACGGGCTGCGTTAGCGCACACCACACCGAAAAAATGTCGCACCGGGCGCGCAGGTACGACTTAGCCATAAACAAAGGCAAATGCCGGCAGGATCGCGGCCACCGCAACCCCGCCGGCTACTCTTTACGCCGCCTCAGCCATTTCCCCCCTCTTCTCCACCCCATGCTGCCGCAGCTTCCGGTTCCCCGCCACCTTCCGCATCAGCACGTAGAACACCGGCGTCAGGAAGATGCCGAAGGCGGTGACGCCGATCATGCCGGCGAAGACCGCGATGCCCATGGCCTGGCGCATCTCGGCGCCCGCCCCGGTCGAGAGCACCAGCGGCACCACGCCCATGACGAAGGCGAGCGAGGTCATCAGGATCGGCCGCAGGCGCAGGCGGCTGGCCTCGATCGCGGCCTCGACCGGCGTCCTGCCCTCGAATTCGAGCTCGCGCGCGAATTCGACGATCAGGATGGCGTTCTTGGCCGATAGTCCGACCAGGACGACGAGGCCGATCTGGGTGAAGACGTTGTTGTCGCCGCCGCTCCACCACACGCCGGCCATCGCCGCGAGCAGGCCCATCGGGATGATCAGCAGGATCGCGACCGGCAGGGTCAGGCTCTCATACTGCGCCGCCAGCACCAGGAAGACGAGCAGGATCGCGACCGGGAAGACCAGCATGGCGGAGTTGCCGGCGAGGATCTCCTGATAGGTCAGCTCGGTCCATTCGAAGGCAAAACCCTTGGGCAGGGTCTCGTTGGCGATGCGGGTGACGGCGTCCTGCGCCTGGCCCGAGGAGAAGCCGGGGGCCGGGCCAGCATTGATGTCGGCGCTGAGGAAGCCGTTATAGCGCATCGCCCGTTCGGGGCCGGAATCGGTGCGCACATTGAGCACGGCTGAGAGCGGCACCATCTCGCCCGAATTCGAGCGGACCTTGAGCTTGCCGATATCCTCCTGATAGGCGCGGTAGGGCGCGTCGGCCTGGACGCGCACCGTGTAGGTGCGGCCGAACTTGTTGAAATCGTTCACATAGGACGAGCCCAGATAGATCTGCAGCGTCTCGAAGACATCGGTGACGGGAACGCCGAGCTGGCGCGCCTTGGTACGGTCGATGTCGGCATAGAGCTGGGGCACGTTGACCTGGAAGCTCGAGAACATGCCGGCGAGCTCGGGCGCCGTCGCGGCCTTGGCCATGAAGGCCTTGGTCGCCTCGTCGAGCGCCTTGTAGCCGAGGCCGGCACGATCCTCGATCTGCAGCTTGAAGCCGCCGATGGTGCCGAGACCCTGGACGGGCGGCGGCGGGAACATCGCGATGAACGCCTCCTTGATGCCGGCGAACTCCTTGTTGAGCTGCATGGCGATGGCGTTGCCGGAGAGCGAGGGGTCCTTGCGCTGGTCGAAGGGCTTCAGGCCGACGAAGACGATGCCGGCGTTGGAGGAGTTGGTGAAGCCGTTGATCGACAGGCCGGGGAAGGAGATCGCGTTCTCGACGCCGGGATGCTTCAGGGCGATTTCGTCCATCTTGCGGATGACGTCCTCGGTGCGGTCGAGCGTCGCCGCGTCGGGCAGCTGGGCGAATCCGACGAGATACTGCTTGTCCTGGCCCGGCACGAAGCCCGACGGCACCTTCTGGAAGAGCACGACGGTCAGGCCGACCAGGCCGGCATAGACCACGAGCATCACGGTCTTGCGGCCGAGGATGCGGGTGACGCCGCCGCCATAGGCCTCGGACGAGCGGTTGAAGAAGCGATTGAAGCCGCGGAAGAACCAGCCGAACAGGAAGTCCATGCCGCGGGTCAGCGCATCCTTCGGAGCGTCATGGCCGCGCAGCAGCAATGCTGCGAGCGCCGGCGACAGGGTCAGCGAGTTGATCGCCGAGATCACCGTCGAGATCGCGATGGTGAGCGCGAACTGGCGGTAGAACTGGCCGGTCAGGCCGCTGATGAAGGCGAGCGGGACGAAGACCGCGACGAGGACGAGCGCGATCGCGATGATCGGGCCGGAGACCTCGCGCATCGCCTTGTAGGTGGCTTCGCGCGGCGACAGGCCGTTCTCGATGTTGCGCTCGACATTCTCGACCACGACGATGGCGTCGTCGACGACGATGCCGATCGCCAGCACGAGGCCGAACAGCGAAAGCGCGTTGATCGAGAAGCCGAAGAGATACATCACCGCGAAGGTGCCGACGACCGAGATCGGCACGGCGACGAGCGGAATGATCGAGGCGCGCCAGGTCTGCAGGAAGACGATGACGACGAGCACGACCAGCGCGATCGCCTCGAGCAGCGTGGTGATCACCGCCTTGATCGAGGCGCGGACGAACTGGGTCGTGTCGTAGACGATCGAGTAGTCGACGCCCTCGGGCATGTTCTGCTTGATCTCGCGCATCGTCTCCTGGACGCGGTCGGCGATGGCGATGGCGTTGGAGTTCGGCGCCTGGAAGACCGGCACGGCGACGGCCGACTTGCCGTTGAGCAGCGAGCGCAGCGCGTATTCGGCGGCGCCGAGCTCAATGCGGGAGACGTCCTTCAGCCGAACGACTGCACCGCTCGGGGCGGTCTTGACGATGATCTCGCCGAACTCCTCCTCGCTGGCGAGGCGGCCCTGCGCGTTGACCGAGAGCTGCAAATCGAGCCCCGGCCCGCTCGGCGAAGCGCCGATGACGCCGGCGGCGGCCTGGACGTTCTGGGCGCGGATCTCGCGGACGATGTCGGAGGGCGAGAGGCCGTGCTCGGCGACCTTCTGCGGGTCGAGCCAGACGCGCATCGAATAGTCGCCCGAGCCGAAGAGCTGGACCTGGCCGACGCCGTCGATACGCGCCAGCCGGTCCTTGACGTTGAGGACGGCGTAGTTGCGCAGATAGGTCATGTCGTAGCGGCCGTTCGGCGAGGTGATGTGCACCACCATCGTCAGGTCCGGCGAGCTCTTGATGGTGGTGACGCCGAGGCGGCGCACCTCCTCCGGCAGGCGGGGTTCCGCCTGGGAGACCCGGTTCTGGACCAGCTGCTGGGCCTTGTCCGGGTCGGTGCCGAGCTTGAAGGTGACGTTCAGCGTCATCACGCCGTCGGTCGTCGCCTGGCTCGACATGTAGAGCATGCCCTCGACGCCGTTGATCTGCTCCTCGATCGGCGTCGCGACGGTCTCGGCGATGACGCGGGGGTTGGCGCCGGGATATTGCGCGCGCACCACCACGGTCGGCGGCACGACCTCGGGATATTCCGAGATCGGCAGCGCGCGCAGGGCCAGCAGGCCGGCGAGGAAGATCAGGACGGAGAGGACGCCGGCGAAGATCGGCCGGTCGATGAAGAACTTCGAGAGGTTCATGGGGGTGCCCCTTCAAGGCGGCGGCCCCGCCGGTCCCGAAGCGGCCGGCGGGGCGGGGAATGGATATGAGGAACCGCGCCGTCATTCCGGGGCTTCGCGCAGCGAAGAGCCCGGAATCCATGACCACGACGTTGCTCCAGTTCGTCATGCTCGCCCTTGTGGCGAGCATCCACGTCTTGAACACCGCGCTCGATCAGCGAAGCGAAGACGTGGATGGTCGGGACAAGCCCGACCATGACGGAAAGGGCGTGGTCATGGGTTCCGGGCTCAGGCCTTCGGCCTGCCCCGGAATGACGGCGGTGGTTCAGCGCTGTGCGAGCTCGGTCTTGGGCTTCTTCAGTTCGGAGCGTTCAGTCATCGGCACCTGCTCGGGGGCGACGGAGGCGCCCGGGCGGATGCGCTGCAGGCCGTTGACGACGATCTGCTCGCCCGCTTCCAGCCCGCTGGTGACGATGCGCAGGCCCTCGGCGGCCGTGCCGAGCGTAACCTCGCGCCACTGGGCCTTGTGGTCCTTGCCGACGACGAAGACGAACTTCTTGTTCTGGTCGGTGCCGACGGCGCGCTCGTTGATGACCAGCGCCGGTTCGGACTTGGCCTGGCCCATGCGCAGGCGCACGAACTGGCCGGGCATCAGCGCGCCGTCCTTGTTGTCGAAGATCGCCCGGACGCGGACCGTACCGGTCGCGGCGTCGATGCCGTTGTCGACGAAGTTGAGATGGCCGGAGACCGGCGCGGCCTCGTTCGCCGCGGTCGTCATCTGCACCGGGATGCGCTTGAGGTCGCGCGGCTTGCCGGGCTCGGCCGGCAGGGTCGCCAGCGCCTTGAGCAGCGAGCCTTCGTCGGCGTTGAAGCCGGCATAGACCGGATCGACCGAGACCAAAGTCGTCAGCAGAGGGGCATTGGCGCCGGCGGCGACGAGGTTGCCGACGGTGACTTCCAGTCGGCCGATGCGGCCGCCGATCGGGGCGCGGATCTGGGTGTAGTCGAGGTTGAGCCTGGCCGACTGCAGGGCGGCGCGGGCGGCGCGCTCGTTGGCCTGCGCCTCGCGCAGTGCATTCAGCCTGGCGTCCAGGTCGCGCTGCGAGACGTTCTGCGTAGACATCAGCTTCTGACCGCGCTCATGCTCGCCTGCGGCAAGCGCGACGCGGGCCTCGGCCGCAAGCAATTGCGCCTGGGCGCGCTCGAACTCGGCCTGGTACGGCGCCTGGTCGATGCTGACCAGCAGGTCGCCCTGCTTGACCAGCGCGCCCTGCGCGAAGTGGACCTGCTCGACGACGCCGGAGACGCGCGAGCGGATCTCGACGCGCTCGATCGCCTCGAGCCGGCCGGAGAATTCGGCCCAGCTGACCAGCTCGAGCTGCTCGACCAGCGCGACCGAGACGGGCGTCGGCGCCGCAGCCGCCGGGGCGGTGTCGCCCTGTGCGGTGTTCGAGCCGTGGACGGCGACGGCGAGCGCTGCGAGCGAGACGCCGGCGGTGAGAGCAACGCCCAACAGGGCATGACGGATCGTTCCCAGAATCATGGGGTCATTCCTTCGTGGAGAGAGTGGAAAGAGCGGGCGGCTGGCGGCGCTAGGACGGCGCAGTCGCGGTGAAGAACGCGCTGATGTGATCGCAGGCCGAACAGAGACAGGAGCCGTCGCGGGGTATTTCCGCAAAAGCCTCCGGCCAGCGGCTCGGACCGCCGACGACGCGGATGGTAGTGTCGACGCCGGCAGCCTTCAGCCGGCCGGCATAATTGATGCTCTCGTCACGCAAGAGATCGTCCTCGGCAGTGACGATCAGCGCCGGCGCCAGCCCCGAGAGCCGTGCAGCGTTGACCGGCGTGGCGTAAGGGTGCGCCGCCTTTTCGGGCGAGCCGAGATAGGCGTGCCAGCCATCGGCCCAGCGGCAACCGACCGGACCGGCCTCGGCATTGCGGAAGGAATAGGTGCCGAGGCAAGCATCGAGCATCGGCGAGAACAGGATCTGGCCGGCGAGCGGCGGTCCATGACGGTCGCGCGCCATCATGGCGAGCGCAGCGGCAAGGTTACCGCCGGCCTCCTCGCCCGCCACATAGAGCGGCGCGGACTTGCCGACCCAGCGCGCCTTGTCACGGGCGATCTTCTCGAGCGCCGCATAGGTGGCTTCGAGCGCCTGCGGAAACGGGTTGGCCGGAGCGAGCGGGTAAGGCAGCGAGATCACGATCGCGCCGGCTTCCGCCAGGGTGGTCGCGACAGCTTCGCCGGACGCAAGAGTGCCGCTGTCGAAGGTGCCGCCATGGAGGTGGACGACGAGACCGGCCTCGTCGGGCACAGCAGCCGGCGCATAGAGCCGGCCGGCGAGCTTGTCGCGCCCGACCTGGACGCTCTGCTCACGCCAGAAGACGGCGCGGCGATAGCGGCTTTCGGGGACTGACGGGGCGAGCATGGCGGTGACGGCCAATGAATGTTGCGGTGCGTCACGATTTAGGTGATGCTCTCCGCTTAATAAACCGCCGATCCGCTCCTACATTATTTCCATATGGAAACAATCGGCGGATCATTCGGAGCCCTCAGATGGACCAGCTCAACGCCATGCGCGCCTTCGTGCGCGTCGTCGAGGTCGGCACCTTCACCCGCGCCGCCGAGCTGCTCGACCTGCCCAAGCCGACCGTGACCAAGCTGATCCAGCAGCTCGAGGGGCATCTGCACGCGCAGTTGCTCAACCGCACGACGCGCCGCGTTACCGTGACGATGGATGGCGCCGCCTATTACGAGCGGGCGCTGCGCGTTCTCGGCGAGATCGACGAGCTCGACCAGAGCATGACCTCCTCGCAGGCCCGGCCGAGCGGGCGGCTGCGCGTCGATGTCAGCGCCTCGTTCGCCACCGACATCATCCTGCCGGCGCTGCCGAGCTTCCATGCGCGCTATCCCGAGATCCAGATCGACATGGGCCTGTCCGACCGGCCGGCCGACCTGATCGGCGAAAATCTCGACCTCGCCGTCCGCGCCGGCGCGATCGACGACCAGAGCCTGATCGCCCGCCGCATAGGCGAGATGATGCTGATCACCTGCGCAACACCGGGCTATCTCGCCAAGCACGGGACGCCGCGGCACCCGCGCGATCTGGAGGACGGCCATCTCGCGATCGGCTACCGCCGGGCCGGCACCAGCCGCATCCTGCCCTTCACCTTCGCCAGCGCAAAGGAAACCATCGAGATCCAGGGCGACTATGTCGTCTCGCTGAACGAAGGCACCGGCTATGTCGCCGCCGGGCTGGCGGGGCTCGGCGTCATGCAGGTGCCGACCTTCATGGCGATGGCGCACATAGCCTCTGGCCGTCTCGTACCGATCCTGACCGACTGGTGCACCAAGCCGAAGCCACTGCACATCATCTACCCGCCGAACCGGCACCTCTCCAACAAGGTCCGTGTCTTCGTCGACTGGCTGGCCGAATTGTTCGCGCGGAACGAGTTGCTCCAGGGCAAGCCGCTCCTGCCCTGCCCCGGCGGCGTCGCCGCAACACCGGAGGCGGTCGCCCGCCAACCCGAGCAGGCAGCGTAAAAATCCGTCATTGCGAGCGCAGCGAAGCAATCCAGGAGGGCGTGGAGTTCCGCGGCCTCTGGATTGCTTCGTCGCTGCGCTCCGCGCAATGACGACATTGGCGATCCCGCCGGATCGACAAGTGCTCTGGTCGCGCAGGCCGGGATGACAGGCCGGTAGTTCCATCGCGTGGCGAACTGGCCTAACCAGAAGCGCTGGCTTTCCGCCGCACGCCCTCCAGCAGCCCAGGTCCGCCCGATGTCCCGCAGCGTCCGCGACAAGCTCGAAGCCAATATCGCCCGCATCGGCGACGGCGCCCCGGTCTTCACCAAGCTTTTGCTCGACACCGCCCGCGCCGAGGCCGACGCCGCCGACCGCCGCCGCGAGGCCGGGCTGCAGCTGAGCGAGATCGACGGCACGATCGTCTCTGTCAAGGACCTGCTCGACGTGAAGGGCGTGACGACCTGGGCCGGCTCCAGCGCACTGAAGGGCGCAGCTCCAGCGACTCAGGATGCGCCCTCGGTGGCGCGGCTGCGCAGGGCCGGCGCGGTGATCATCGGCAAGACCAACATGACCGAGTTCGCCTTCTCCGGCATCGGCCTCAACGCCACCTTCGGCACGCCTGGCAGCGCTCTCGACAAGGCGCGCATCCCCGGCGGCTCCTCCTCCGGCGCAGCGGTCTCGGTGGCGGAAGGCTCCTCGGAACTGACCGTCGGCACCGATACCGGCGGCTCCTGCCGCATCCCCGCAGCGTTCAACGGCATCACCGGGATGAAGCCGACGCACAAGACGGTCCCCGACGAGGGCTGCTTCCCGCTGGCGCCGAGCCTCGATTCGATCGGCCCGCTGGCCAAGGACGTCACCGGCTGTGCGCGCCTGCTCTCGGTACTGGCCAACCGGCCTTTCGATCTGGTGGACGGACTCTCGCCGGCCCGTATCCGGCTCGGCGTGGCACGCGGCGGCTTCCTGGCCGAGGCCGACCCGTCCGTCGCCAAGGCCTATGAGGCAGCGATCGAGCGCGTGACGCGGCTCGGCATCGCGGTCGAACCGGTCGATCTCGACGGGTTCTACAGGGAGATGCTGGCGATCGCCCCGGTGCCGCTCGTCACGGTCGAGGCGGCGGCAGTGCATCGCGACCTGATGGCCGACAAGGCCGATGCCTACGACCGACGCGTCGCAGCTCGCATCGCCATCGGTGTGCCCTGCAAGGCGGCCGACTACATCATCGCCATGGAGAAGCGCCGGGCGCTGATCGCTCGGCTCGCGGCCCAGCTCGACGGGCTCGACGGCTTCCTGGCGCCGACAGTGCCGATCGAGGCGCCGACGATCGCCGCAGTGGAGGCCGGTGACGAGGCCTTCTTCACGGCCAACCGCCTGATCCTGCGCAACCCGGCCTTCGGCAATTTGTTCGACCTGTGCTCGATCTCGCTGCCGATGCCGCTCGGCGACAAGCTCTCGGGCGGGCTGATGCTGAGCGCGGTCGCCGGACGCGACCGGCAACTGCTCAACATCGCGAAATTGATCGAGCCGGCTGCGGCGGGCTGAGTCTCAGAGGCGTCGACACACTTTCCCGTCATGGTCGGGCTTGTCCCGACCATCCACGTCTTCGTTCGGGCAGCGCAGTGTTCAAGACGTGGATGCTCGCCACAAGGGCGAGCATGACGTCGAGGATCAGCCCCTCACCTCGCCCAGCGCCCAGGGCAGTTCCTCGCCGCCGCGGAAAACGACGACGTCCTCCTCGCCGACCGCGACGGTCGGTGAGACGCGGCAGGGCCGCTTCTCCAGCGTGATCGTGCCCTCGTTCAACGGCAGGCCGTAGAAGCGCGCGCCGTTCTCCGAGGCGAAGGCCTCGAAATGCGGGAGCGCGCCTTCCTCGTCGAAGACCTGGACATAGGTCTGCAAGGCGGTTGCGCCGGCGAAAACGCCGGCCGAGCAGCATTCGGCCTGCTTGGCGCTACGCAGATGCGGGGCGGTGTCGGTTCCGATGAAGAAATTGCCGTCGCCGGAGGTGACCGCCTTGCGCAGAGCGAGGCGATGGCGTTCGCGCTTGGCGACCGGGAGGCAGTAGAGATGGGGCCTGAGGCCGCCCTGGAAGATCGAGGTGCGGTTGATGATCAGGTGGTGCGGCGTGACCGTGCCCGCCGCCCGGCCGGCATGGGCGCGCACCAGTTCGACGGTCTCGGCGGTGGTGACGTGCTCGATTACGACCTTCAGGCCGTGATGCCGCTTCAAGAGCGGCAGCATCTCGGTCTCCATGAACACCGCCTCGCGGTCGAAGATGTCGACGGCGGGGTCGGTCGCCTCGCCATGGACGAGGACCGGCATGCCGATCTTCTCCATCCGCTCCAGCACCGGGGCGAGCTTCGGAATATCGGTGACGCCGTGATGGGAGTTGGTCGTCGCCCCCGAGGGGTAGAGTTTGGCCGCGGCCCAGACACCCTCGCGGAAGCCGCGCTCGATCTCATCCGGATCCGTGGAATCGCTCAGATAGCAGGTCATCAGCGGAGTGAAGTCGTTGCCATCCGGCCGCTCCGCGAGAATGCGCTCGCGATAGGCCGAGGCGGCATCGACTGAGGTCACGGGCGGCACCAGATTCGGCATGATGATGCCGCGTTTGAACTGCGCGACCGTGAAGGGCAGCACCGCCTTCAGCATCGCGCCGTCGCGCAGGTGGACATGCCAATCGTCCGGCCGCCGGATCGTCAGCGTCTGCGACGGGGTAACCGCCTTGGCTTCGCTGCTGCCGAAGAGTTCCGTGACGCTCATGACCTGCCCCTCTGCTGACCTGCCCGCCCGGCGAATCCGCAGGCTGGCTGGCCTTCCATAGCCGCCTTGCAGGAGCCGTGCGAGTATCTCCGTGCAATCATGACGGGGACGGCGCTCAGTGGGGATTGACCTTCACCGGCAACCTGTCGAGAAGGGGCCGTTTGCGAATTTGACCCGAGCCGCGCCCACGCCTGCAAACGGCGAAGGATGGCGCGCGCTGGCCCTGGAGAACGAGACCATGTCGAATCTTTACATGCCGGCCGACCGGGAGACCATCGCCCTCGAAGCAGCCAAGATGCTGCTCGAGATCAAGGCGGTCCACTTCTACAGCGACAAGCCCTTCATCTTCACCTCGGGCTGGGCGAGCCCGGTCTATATCGACTGCCGCAAGATCATCTCCTTCCCGCGTTTGCGCTCCTCGCTGATCGACTTCGCCGCAACGACGATCGTGCGCGACATCGGCTATGAATCGATTGACATCGTCGCCGGCGGCGAGACAGCCGGCATCCCCTTCGCCGCCTGGATCTCGGACCGGCTGGCGCTGCCGATGCAATATGTCCGCAAGAAGCCCAAGGGCTTCGGCCGCAACGCGCAGATCGAGGGCGAGGTGGTCGAGGGCGCGCGCACGCTGCTGGTCGAGGATCTCGCCACCGATGGCGGCAGCAAGGTCAACTTCTGCAAGGCGCTGCGCGACGCCGGCGCCAAGGTCGATCACTGCTTCGTGCTGTTCTACTACGACATCTTCCCGCAAGGGCGCGAGATGATGAAGGAGATCGGCGTCGGCCTGCACTATCTCACCACCTGGTGGGACGTGCTCAAGGTCGCCAAGGCGAGCGGCCATTTCGAGCCGAAGGTGCTGGACGAGGTCGAGAGCTTCCTCAACGAGCCGGCCAAATGGTCGGCCGCGCATGGCGGCATCTCCGACTTCAATCAGGCCAAGACCGGCTGAGGATCGAGCTGAAGGCCGGGACGGCGGGCCGACAGGCCCACCGTTTTAGAACGCCGGCGGCCGGCGTTCGAAGAAGGCATTGATTCCCTCACGGAAATCCGCCGTGCCGGCATTGGCGACGAAGCTCTGCTTCTCCAGATCGAGCTGTGTATCGAACGTGCCGTGCGTAGCAGCCTGGACCAGCGCCTTGGTCGCCGCTTGCGCGCCAGAGCTGCCGCGGGCGAGCTTCTCCGCCAGCGTTCGCGCGGTCTCCATCAGCTCACCACTCGGCACGATCCGGCTGACGAGGCCGAGCCTGAGCGCGCTCTCGGCACCGATGGCCTCGTTGAGCAGCACAAATTCCAGCGCCCGGCGCGGGCCGAGCAGTTGCGTCAGCGTCCAGGTGGTGCCGCCATCGGGATTGGTGCCGAGCTTGGTATAGGCCGAGAGGAAGCTCGCATCCTCTGCCGCCACCACGAGGTCGCAGGCGAAGGCCAAGCCGACGCCGCCGCCGGCGACCGGCCCCTGCACCGCCGCGATCACCGGCTGCGGCATCGCCTTGATCAGGCGCATCAGCGTGTGGAAGCGATCGATCAACAGCGTCGCGGTCTGCGGCGCGCCGGCAAGATCGGCCTGGAAGCGGGCGAGATCGCCGCCGGCCATGAAGGAGCGCCCTGCCCCGGCCAGGATGACGGCGCGGATCGATGCGTCGGCGGCCAGCCCCGAGAACGCTGCGACCAGCGCATCGGCCATCGCCTCGTCGAGAACGTTTAGCACCTTGGGGCGGTTCATGGTCACGGTGAGGACCGGGCCCTGCCGCTGCGTGATCACCACCTCGCCTGCCGGATCGCTCATCGTCCCATCCTCATCCCGTCTGCGCCACGAGCTTCAACCCGGCGTCCTCGTATCGTCGATAACCTTGCCGTCGTTGGGCAATGTCCCCGGCGCGACCAGCTCGATCGCACCGCCCAGCTTGAAGATATCGCGTACTGAAGCCTTCATCGCCTCCGCCAGGCCGGGCCCCGGCGCGGCAGCCTCGGCCTTGAAGCACATCGCATCGGTCTCGCCGGCACGCATCACCACCAACCGGCAGCGGCCGAGTTCCGGATGACGCGCTGCAACGGCTGCAACTTGCTCCGGTCGGACGAACATGCCCTTGACCTTGGCCGACTGGTCGGCCCGGCCGAGCCAGCCGCGGATGCGTTGGTTGGTGCGCCCGCAAGGCGACAAGCCCGGCAACGTCGCGCTGAGATCGCCGACGGCGAAGCGGATCAATGGCTTCTTCGGATCGAGGATGGTGACGGCGATCTCGCCGACCTCGCCTTCCGCGACCGGCTGGCCGGTGCCGGGCCGCAGGATCTCGACGATGATGTCCTCGTTGAGGACGAGGCCTTCGCGGGCCGCCGTCTCATAGGCGATGATGCCGCATTCTGCGGTCGCATAGCACTGATAGGCGTCGATGCCGCGCGCGCGGAACTCGGCCTGCAGCGAGGGCGGAAAGGCCGCGCCGGAGACCACCGCTCGCTTCAGCGAGGAGAGATCGCGCCCGCGCGTCGCGCCGAGATCGAGCAGGATCTTCAGGAAATCCGGCACGCCGGCATAGAGCGTCGGGCGATAGGCCTCGATCAAATCGAGCTGCGCGTCGCTGTTGCCGGGCCCGGCCGGGATCACGGCGCAGCCGAGCACGCGCGCCCCGGCGTCGAAGCACCAGGCGCCGGGCGTGAGATGATAGGAGAAGGTGTTGAGCACGACATCGCGGCGGCCGGCGCCTGCGGCGGCCAACGCGCGGGCGACGCGCCAAGGATCGTCGTCATGACCTTCCGGCTCGAAGATCGGCCCCGGCGACATCATCAAACGGCGATAATCGCCGGGGCGGCCGGGCAGCAGGCCACCGAAAGGTGGCTTTCCGCGCTGGGCCGCCGGCAGGTCCGACTTGCGCAGCACCGGCAATTTGGCGAGCGCCGCGCGGTCCGTGATCGCCTTGGGATCCACGCCACGCAGATGCTTCCGCCAGGCCGGCAGCCGCTGCGCCGCCGCCAACACTTGCGGCAATCGCCGGAACAGATCGGCCTCGCGGCGAGCCGGCGTACGGGTTTCCAGGCGGTCGTAATGCTTGGCCATCGCGTCGCCTCAGGCGAGCCAGCGCTTGCGGCGCCGGTAATGCTTGACCGCGTGGTAGTCGACCTTCTGGTGGCCGCCGAGATAGGCGTCGGCGACGTCGGGATTGGCGCTCAGCACCGCCGCCTCGCCGCTCATCAGGATACGGCCGTTCTCGATCAGGTAGCCGTATTGGGCGATCTCCAGCGCCGCCGTGGCGTTCTGCTCGACCAGCAATACGGCGACGCCGTCGCGCTCATTGACGCGGCGGACGATGTCGAAGATCTCGTCGACGAGGAACGGAGCGAGGCCCAGGCTCGGCTCGTCGAGCATCAGCAGGCGCGGCTCGGTCATCAGGGCGCGGGCGATCGCCAGCATCTGCTGCTCCCCGCCGGAGAGATAGCCCGACTCGGCCTTGGCGCGCTGGGCAAGGCGCGGGAAGGTCTCGAACATCCGGTCGATCAGCGCAGTGACATGGCCGCGCTCGCGATGCATGGTCGCGGCCGCGATCAGGTTCTCCTTCGGGGTGAGATGGCCGAAGACGCGCCGGCCTTCCAGCACGTGGACGATGCCGAGGCGGACGCGCTCGGGCGGATCGACTTGCAGGATCGAGCGGCCGTCGAAGCTGATCTCACCACGCGTGACCGCGCCGCGCTCCGGCTTGAGCAGGCCCGAGATCGACTTCAGCACCGTGCTCTTGCCGGCGCCGTTGGCGCCAAGCACGGCGACGAGCCCCTTCTCGGGCACCTCGATCGAGACGCCGCGCACGGCAAGGAAGACCTGATCGTAGACGATCTCGATATTGTTCAGCGCCAGCAGCGTCATCGGCCCGATCCAGCAATGGCGGGCGGCGCGTCAGAGAGGCGCCGCCCGGACCTCGTCATTTCCCGGTCTTCTTGAACTCGTCCGAGTTCTTGCGGATCTCCTCCCAGACCACATCCTGGTTGGCGGAGAACCAGTCGGTGATCGGCACGAACTTGGCGCCGTCCCAGCGCGCGATCCGGCCCATGCCGCCGCCCTGGTGGTCGTCCTTGGTGATCGTGGTCGGCGGCAGGAGGCCGTCGGCCGTGAAGTTCGTGATCGAGCGCAGGCCCTCGTTGAGCCAGGGGCCGGTAACCGGGCCGTTCGGCGCCTTCTCGGCCGCCTTGCGCACGCCCTCGACCATCAGCGTCGCCATCTGGACACCGTAGTTGTAGTAGGCGGTGCCGACCTTGTTCTCCGGGCCGGCGCCTTTGCCCTTGCCGATCACGTCGGCCAGGATGTCTTTGATCACCTTGGGCTCGCGGCCGCCGACGCAAGGCTCGACCTTCATTACGCCCTTGGCCGCCTCGCGCCCGACCACGTCCATGTCGGATTCCGACAGCCAGACGCTGCCGGAGACCCGGTCCATCGGCAGGCCGTTGCGGATCGCCTCGGTCAGCGCCACGGTCTGGCCGACGCCGGCGCCCCAGAAGATCACGAAATCGGGCCGCGCGCGGCGGACCTGCGGCCAGATCGCCGACTGGTCGTTGCCCGGCGGGGTATAGGGGAAGGCGGCAAGCTCGTATCCTTCCTTCTTGGCGAGCACGTTGAGGATCGGCAGCGGCTCCTTGCCGAAGGGCGTGTCGATGTGGACGAAGACGATCTTCTTGCCCTTGAGGCTGCCCTTCTCGGTCTTCTTGAACTGCTCGATGATCAGGCCGGCCTGGGTCCAGTAATTGATCGAAAGCGGCAGGACATAGGGAAAGGCACTGCCGTCGGCGGCGTCGCTGCGTCCGGAATAGGCCGTGATCATGTTGATCTTGTCTTCAAGCGCGCGCGGCACCAGCGCGCGCGCCACCGGCGTCGAGAGCGGGTCGATCAGCACGGCGCCCTCGCGCTTGCCGCGCTCATAGGCCTCGATGGCGCGCGGCAAATCGTTGGCATGGTCGGTGATGTCAGCGACGATCTTGTAGCCGCCGACGCCGCCGCGATCATTCACCAGGGTGAAGTAGTCGCGCTGACCCTGGTTATATTCCGAGGTGACGAAGGTGTAGATGCGAGTGAAGTCCTGCGGCAGCGAGAAGCGGACGATCTTCTCCTGGGCGAAGACCTGGACCGGCAGGGCAAGCGGCGCGGCCAGCGCGGCCGAGCCGGCGATGAAAGAACGGCGATCGAGCGACATCCTGTTTCCTCCAGCCCTGTCGTTGATTGAGGCACCGTCACCGCTGGGCATGGCGGAACGGCCAGACGAGCAAGTAGTTGCGGAAATTGGCGTAGATCTTGGCGAGACCGAGCGGCTCGTAGAGCAGGAAGCCGATCACCAGCGCGCCATAGGCCATCAGCGGCAGATGGGCGCGCAGGTCGATCGGCAGCGACAGCCCGAAGGTGCCGGCGGCGGCGCCGAGCAGGTTGTTGAGCACGATCGGCGCGAACAGGATCAGCGCCGTGCCGAAGAACGGCCCCAGCACGCTACCGAGCCCGCCGACGATGATCATTGCCAGGATCTGGATCGAAAGCTCGATATGGAACTGGTCGGGCGAGATCGCCCTGAGATAGGTCACCGCCAGCAGCGAGCCGACGACGCCGCCGATGAAGGACGAGACCCAGAACGCCAGCAGCTTGTAGCGGAAGGTCGAGATGCCGAGGATCTGCGCGGCATAGTCCTTCTCGCGCAGCGCCGCCAAGGCCCGACCGAAGCTGGTGCGCCTGACGTTCAGCATGAACAGGGTGATGACGAAGCAGACGCCGAAGGCGAGATAGTAGGTCGGCAAATCGCCCTGCAAGGGAATGCCGAGGAAGCGCACCGGCGGCACCTGCAAGGTCGCGAGCGAGCCGCCGCTGATCACGGACGAATGCGAGATGACGAAGTCGACGACGTACTGCATGGCGAGCGTCGCCATGGCCAGATAGATGCCCTTCATGCGCAGCGCCGCGCCGCCGAACATCGTGCCGATGGTCGCGCTGAGCAGGCCGCCGGCGATCATCGCGATCTCGAGCGGAACGCCGAGGCGGACCAGATGCACCGAGCCATAGGCGCCGATGCCCATCACCGCGCCGTAGCCGAGATGGATCTGACCGGACCAGCCCATCAGCAGGTTGAGGCCGAGCGCCGCCGAGGTCCAGATCAGCCAGGGCAGCAGATAGCCGGAGACATAGAGCCGGTCGAACAGGAAAGGCGCCGCCAGCAGGACGAGGATGACCGCGATGATCAGCCCACGGTCGAAGCCAAGCGGAAAGAGCTGGCGCTCGTCCTGATAGCGCGTGTGGCGGATGCCGGCGCGACGATAGAACACGGCGTCAGACCCTCTCGATGTGGTGGCGGCCGAACAGGCCGTGCGGCTTGAGCAGAAGCGTCACCAGGATGATCACCGCGGCGACCACGTCGCGCGAGCCGCCGCCGACCAGCGGATCGAGCACGCCGGTGGCGAGGCTCTCGGCGACGCCGACGATGACACCGGCGACGAGCACGCCCGGGATCGAGTCGAGCCCGCCAAGGATCGCGATGGCGAGCGCCTTGATCAGCAGGAGCGAGAGCGACCAGTCGACGCCCTGCGTGCTGCCCCAGAGCACGCCGGCGGCGGTGGCGGAGACGGCGGCGAGCCCCCAGGCGACGGCGATCGCACGCTCGACCCTGATGCCGACCGACCAGGACGCGGTCTGGTCGTCGGCGACGGCGCGCATCACCACGCCGAAGCGCGAGTTGAAGAAGAACAGCGAGAGCAGGATCAGCAGCAGCGAGATCGAGCCGCCGATCAGCGTGGAGCGATTGAGCAGCAGCTCACCGACGAAGAGCGGCTGCTGCGGCAGGCCGATGTCGAGGCGCTTCACCGCCGCGCCGAAGACGCCGGGCAGCAAGCCGCGCAGCATGATCTCGACGCCGAGCGTCAGCATGATCGTCATGATCACCGGCTGGCCGATCATCCGGCGCAGCGCGATGCGCTCCATCAGCAGGCCGAAGCCGAACATGATGACGAGCGCTGCCGGGATCGCCAGCCAGATCGGCACGCCGACAAGAGTGGCGAGCGCCCAGGTGACGTAGCCGCCGGTCATGGCGATCGCGCCCTGGGCGAGATTGGCGGTGCCCGAGGTCTTGTAGATCAGCACGATGCCGAGCGAGACCAGCGCGTACATCAGGCCGACGAAGACGCCGTTGGTCGAGAGTTCCGCGAGCAGGATCCAGTCCATCAGGCGACGACCTCACTGATCTTGAGCGTCCGCCGGATCATGCCGTGCTCGCCGTTCTCATAGGTGATGATCGCCTCGAACACGCTCTCCGCGAGCCCGCCATAGAGCGCCGCGATCAGCGAGGCGTAGGTGGTCTCGATGGTGTTGCGGCGCAGCTTGCGGGTACGGGTGATCTCGCCGTCGTCGGCGTCAAAATCCTTGTGCAGGTTGACGAAGCGGCGGATGCGCAGGCCGTCCGGCTGCGTGCCGTTGACGTGCCTGACCACCTGGCCGATCAGCCCCTGGACCTCGGGCCGCTGCGAGAGCTCAGCATAGGAGGTGTAGGAGATGCCGCGCTCCTCGGCCCAATGACCGACCGCGTCGAAATCGATGCAGATGATCGCGGTGAGCTGGTCGCGCCCAGCGCCGATCACCGCGACATTGCGGATATAGGGGCTGAACTTCAGCCGGTTCTCGATGAAGTTCGGGATATAGCGCTCGCCCGAAGCGGTGCGCACGACCTCGCTGACGCGGCCGAGCACGACGAGCTGGCCATCCTCATCGATCCGCCCGGCATCGCCGGTGTGCAGCCAGCCATCGACCAGCGCCTTGGCGCTACTCTCGGGGTCGTCATGGTAGCCGTCGACCACCGACGAAGAGCGCACCAGGATCTCGCCGCTCTCGTCGATGCGGATCTCGCTGCCCTCCATCGGCCGGCCGACCGTGTGCAGCTTGACCTGGCCTTCGGTCTGCGCCGCCGTCAGCGCGCAGGTCTCGGTCTGGCCGTAGAACTGCTTCAGCTTGATGCCGAGCGCCCGGAAGAACAGGAAGGTGTCCTCGCCGAGCGCCTCGCCGCCGGTGAAGGCGCGCTCGGCCCGGCCGAGCCCGAGATGGTCGCGCAGCGGCGCATAGACCAGCAGGTTGCCGACCGCGTCGAGCAGCTTCTCCTTTGGCGTCAGCGTGCCGCCTGCTAGGCGCTTGCGCTCGTAGGCGACGGCGCGCTCCATCGTGGTCTCGAACAGCCAGCGCTTGAACGGCGTCGAATTCTTCATGCCGACCTGGACGCGGGTCAGCATCTGGTCCCAGGCGCGCGGCGCGGCGAGATAGAAGGTCGGCGAGACCTCGCGCAGGTCGCGCATCACGGTCTCCTGGCGCTCGGGGATGTTGATCGTCGCCGCCATCATCATGCCGGCGCCCAGCGTGAAGACGAAGTCGCCGACCCAGGCGGTGGGGAGGTAGGCGTAGAGCTCCTCGTGCTTGTGGAAATAGCCGCTGGCGCCGGCATTGAGCAGGCCGCCGGTGACGTTGCGATGGCGTAGCGGGATGCCCTTGGGCAAACCCGTCGTGCCCGAGGAATGCAGCAGCACCGAGATGTCATCGGCCTGTGGCCCGTCGACGAAGCGCCGGATGAGGTCGGGCTCGCGGGCGAGCCGCTCGCGCCCCTTCGCAACCAGCGTATCGAGCGACATCAGCCCGGGCAGGTCGTAGCCATCGAGACCGCGCTCGTCGTCATAGAGGATGGTGGCGACCCGGCCGGTCGCGTCGCGAAGCTGCAACAGCTTGTCGACCTGCTCCTGGTCCTCAGCGATGCCGACGGGCGGTGCGCCATGGCGGGTCGCGACGATCAGCTCTTCCAGCGGCACGTCGGGGAAGACCGGCGACGGGAAGGCCCGCAGCATGTTGGCGGCGAGCATGGCGTAATAGAGCCGCGGCCGGTTGTCGCCGATCACCGTCATCGCGGCGCCGGCCACCAGCCCGACCTCTTCGAGGCCAGCCGCCATGGCGGCGATCTCCGCGAAGACCTCGCGCCAGTTCTGTTCCTGCCAGATGCCGTAGCGCCGCTCGCGGAAGGCGACGCGATCGCCGAACTCGGCGGCGTTGCGGGCGAGCGCCGCGATCAGCGTCGCCGGCTCGCCGTTGGCTGCGACAGGCCAGTGGGCCACCTCCCCGATCTTGCCGTGCGCCGCCGTCATGCCGCGCTCCCGGCCTGGTGACGCTTGGCGGCGCGCTCGCCGAGATAGGCGCTGACCACGGCCGGATGCGAGATCGCGGCCTGCGGCTCACCCTCCGAGATCACCTCGCCATAGCTCAGCACGACGACGCGGTCGCAGATCGAGGTGACCACATCCATGTGATGCTCGATGATCAGGGTGGTGACGCCACGCGCCTCGCTCGCATCGAGGATGAAGCGGGCGATATATTCCTTCTCTTCCTGGTTCATGCCGGCCATCGGCTCGTCCAGGATCAGCAAACGCGGCTCGGCGACGAGGGCGCGCGCCAGCTCGACGCGCTTCTGCAGGCCGAGCGGAATGACCTCGACCGGCTCGTCGCGGATGTCCTGGAGCTGCATGAACTCGATCATCTCTTCGACGACGCGCCGATGCGCCAGCTCTTCGCGCTCGGCCCACCACCAGTAGAACAGCGCCCCAAGCGCGCTCGGCTTCATATGGGTGTGGCGGCCGATCAGGATGTTGTCGAGAACGCTCATGCCCTTGAACAGGGCCAGGTTCTGGAAGGTGCGGGCGACACCGCGGGCGGCGACGCGATGCGGTTTCAGCGCGGTGATGTCCTCGCCGAACAGGCTGACCTTGCCGGCGTTGGGCGGGTAGAAACCGGTGATCACGTTGACCATGGTGGTCTTGCCCGAACCGTTCGGGCCGACGAGGCCGAGAATTTCGCCCTTGCGGACGTCGAGGGAGACGCCCTTCAGCGCGCGCAGGCCGCCGAAGCTGCGCTCGATCCCCGTGCAGCAGAGCGCAACGGTCGCGCCCGCGACATCCGCGGTGGAGCGGTATTGAACCTCATTCATTCGAGACATCCGGAACGATCAGCCAGGAGGCTGCTGCCGGCGATCCCGACCGCGACATCTGCGGGGGCGCGGCACGTATGCGGCGCCGCCGCGCGAACGGCGTTGACTCCCACGGCATCCTCCCCGGCTGCGCTGGCTTGTTATCTTGGTAGGCGTCAGCTCGATGCAGCTAATGAACAGAATTCATCTCGTACTGTCAACTCTTCGACGCGTCGGATTCGGCGCCGTTGGCGGCTGCGATTTTTCGCACGGCCGACCTGCGGAACAGACCGCTGCATCGCTCCGCGAGACCCGCCTGCCTTGCGCATGCGAGGTAGCCTCAATGAACCGGCCTCAGCTCACTTGATGGGGCGCCGCCCTGCACGACAGGCGCGTCGCGCCGGCCAGCGTCGCCTCGTATTCATCGGCGAGCCGCCGGCAAAGATCAGCCGCGGCCGGCAAGTCGTGGATCGCGCCGACGCCCTGCCCCGCCGCCCAGATATCGCGCCAGGCCTTGGCCTCCACCGTGCCGAAATCATAGCTCGCCGGCTTGCTGAGATCGTCGGGATCGCGCCCCGCCGCCAGGATGCTCGGACGCAGAAAATTGCCATGCACGCCGCTGATCGCCGGGGTGTAGACAATATCGGCGGCGGACGCGCCGAGCAGCATGTCGCGCAAGGCCTGCGGCGCCATGCTTTCGCGTGTCGCCATGAAACGGGTGCCGAGATAGGCCAGATCGGCGCCCGCCATCCGGGCCGCAGCGACCTGCGCGCCGTTGCTCAGCGCCCCGCCGAGCACAAGCACACCATCGAAGATGCGGCGGATATCTGCGAGTGCTGCGAAGGGGTTGAGAGGGCCGGCATGGCCGCCGGCACCGGCCGAGACGGCGATCAGGCCATCGACACCGGCCTCGGCCGCCTTGGCCGCAAAGGCGAGCGTCGTCACGTCATGAAAGACAAGCCCGCCGTAGCCTTGCACCGCCTTGATCAGATCGCGGTTGAGGCCGAGCGAGGTGATGACCAGCGGCACCTTGCGCTCGATCACGACAGCAAGATCGGCGTCGAGCCGCGGATTGCTGCGATGAACCACGAGGTTGACGCCGAACGGCGCGGCATCGACCGCCCCACCGAGCCGCTCCGTGATCTCGTCGAGCCAGCTGGCGAAGCCGGCCGTGCTGCGTTGGTTGAGCGCCGGAAAGCTGCCGATGACGCCATTACGGCAGCAGGAGACGACAAGATCGGGCCCCGAGATCAGGAACATCGGGGCGGCGATGACGGGAACGCGCAGGCGTCCGGCAAAGGTGGCAGGCAACGGCAACGACCCCTCCCCTAAAGAACCCGCATGCGCCGGCATGGGTACCCATCCTGCAAGGCGGAGCTCGACCGCGCCCTTGTCTGGCGCGCGCCAATGATGAATGCTATTTATTAGCGACGGTGCGCCCCGGCGCAGCGCCGTTCGGCCAGAGCAAGGAACGGCTCGCCGCTTCGCCTCAGCAAGGATCATCGATGCCTCCACGCAGTGCCCTGAAGCGCCAGGTCAACCGGCTCCCGCCAGAGCGGCGCATTTCCGACATCATGGCCGCGGCCAAGGAGGTCTTCGTCGAGAAAGGCTATAACGACGCGCTGATCACCGACATCGCGCTGCGCGCCGGCGTGGTCGAGGGCAGCATCTACCGCTTTTTCGCCAACAAGCGCGAATTGCTGGTCAAGGTCGTCGAACACTGGTTCGAGGAGATGCTGCGCGACGATGCCGAGCAGTTCGCCGCGGTGCGCGGCAGCTGGAACCAGATCCGCTTCATCGTCTACACCCACCTCACCTCGATTCACCGCGACCCCGCGCTGTCGCGCCTGATGTTCCAGGAGATCCGGCCGGCACCCGATTATCGCGGCTCGCATCTGTTCGAGCTGAACCGCGCCTACACCAATCGCCTGGTCGACGTGGTCAAGGTCGGCATCGCCGCCGGCGATCTGCGGCCCGAGACCTCGCCGAGCTTGGTGCGCGACCTCGTCTTCGGCTGCATCGAGCATCGCACCTGGGCCTTCCTGCGTGGCGAAGGCGATTTCGACCCGGCCGAGCTGGCTGACGCCATCACCAATCTGGTCCATCATGGCCTCGCGCTCGGCGACGAGCCGGCCTCGCCAATGGAGAGCGTGGTCGCCCGGCTGGAGACGGCAACGGCGCGGCTCGAGGCTGCCGCCGGCATCGCTCCGACGAAGCCCGCCTCCGCCCGGCCGCGCTGAGCTCATCGCCTATCCGCCACTGCTACCGGGACCGTCGAAGAAGGCCGGGCGCGGGATCGTCCAGGTCTCGCCCCAGAGCTGCGCGCCGCCGGCGACGTTGAGCACCTCGCCGGTGACATAGGCCGCCGCCGGGCCGCAGAGATACGCACAGGCCTCCGCCACCTCCCAGGTCGTCGCGGTGCGCATCATCGGGTTGGAACGCGGATAGGCCGCGACCTGCTCGGGATCATAGACGCGCCAGCCCGGCGTCTCGATCGCACCCGGCGCGATGCAGTTCACCCTAATGTCGAGCGGCGCCCATTCCACCGCCAGCGCCTGGGTCAGGCCGACCACGCCGGCGCGCGCCGCGATGGTATGCGCGACGCCGTGCAGTCCCTGGCGCGTCACCACCACGATCGAGACGATGCTGCCCGGCCGCTTGGCATCGCGCCAGCGCCGGGCGGCCTCCTGCATCATGTACCAGGTGCCGTTGAGGTTGGTGTCGACAACGGCGTTCCAGCCCTTCGTCGAGAAATCGATCGCCGCCTGCGGGAACTGGCCGCCGGCGCTGTTGACGAGAATGTCGATGCCGCCGAATTCGGCGGCGATCCAGTCGTGCAGAGCCATGATCGTCGCGGGGTCGCGGACATTCACAGTCTTGGCCGCCGCCTTGAGCCCGGCGGCGCGCATCGCCTCGGCAGCCGCCGCCAGCCTGCCCTCGTCGCGCCCGGCGATGATCACCTGCGCGCCGATCCGGCCGAGCAGCCAGGCCGTGGCGCGGCCGATGCCGCCGGCGCCGCCTGAGATCAGAACGGTCTTGCCGGCGAAGGCCACCGGACCGTAGACCGTCGGCAGTTTGGCGAGATCGGCGTCGTCCAGCCCGAGCTCGCGGGGATCGGCCTCAGCCATGGCGCTCCATCCCCTTCAGCAACTCGCCGGCGATGATCATCTTGCGGACTTCGGTGGTGCCGGCGCCGATCTCGAGCAGCTTGGTGCTACGGAAGAGCCGGTTGATCTCCGATTCCCAAATATAGCCGGCGCCGCCATGGACCTGCACGGCCTTGTCGAGGACATCGTGACAGGCCTGCGCCGCATACATCACCGAGGCCGCGGTCAGGCGGTGGATATCGCCGCGCCCGCCGCCGCCGACTTCGAGTGGCGCCGCCTCGGCCAAGGTGCGGTAGGTGAAGCTGCGCATGGTCTCGACCAGCACATACATCTCGGCCAGCATCGACTGGACCATCTGGAAGGCGCCGATCGGCTTGCCGAACTGCTTGCGCGTCTTGGCGTAATCGATCGAGAGCTCGAGCGCCCGCTCGGCGACGCCGAGGCAGAGCGGCGAGATCATCGCGCGCTCGAGATCAAGCCCGCTCATCACGATCGCGACGCCCTGGTTCTCGGCGCCGACGAGATTGGCGGCCGGGACACGGCAATCCTCGAACAGCAATTCCGCCGTCTGGCTGCCGCGATAGCCCATCTTCACCAGCTTCTGCGCCACCTTGAAGCCGGGGAAATCCTTCTCGACGATGAAGGCGGAGATGCCGTGGGCGCCGCGCTCCTTGTCGGTCTTGGCGTAGACCAAGAGCACGTCGGCGACCGGGCCGTTGGTGATGTAGATCTTGCTGCCGTTGAGGATGTAGTGGTCGCCCTCGCGACGCGCCGTAGTGCGCATCGAGCCGAGCGCGTCCGAGCCTGCCCCCGGCTCGGTCAGGCCGAGCGCGCCGATCGCCTTGCCGGAGCAGAGATCGGGCAGGTACTTCCGGCGCTGCTCCTCATTGCCGTTGCGGTAGATGTTGTTGGCGCAGAGATTGTCATGGGCGACGACCGAGAGCGCCATGGCATGGTTCCAGCGGCTGAAGCCCTGCAGGACCAGCCCGGCCTGAAGCAGATCGAGCCCCGCCCCGCCATATTGCTCGGGAATCGTCGCGCCAAGGAAGCCGCTGGCGCCGATCTGGCGGAAGGCCTCGTCCGGCCACCACTCCTCGTCGTCCATGCGCCGCGACAGCGGATAGAGCTCGGCGCGGGCATAGCGATCGGCACCGTCGAGGATCGCATTCTGCTCCTCGTCGAGGCCGAAGGCGTTGGCGCGGTTGCTACCGGTCACGGCATTCACGTCGATCTCCTCCCTTGCCTCGTCACGCAGCGGTGCGGGCATCGCGCCATTCGGCTGTCATCTTATTGAGCGTATTTCATCAGTGCCAACCTCAGCTGTCAATGCAAGCCGGATGCGGCGAAATCGAATAATCCGTATGCGCAACTGCTAGCACAATACAAGCACGGAACGGCTATTGACACAGCAAATGAATTGAAATCATTTATTTGACGAAGGCTCCTTCAGCGAGCCACGCAGGGACGGAACCCGTGAGCGAAGAGGTCATCACCCGACGCGAAGGCGCGGCGCTGGTCGTCACGATCAACCGCGAGAGCCGCCGCAACGCCCTGAACGAAGCGGTCGCAGAAGGCATCGTCGCCGCGCTCGATGCCGCCGAAGCCGCCCCCGAGGTACGCGCGATCATCCTGACCGGGGCCGGCGACAAGGCCTTCTGCGCCGGCGGCGATCTCAAGCCGAACGCCGACGGCACGCCCTTCACCATCGAGGCAGCCGACCCCCGCCATTACGTCGCCCGTTTGCTGCGCCGGATGGATGCCTGCCGGCTGCCGCTGGTGGCGCGGGTGAACGGCCATGCGCTAGCCGGAGGCTTCGGGCTGGTCTGCGCCTGCGATCTCGTGGTGGCGCGCGACGACGTCCTGCTGGGGGTGACCGAGGTCAGGGTCGGGCTCTTCCCGATGATGATCCTGCCCTATCTGATGCGCGTGCTGCCCTATCGCCGGTTGATGGAGCTCTGCCTCACCGGCGAGACCATCAAGGCGGGCGACCCCGAGGCCGGCGCGATCGTCAACTACGCGGTGCCGGCCGGCGAGCTCGACGCCAAGACGTCGTGGCTGGTCGGCCGCCTCATCGACAAGTCGCCGACCGGCATCCGCCTGGGCAAGCAGAGCCTCGCCAAGATCAGGGAGATGTCGACCGACGCGGCGCTCGAATATGCCCAGTTCATGCTCGCCAATATGGCCCGCACCGAGGATGCGCGCGAGGGCTTTGCCGCCTTCGCCGAAAAGCGTCCGCCGGCCTGGACCGGACGGTGAGCGCCATGCGCGAGAGCATTCGCATCGGCTGCGGCGCCGGCTTCTGGGGTGACAGTCCGGAGGGGCCGCGCCAGCTCGTTCGCCAGGGTGGCATCGACTATCTCGTGCTCGACTATCTGGCCGAGATCACCATGTCGATCCTCGCCCGGATGAAGGTGAAGAACCCGGCGCTCGGCTACGCCACCGACTTCGTCTCGCTGGTGATGAAGCCGCTCGCCCGCGAGATCGCGGAAAAGCGCATCCGCGTTGTCACCAATGCCGGCGGCGTCAATCCGGAAGCCTGCCGCGACGCCCTGCTCGCCGCCTTCAAGGAGGTCGGCGTCGAGCTCAATGTCGCGATCGTCAGCGGCGACGACCTCTCGGGCGAGGCCGAGCGGCTGCGCGCCGCCGGCACCACCGAGATGTTCTCGGGCGCGCCGTTCCCCGACAGGATCGCCAGCATCAACGCCTATCTCGGCGCCTTCCCGATCGCCGCCGCGCTCGCCGCCGGCGCCGATGTCGTGGTGACAGGGCGCTGCGTCGACTCGGCCGTCGTGCTCGGCCCGCTGATCCATGAATTCGGCTGGACGCCGCAGGATTACGACAGGCTCTCGGCCGGGAGCCTCGCCGGCCACATCCTCGAATGCGGCGCACAGGCGACCGGCGGCATCATCACCGACTGGCGCGCGGTCGCCGGCGACTGGGCCGATATGGGCTTTCCCTTCGCTGATTGCTGCGCAGACGGCAGCTTCGAGATCAGCAAGCCGGAGGGCACCGGCGGGCGTGTCACGCCTTCGACCATTGCCGAGCAGGTCGTCTACGAGGTCGGCGATCCCGCCGCCTATATGCTGCCGGATGTCTGCTGCGACTGGTCGCAGGTGAAACTGGAGGCGACCGGCCCCGATCGCGTCCGGGTTTCCGGTGCCCGCGGGCGGGCGCCGTCGGGCAGCTACAAGGTCAGCGCCACCTATGCCGACGGCTATCGCTGCACGGCGACGATGATGATCGTTGGTGACGACGCGGCAGAGCGTGCTGAAGCGGTGGCGAAAGCGGTTCTCGCGCGCTGCGGCCGATTGATCCGCGAGGCCGGCTTCCCGGATTTCGCCGAAACCTCGGTCGAGACGCTCGGCGCCGAGGCGAGCTATGGCGCCCAGAGCCGGGCGCAAGCGACGCGCGAGGTCGTGCTCAAGATCGGCGTGCGCCATCCCGCCAAGGAGGCGCTGCAGATCTTCGCCCGCGAGATCTACCCGGCCGCGACCGCGATGGCGCAGAGCCTGACCGGCTTCGCCGGCGGCCGGCCGGAGCCGCAGCCGGTGATCAGACTGTTCTCCTTCCTGATCGACAAGGCCGAGCTGAACCCGACCGTCAGCTTCGGCGAGACGCGCCTGCCGGTACCGGCGCATATCCCCGCAGCGGCCACGAATGCCCCCTCGCCTACCCGCGCGAACGCGGACGCCCCGGAAGCCGGTGGCGAGACGATTACCGTTCCGCTCGTCGCCCTCGCCTTCGGCCGCAGCGGCGACAAGGGCGACATCGCCAATATCGGCGTGATCGCGCGCGATGCCGCTTTCCTGCCCTGGCTGCGCCAGGCGCTGACGCCCGAGGCGGTCGGCCGGCACTTCGCCCACCATGTCCAAGGCAAGGTCGAGCGCTTCGACTGGCCGGGCTTAGGGGGCTTCAACCTCGTGATGCATCGCGCGCTCGGCGGCGGCGGCATCGCCTCGCTGCGCCACGACCCGCAGGGCAAGGCGATGGCGCAGGTGCTGATGAGCCTGCCGGTGCCGGTACCCGCTGCCTGGCTCGCGCCGGGCGGCCCCCTCCACGGCTTCAAGACCACGAGCGACGCATGATGACCGGCCAGGACGACAACCCGCCGTTCCGAAAAGTCCTGATCGCCAATCGCGGCGAGATCGCCTGCCGGGTGATCCGAACCCTGCGCGAGATGGGCATCGCCTCGGTCGCGATCCATCACCCAGTCGAGGCCCGCGCCAGGCATGTGCGCGAGGCGGATGAGGCGGTCGAGATCTCAGGCGAGACACCGGTTTCAGCCCATCTCGATATCGGCCAGATCGTCGGCGCCGCCCGCGCAGTCGGCGCCGATGCGATCCATCCCGGTTATGGCTTCCTCTCCGAGAATGCGCGCTTCGCCCGCGCCGTCGACGAGGCCGGCCTCACCTTCATCGGGCCGGATGCCGAGACGATCGCGCTGATGGGCGACAAGATCTCGGCGCGCCAATTCGCCGCCGATTACGGCGTTCCGGTGGCCCCCTCGGTGATGCCGACTGAGGACCTCGCCGAGTTCACGCGCCAGGCGACGGCGATCGGATTCCCGCTGCTGATCAAGGCGGCAGCGGGTGGCGGCGGTAAGGGCATGAGCATCGTGCGCTCGGCCGAGGAGCTGGAAGGCGCCGCCCGCCATGCCGCCAGCGAAGCGCAGCGCTATTTCGGCGACGGGCGCGTCTATGCCGAGCTCTTCGTCGAGCGCCCCCGCCATATCGAGGTGCAGGTCTTCGGCGACGGCAAGGGCGGCGCCATCCATCTCTTCGAGCGCGAATGCTCGGTGCAGCGCCGCTTCCAGAAGATCATCGAGGAAGCGCCGGCCGCCAACCTGCCGGCGGCCTTGCGCGACGAGATCTGCGCCTCGGCGGTCAGGCTCGCCGCGGCGGCGAACTACCGCAATGCCGGCACGGTCGAGTACATCCTCGGCGCTGATGGCCGCTTCTTCTTCCTGGAGATGAACACCCGCCTGCAGGTCGAGCATCCCGTCACAGAAATGATCACCGGGCTCGACCTCGTCCGTTTACAGATCGAGATCGCCGCCGGGCGCGACCTGCCCTTCGCGCAGGATGACGTTACGGCGAACGGCCACGCCATCGAATGCCGGATCTGCGCCGAGGATCCCGAGCGCGACTTCCTGCCGGAAACCGGGACGATCCTGCATCTCGACGCGCCGCAGGCCGCTTACTTGCGTTTCGAGAATGCGCTCGATCGCGGCCAGCGCGTCACCGCCGATTTCGACCCGATGCTGGCCAAGCTCGTCGCCCACGGGCCGGACCGGGCCGGCGCGACCCGGCGCGCCATCGCGGCATTGCACGATCTCGCTCTGCTCGGGGTCAAGACCAATATCGACTACCTCGCCCGCGTGCTCGGCCATCCCGCCTTCGCCGCCGGCGATCTGCACACCGGCTTCGTCGTCCAGCACAAGGCGGCGCTTGCCGCCGCCGAGCCGGATGAGGCGACGCGTGACAAGGTGCTGATCGCCGCGGCGCTCGGCCTGCGTGATTTCCGCGATCTCATCCTCGGCGTACCCGAGCCGCACGCCTCGATCGGGCTCTGGAGGAACTGACGATGGTCCTCAAGCTCGACCTCGACGGCACAGTCCACCACCTCACCATCCTGGCGCGCCGGCCGCATCTGGTCGTCTCGGTGGACGGGCGCCGGCATGTGGTGCAGGGCCTCGACGAGGCCGGTGATGGCAGCCGCCAGCTCACTGTCGATGGCGAACCGCTTGCCTTCGCCCGTGCCGGCAGCGCCGATGGCGTCATCGTCCGGCTGGATGGGCGCAGCTTCGCGCTGCGCCGGCTCGATGCCGCAGCCGAAGCCTCCGCAGCCGGCGGCGGCGCGAACGTCGTGCGCGCGCCGATGCCGGGCACTGTCATCGTGGTCCATAAGCGCGTCGGCGACAGCGTCCAGCGCGGCGAGACCATCGTCACCATCGAAAGCATGAAGCTGCAGATGAAACTCGATGCGCCGCGCGACGGCGAAATCGCCGAGATCGCGGCGCGCGAGGGCGAAGGCTTCGACAAGGACGCCGTCCTCGCCCGTCTCGCGGCCCCGGCGGAAGGCTGACCCGATGTCCAGACTGCAATCGTCGATCAATACGGCCTCAGCCGACTTCCGCCGCAACGAAGCACATAACCGCCGCCTCGTCGCCGAATTCCGGGCAAAGCAGGAGGCGGCGCGCCACAGCCGTCCGCAGCGCGATCTCGACCGGCTCGCGCGTCAGCAGAAAATGCCGCAGCGCAAACGCATCGAGATGCTGCTCGACCCCGGCACGCCCTTTCTGGAGCTGTCCTCGCTCGCCGCCAACATGGCCTATGGCGGGGAATCGCCCTCGGCCAGCTCGATCGTCGGCATCGGCATGGTCTCCGGCCGCGAGGTCATGATCCGCGCCGATGACCCGACGGTGAAGGGCGGCGCCTGGTATCCCCTGACGGTCAAGAAGATCGTCCGTGCCCTCGACATCGCCATGGAGAACCGGCTGCCGGTCGTCCATCTCTGCGATTCCGCCGGCGGCTTCCTGCAATTGCAGTCGGAGCTGTTCCCGGACCGCTATATGGGCGGGCGGATCTTCCGCAATCAGTCGCTGCTGTCGAAGATGGGCGTGAAGCAGCTCGCTCTGGTCTTCGGTCATTGCACCGCGGGCGGCGCCTATATCCCGGGGCTTTCCGACTACAGCGTCATCGTGCGCGGCACCGGCGCAGTCTTCCTCGGTGGCCCGCCTTTGGTGAAAGCGGCGACGGGCGAGGACGTCACGGTCGAGGAGCTCGGCGGCGCCGAGATGCACACCAGCGTTTCCGGCACCTGCGACTATCCCGCCGACAGCGAGGAGCACGCCATCGAAATCGGCCGCGACATCGTCTCGCAATGGGACCGGCTGCCGCGCTGGGAGGCGCAGCGCGAGACGCCGGAAGAGCCGTTCTACGATCCGGCCGAGATCTACGGGATCGTGCCTGACGACATCAAGAAAGCCTTCGACATGCGCGAGATCATCGCCCGCATCGTCGATGGCAGCCGCTTCCACGAATACAAGCCGAACTATGGCACGACCCTGGTCTGCGGCTTCGCCAATATCTGGGGCTTCAAGGTCGGCATTCTCGCCAATAACGGCGTGCTCTTCAATGATTCCTCGATCAAGGGCGCCCATTTCATCGAGCTCTGCAACCAGAACAACACGCCGCTGGTCTTCCTGCAGAACATCACCGGCTACATGGTCGGGCGCGAATACGAGCGGCGCGGCATCACCAAGGACGGTGCCAAGATGATCATGGCGCAGAGCTGCTCGCGGGTGCCGAAATTCACGGTGATGTGCAACGGCTCCTTCGGCGCCGGCAATTACGGCATGTGCGGGCGCGCCTTCGACGGGCGCTTCCTGTTCTCCTGGCCGAACCACCAGATCGGCGTGATGGGCGGCGACCAGGCGGCGAACACGCTGGCCGAGGTCAAGGCCAACCAGATGAAGCGCAATGGCGGCGCGGTCGACCAGAGCGAGATCGATCGGCTCTGGGAGGAGACGCGGAAAGCCTATCAGGAGCAGCTCTCGGCCTATCATTCGACCTCCGAGCTCTGGGACGACGGCATCATCGACCCGCTCGACACCCGCAATGCGCTCGGCGTGGCGATCTCGGCCTCGCTCAACGCCCCGCTCGGCCCGCCCGGCTACGGCGTCTTCAGGTTCTGATCGATGCCCGGAGCGCTGCGCCTCTATCTCGATTTCGCCTCGCCCTATTCCTATTTCGCGCTTCGTCCGCTGGCGCTGATGGCGCAGGAGCATGGTCGCGAACTCGAACTGCGGCCGATCCTGCTCTGGACGGTGTTCAAGCAACAGGGCGTCGTCAATCCGCTGGAGAAGCCGGCGCGGCGCCGCTATTTCCTCGAGGACGTGACCCGCTCGGCCGAGTTCTTCGGCCTGCCCTTCCGTGTCCCGGAGCCGCTGCAGATCTCCGCCCATCTCGCAGGCCGGCTCCATCATGCCTGGACCGCGACGCGACCGCAGGACGGGCTGAGGCTAGCCAGCGAGATCTTCGAAGCGTTCTTCGTCAAAGGCGAGGACATCGCCGATCCGGCCGTGCTCGCCAACCTGCCCTGCCTGACGGGTGAGACTCCGGACGCGATCCGCGTCATGATCGATGGACCTGAGGGCCGCCAGCGCCTCGGCGAAGCCGTAATTGAGGCCTGCGCAGCTGGCGTGACCGGCGTGCCCTTCGTGACGCTCGACGGCGAGAGCTTCTTCGGCGCCGACCGCCTGCCGCAGATCGCCTGGCGGCTGCAGCATCGGCGCGACGAGGCGTAGATGGAGGGTACGATGAGCGACGAGAGGCTCGCCGGGGCGCTGAAGGCGACGCCCTTCATCGATGCCAGCGCGCCAGCGATCCGCGCCTTTGTCGAAGACCATGCCGGTACAGGTCCGGACCGCTTCCGCGCGGTGCGCCTCTACTACGCCGTCCGCGACGCGATCCCCTACGACCTGCGCTATTTCGGCATCGAACGCGACATCTTCGTCGCCTCGCGTTGCCTGGAGGCGAAGGGCTCGTTCTGCGTACCGAAGGCATTGACGCTCGCGGCGGTCGCCCGCGCCGCCGGCATTCCGGCCAGAGTCGGCTTCGCCGATGTCCGCAACCATCTGGCTTCGCCGCGCATCCTCGAGTTGATGGGCAGCGACGTCTTCCGCTGGCACGCATACACGCTGCTCCACATCGAAGGCCACTGGGTCAAAGCCACGCCGGCCTTCGACCTTGCCTTCTGCGCCCGCTTCGGCGTCGAGCCGCTCGATTTCGACGGCAGTACGGATTCGATCTTCCAGCCCTTCGACACTGAAGGGCGCAAGCACATGGATTATGTGCTCGACCGTGGCGACCACGACGACATGCCGTTCGAAGCCTTCCGCGAGGCGATGCAGGAAGCCTATCCGCGCCTGATCACGGCGATGGCAGCCGAGCGTGTAGCGCTGGCGGGCAAATCTCAGCACAAGCCTGCTCCGGCCGCTTAGAGCATTCGGATTTTGCTCAGACCCACGTCGTCATCCTGGACAAGCGGCGAAAGCCGCGCAGCTCCGGGATCCATCGTAAGGCTCCGGAGCTCTACGATGGATCCCGGGCCGAGCTTCGCTCGCCCAGGATGAAGAGGGGCTCCGTGGGAAGCCAGCACGCGCCAGTCGTCGGCGCAGGCGGCGACCGCAATTCTTCCACACTGACCGAATAAACGGGCTGCTTCGCGAGCATCGACGATCGCGGGCCCAGCGGTTCGCCGCCGGCCGGCATCGCCCAGCCGCTCGCCAGCTATTCCCGCCCATCCCGATCATAACGCACACAAAAATAGACCATTTCCGCCGCCGATTTTATAAGACGGCTAATGATTTTGACGGCATAATCCGCCGCTTCATTCCTCCGATTCCCGCCTGAAGGAGCGCCTTCCCCACGATGAACGCCGCCGAGAGCACCACCGCCATCCTGATCCACCTCGCCGGTTCGGTGGCGCTCTTGATCTGGGCGGTCAGGCTGGTGCGAACCGGTGCGACGAGGGCCTTCGGATCGTCGCTGCGTCAGGCGATCGCGCGTTTCACCGGCAATCGCGTCTCGGCGATGGCGAGCGGGGCGGTGGTGACGCTGATCCTGCAGAGCTCGACGGCGACCACGCTGCTGCTCTCCTCCTTCGCCGGGCAGGCGCTGATCGGCCTGCCGATGGCCTTCGCCGTGTTGCTCGGTGCCAATGTCGGCACGGCGCTCGCGGCCTTCCTGGTCTCGTTCGAGCTCGGCTGGATCTGGGGGGCATGCCTCGCCGTCGGCGTAACGCTCTACCTCGCCAACGAGGCGATGAACCGGGCCCGCAATATCGGCCGCCTGATCGTCGGTATCGGGCTGATCCTGCTCTCGCTCGCCGAGCTCAAGACCGCCTCGGCCCCGCTGGCGCAGTCGCCGGTCTTCCGCATGGCGTTCGAGGCCCTGGCCAGCGAGCCTCTGCTCGCCGTCGCGATCACGGTCGCGGCGACCTGGCTGACCCATTCGAGCCTTGCCATCGTCCTGCTGATCGCCTCGTTCTGGGCGGGCGGCCTGTTCCCGGCCCCGACCGCGCTGATCCTGATCGTCGGCGCCAATCTCGGCAATGCACTGGTGCCGGTGATCGACCAGCTCGGCGCGCCGGTCGTGCAGCGCCGCGTCGCGCTCGCCAACCTTTTGACGCGCATCATCATCGCGCTCGTCGTCATCCCCTTCGCCAAGCCGCTGGCGGGATGGTTCTCGCAACTGTCGCAGAACCCGACGCGTTTGGCGGTTGAGATTCACCTGGCGCTGAACCTCGTCGGCGCCCTCGCCTTCCTGCCCTTCACCGGCCCGATCGCCGCACTGGTCACGCGCCTGACCCCGGCCGCGCCCGAAGCCGAGACGCGCACGCGGCCGCTCTATCTCGACCCCAGCCTGCTCGACAGCCCATCCGAAGCGCTCGCCAGCGCCCAGCGCGAGACGCTGCATCTCGGCGACCGCGTCGGCACCATGCTGAAGGACCTGCTGATCCTGCTGGAGCAGGACAAGCTTTCGCTCTCGCGCGAGATCGCCGCGGCCGATGACGGCGTCGACACGATCCACGAGGCGATCAAGCTCTATCTCGTCCAGCTCTCGCGCCGTCCGCTCTGCGAGGAAGACAGCCGGCGCCTGTTCGAGATCATCACCGCGACCACCAATCTCGAGCATATCGGCGACATCATCGACAAGAATCTGCGCGAGCTGGCGGAGAAGAAGATCCGCAAGGGCTACCGTTTCTCGGAGGAAGGCCTGGCCGAGATCCGCGATTTCCACGCCCGGGTCGGCCACAGCCTGCAGCTTTCGCTCAACGTGCTCGCCTCGCGCGACATCACCCTCGCCCGCCAGCTCTTCGACGAGAAGAGCGCGATGCGCCTGGCCGAACGCATGGCGACCGAGAAGCATTACGAGCGGCTGCGCAGCGGCGTCACCGAATCGCTCGAGACCTCCTCGATCCATCTCGACGTGCTGCGCGACCTGAAACGCATTCACGGCCACATCACCTCGATCGCCTATCCGATCCTGGAGGCGGCCGACGAACTCAGCGACACCAGATTGCGCAAGGCCGAAGAGCAGCCTGCCGACGACAGCTATGGCCTCGCGCTGCCGCACAAGCCGGCCTGACACGGCGAGGCCTGGGCTGGCGCCGCCTGCGCTTGACAGCCTGCGGGATTGACCGAGCTTAAAGCCCGAGGCTCGGGGGTATCATGGACCGCATCGACGCGATGAAGGTGTTCATCGCCGCGCTGGACGAGGGCAGCCTCGCCGGGGCGGGACGCCTGCTCGGCCGCTCTCCGGCCGCGGTGAGCCGGGCCGTCGCCTTCCTGGAGCAGCAGGCCGGCGCGCCCTTGCTCCACCGGACCACCCGCTCGATCAGGCTGAGCGAAACCGGCGAGCGCTATGCTGATGTCTGCCGGCGCATCCTGGCCGAGCTGCAGGAACTGGACGCGGTCGGCGCCGGAGAACGTGCCACTCCACGCGGGACCCTCACCATCACCGCGCCGCCGATCAGCGGCGAGGAGATCCTGCGCCCGATCATCGACGCCTTCGTCGAGGCCTACCCGGCGGTCACCGTCAATCTCGTCCTGTTGGTGCGCCTCGCCAATCTGGTCGAGGAAGGCATCGACATCGCCTTGCGCATCGCCGAGCTGCCGGATTCGGCGATGACGGCGGTGCATATCGGCGATGGCGTCAAACCCGTCATCGTCGCCTCGCCGCGTTATCTCGCTCAGCATCCGCGCATCGACGAGCCGGGCGACCTCCTCAAGCACACCATCATCGCCTGCACCGATTTCGGGCGCGACGCCTGGGTGTTCCCGCCGGCAAAGGGAGGAGCCGTTCCCCGCTCGGTCCAGTTCAAGCCGCGCCTGATCGTCAACAGCGTGCGCGCCGCGCGCGGAGCGGCCATCGATGGCCTCGGCGTCACCCGCCTCTACTCCTATCATGTCGCCGAACGGGTAGAGGATGGCTCGCTCCGCCTTCTTCTGCGCAATGCCGAACCGCCGGCGCGACCGGTCAACCTGCTTTTGCCGGAAGGGCGAAGCGCCGTCCCGAAGGTCCGCGCCTTCCTGGATTTCGCAGTGCCGCCCCTACGCGCCGCTTTTGCCCGATTGTCAGCCGAAGCGCTCGCTCTAGGCGATTGACCTTCGTAGCCATTCTTCCTTCATTCGGAAGAGTGACTGCCGATCAGCGGGCATTCAATCGCTTGGCGGCACGCTCCAAATTCCCCTCACCAGGCCAGACATGGCCATCAGCGGCAATCCTGCTCGCTGACCAGACAGTGAGGATCATCATGAGCAACGAACGCAAGGTCGCCATCGTCACCGGCGCCTCGCAGGGCATCGGCGCTGCACTGGTCAAGGGTTTCCGCGACCGCAACTATCGTGTGGTCGCGACGTCGCGCTCGATCAGGCAGGGCAGCGATCCGGACGTCCTGGCGATCCCCGGCGACATCGCCGACCCGGAAACCGCCGAGCGGCTCGTCCGCGAGGCACTCGCCCGCTTCGGGCGCGTCGACACGCTGGTCAACAATGCCGGCATCTTCATCGCCAAGCCCTTCACCTACTACACGACCGAGGATTTCCAGGGGAAGATCGCGACCAATCTCGCCGGCTTCTTCCACATCACCCAGCAGGCTGCGGTCGCGATGCTGAAGCAGGGCTCCGGCCACATCGTCAGCATCACCACCAGCCTGACCGATCAAGCCGTCGCGGGCGTCCCGACCGTGCTCGCCAACCTGACCAAGGGCGGCATCAACTCGGCCACGAAGGCGCTGGCGATCGAATACGCCACGCAGGGCATCCGGGTGAACGCGGTCTCGCCCGGCATCATCAAGACGCCGATGCACGCGCCGCAGACGCATGAGTTCCTGGCCAACCTCCATCCGGTGAAGCGGTTGGGCGAGGTCAAGGACATCGTCGACGCCGTGCTGTTCCTGGAGGGCGCGCCGTTCGTCACCGGCGAGATCCTGCATGTCGACGGCGGCCAGAGCGCCGGCCACTGACTGATCACGCCAAGCCAGAGGAGGCTTCCATGCCGATCGTCACCATCCAGATCACGCGCGAAGGCTCCGGGCCGGGCCGCAACGCCGCCACTGCGGAAGAGAAGGCCAGGCTCATCGCGGGTACGAGCCAGCTCCTGCTCGACGTGCTGAACAAGCCGCTCGACGCGACCTTCGTCGTGATCGAGGAGGTCGAGCTCGACAATTGGGGCTGGGGCGGCCTGCCCGTTCCGGAATACCGCAAGCGACGCGCGGCGAGCTAGTCTCGCCGCCAGCGATCTCGAACCGGTCTTGCCCAATCCTGCACTGCGGATGGGCTGAGCTTGGCCTTTGAAACCGACGGGCCGCGGCCGACACTGGCCGCCGCCCCGTTCGCCCCCGCGAGGACCAATCATGACCAGCACCGCCCAAGCGCGACTGCTCGACCTGTTCGGCATCGAGTTGCCGATCATCCAGGGGCCGATGGCCCTCGCCTCGACCCCGGAGATGGTGATCGCCGTCAGCGAAGCCGGCGGCCTCGGCTCGCTGGCGGGCGCACAATACAATGAGGCGGGCCTCAGGGCGGCGCTCGACACGGTGCGGGCCGGCACGCGCCGGCCGATCAACGTCAACTTCTTCTGCCACACGCCTCCGGCCGACGATCCTGCCCGGCAGGCGGCCTGGCTGAAGCACCTCGACGGCTACTATGCTGAGGCCGGGCTCGATCCGGACATGCCGAAGACGCCGAGCGGCCGCACGCCGTTCGATACCTCGCTCGCCACCGTGCTCGAGGAGTATCGGCCGGAGATCGTCAGCTTCCATTTCGGCCTGCCTGCGCCGGAGCTGTTCGAGCGGGTCAAGCGGACCGGCGCCAGGATCATCGCCTCCGCCACGACCGTGCCCGAGGCGCGCTGGCTGGCCGAGCACGGCGTCGACGCCGTCATCGCCATGGGCGCCGAGGCCGGCGGCCATCGCGGCATCTTCCTCAATGATCGAATCTCGGAGCAGGTCGGTACCTTCGCGCTGGTGCCGCAGGTCGTCGACGCGGTCTCCGTCCCGGTCATCGCGGCCGGCGGCGTCACCGACCGGCGCGGGGTGGAGGCGGCCTTTGCGCTTGGGGCGGCCGCCGTCCAGGTCGGCACCGCCTATCTGTTCACGCCGGAAGCGAGCATCTCGCCGATCTATCGCAAGGCGCTCGGCATGAGCGAGCGGCCGACCGCGATCACCAACCTGTTCACCGGCCGGCCGGCGCGCGGCATCGTCAACCGCGCCATGGCGGAGCTCGGCCCGATCTCTGAGATCGCCCCGGCCTTCCCGACCGCCGGCACGGCACTGGGACCGCTGCGCAGCGCCGCCGAGGCGGCCGGCCGCGACGACTTCACCCTGCTCTGGGCCGGACAGGCTTTCCCGCTCGCCAAGCCGATGTCCTCGACCGAGCTGACGCGCAGACTCGCGGGGCTCGCCGGGCTCGCCCCCTGAGCGCTGCGCCAGACGGCGAGCGCAGCCCGCCAGCGCTCAGGGTTTGGGCGGGTTCGGCCGTCGAGTTCGATCGTGCGAGACCCGCAGCAAGCCGTTGCGCGCCAGCGAGCCGAGGTCAGCGCGTCCAGCGAGTGTCGCCGATGCGAGCGCCGAAATGGCGGCCGAAGCCGAGCAACGCATCGATGATCGGCTGGTCGTCGCCATCGGGAAGGGCAAACAGCGGATAAGAGACGCTGACCGCGATCGAGGTGCCCTTGTGCCGCTCGGTCAACGCGATCGAGACCGCCTTCACCCCGTCGAAGAGCTCCTGGTTGGAGATCGCATAGCCGCGTAGGCGCGTCTGCGCCAGCTCGCGCAGCAGGTCGTCGACAGAGTGCAGCGTCTGCCCGGTGGTGGCCGCCAACGTGCCTTCGAACAGCTCGCGAATCTCCGGGTCCGGCTTGAGCGAGAGCAGCGCCTTGCCCATCGCCGCAGCATGGGCCGGCAGCCTGTGGCCGGGCTCGACCGCGAACTGGATCGGTTGCGAGCCGCGCACCGTTTTGAGCACGACGACCTCGGCCCCCGAGAGCACCCCCAACCAGGCCGTGTGTCGTGTCTCGCGCGCCAGCGCCTCCATGTCCTTCTGCGCCTGCTCGACCACGTCGAACTTGCGATGGAAGCCGGCGGCAAGCTGGACGGTGAGGATTCCCGGGCCATAGCGCTGGGTTAGCGGGTCTTGTTCGATCAACCCGCCCCCCGCCAGCGAAGCCAGTAGGCGCGAGGCGGTGCTGCGATTGACCTTGAGGTGGCGGCTGACGTCGCCGACCCGCAGCTCCCCCCCCGATTCGACCATGAGTTGCAGCGCGCTCACGGCCTTTTCGATCGATTTCATCGGGCCTCGCATTGCGGCTTGACGCGGCAGCAAAGCGCCGCCACCATGAATAAACAACATGTTGCATAATATGCAACACAAGCAAAACGTCAACGGGAGACGACGATGCAAGGGACCGGCGGCGCGCTGCTCTACGCGACCCTGAAGAGCCATGGGGTGACGTGCCTGTTCGGCATGGAGGACCCGATCCATGTCTTCCACGCGGTCGACCGCTCCTTCACCCGCATCGTCACGGTGCGCGACGAGAAGCATGCGGCGATCATGGCGCATGGCTATGCCCAGGTGACCGGCCGCCCCGGTGTCTGCGCGGCGACCTTCGGCCCAGGCGCGACCAACCTGATCACTGGCCTGCTCGAAGCACAGCGTTCCTCCGTGCCGGTGATCGCGCTGGTGCAGGACCATGCGCTGCGGCTGAAGAACAAGCATGCCAGCAGCGCGCTCGACCACGCCGTGGCGCTCGCTCATTACGTCAAGGAGGTCATCCGCATCGACATGCCGGAACAGGCGGGCGATGCGGTGCGCAAGGCCTTCCGGATCGCGACGACGGGACGTCCGGGCCCGGTGGTTCTGCTTTGCCCGGGCGATGTGATGGCGGCGCAGGCCGAGGCCGAGACCTGGGCCGACCCGGCCTACAGCCATTTTCCGGCCAACCGGGTCCGGGCGAGCCGGGACTCGATCGCCGCGGCCGCGCAATTGCTGGCCTCGGCGCGCCGGCCGCTGCTGATCGCCGGCGGCGGCACGATCATCTCCGGCGCCGAGGAGGAGGTCCGCCTCCTGGCCGAGCTGTTCGACATGCCGGTCGCGACGACGATGACCGGACGTGGCGCCATCGCCGATGCCCACCCGCTCGCCGCCGGCCCGCTCGGCTCGACCACAGGCGGGCGCTATGGCCGCGGCCGCATCTCGAACACGCTGTTCGCCGAGTCGGATGTCGTCTTCGTGCTGGGATCGCGCACCGGGCAGCTCTGCTACAGCGACTGGACCCTGCCCAAACCCGGCACCAAGCTGATCCATCTCGACATCGACCCGGCCGAGATCGGTCGCAATTTCTCGACCGACATCGCCATGGTCGGTGATGTCCGCGACACGCTGCGCGACCTGCTCGCCCATTGCGCCGAGCATGGCCTGGCGCGCACCGATGCCGCCGGCCGCGAGCGTCTCGATACCCTGACGCGCGACTGGCGCGAGGAATTCCGTCCCGTCGCCACCTCCGGCCAGGTGCCGATCCGGCCCGAGCGGTTGCTCGCCGAGATCTCGGCGCGTGCCGACGCGAAGACCCTGATCGTCACCGATGCGAGCTACATTACCGGCTGGGCGATGAGCCATATCGACGTGCCGAAGGCAGGCCGCTTCATCCTGTCGCCGCGCGGCACCGGCGGCATCGGCTGGAGCCTGCCGGCTGCGATCGGCGCCAAACTGGCCGATCCCTCGCTCAACGTCGTCTGCGTCACCGGCGATGGCGCCTTCGGCTACGTCTTCAACGAGCTCGAGACGGCGGCGCGCTACGGCGTCGAGGTCCAGGTCGTCGTCTTCAACAACGGCACGCTCGGCTTCCAGCGCCATTGGGAGCAGAAGGTGATGGGCCGCTATCTCGAATGCGACTTCCTCGACATCGATTTCGCCGAACTCGGCCGCGCGCTGAAATGCGGAGGCGAGCGCATCACCGATCCGGCCGGGATCGCCGCCGGCCTCGCCCGCGGGCGGGCGGCGAAAGGTCCTCATGTGCTCGACGTCGTGATCGATCCCAACGCCACCGCACCGATCGTCGGTTTCGAGAGCCTACTCGCCACCGACGCTGTTCACTGAGATTCGCAAGCCAGCAAGGGGCTGCCGCAGAGACGGCCCGCAACAGGGAGGGGAAGATCATGTTGAGACGCATCGCAGCCATGACGATGGCTGTCGCCATCACCGCGATCGCTGTGCTTTCGGCCTCGGCCGCCAAGGCCGGGCCGACGCTTGACCGGATCATCAAGGACAAGAAGATGGTCGTGGGCGTCGCGCCCTGGAACCGCTTCGTCCTGCTCAACCCGAAGAGCGGCGAATACGAGGGCTTCATAGCCGACGACATCCGCAATTTCGAGCAGATGACCGGAATCAAGGTGCAATTGGTCAACACGACCTGGAGCGGGCTGGTCGCCGGGCTCCAGGCTGGACAATGGGACGTGGTGATGAGTGGCCTCGGCGCCACCCCCGAGCGCGCCACCGCCGTCGCCTTCACCGACCCGATCGGCTATCTCTCCTCGACCGCGATGGTCCGCGCCGACAGCCCGGTGCAGGGCTTCGAGGACCTCGACAAGGCGGGCAACACCGTCTCGGTCGTCAGCGGCACGGCCGCGCAGCAATTCGCCCAGCGCACCTTCAAGAACGCCAAGGTGACCCCGCTTTCCGACACCGCCGCCGCGGTGCTGGAGGTGATGCAGGGTCGCTCCACCGCCTATATCGGCGATTCCGTCTCGAACGCGATGCGTGCCGAGGAGCGACCGACCGAGCTGCGCAATATCCGGTTCGCCGCCGACAAGACCGAATGGACGAGCATGAATCACGCCGTCCGTTACGCCGATCTCGACTTGGTGGTGTTCCTCAACACCTATGTCCGAGCGATGCAGCTGCGCGGCTGGTACCGCACCCTCGCCGAGAAATGGAAGCTGCCCCCCGAGCTCGCCACCGGGCCGCGCTGACCTCGTCCGGGACGCGCCGCGCACCGGCGCGTCCCTTTTCGCCTGCAGTTCCGGCCGGGTCAGGACATGAACTACACCTTCCAGTTCGGCGTTCTCAGCGATTACGGGCCGTATCTCGCCGGCGGCCTCTGGCATGCCTGGTGGACAAGCTTCCCGGCGATCCTGTTCTCGACCCTGATCGGCGTCATGCTCGCCGCTATGAGCATGTCGCGGCGCAGGCTGGTGCGCGGCGTCTCCGTCGTCTTCGTCGACCTGTTCCGCACGCTGCCCGTGGTGGTGCTGCTGATCTGGATCCACTACGTGCTGCCGATCCTGACCGGCAGCTCGCTCTCGCCGACGATGAGCTCGATCATCGCACTCTCGCTCAACGGCGCGGCGCTGGCCTGCGAGGCCTTCCGCGGCGGGCTCGAGGCGATCCCGCAAACGCAGGTGCAGGCGGCGCAGTCGCTCGGCTTCTCACGCTGGAAGGTGATGCGCTACATCACCCTGCCGCAAGCCTTCTTCGCCACCCTGCCCTCTTTGACCAATGTCCACATCACCGTGATCAAGAACGTCACCGTGACCGTGTTGATCGCGGTGCCCGAGGTGATGTTCCGGGCGCAGGAACTGACGGTGCAGTTCTTCCGGCCGCTCGAATTCTACACCGGGGCGGCGCTGCTCTATGTCGCGCTGATCTGGGGCTACACAATCATGATGCGGATGATCGAAAGGCTGCAGAAATGGCAACCGATCTGAAGGTCGTGGCGACGACCGCCGCGCCGGCAGCCAAAAGCTTCATCCGTATCCGCGACGTCCATAAATCCTATGGCGAGGTGAAGGTCCTCAACGGACTCTCGCTCGACGTCGCCGAGGGCGAGGTGCTCGTGCTGTGCGGGCCGAGCGGCTGCGGCAAGAGCACCCTGCTGCGGTGCATCAACGGGCTGGAGACGATCAATGCCGGCGAGATTTCGGTCGGCGGCCGCAATGTCGCGACCGCGACGGCGGCGGAGTTGCAGAAGATCCGGCTCTCGACCGGCTTCGTCTTCCAGAACTTCAACCTGTTCCCCCATATGACCGCGCTGCAGAACATCACGATCGCACCGATGAAGATCCTCGGCCAATCGGCGCGCGAGGCCAATGACGAGGGCGGCCGGCTGCTCGAGCGCGTCGGCATGGCCGACAAGGCCGAGGCCTACCCGTTCCAGCTCTCCGGCGGCCAGCGCCAGCGCGTCGCCATTGCCCGGGCCCTGGCGATGAGGCCGACGCTGATGCTGTTCGACGAGCCGACCTCGGCGCTCGATCCCGAGATGCGCGAGGAGGTGCTGCAGGTGATCCGCCAGGTCCATCACGACCACGGCATGACCATGGTCGTGGTCACCCATGAGATCGGCTTCGCCAAGAGTGTCGCCAGCCGGGCGATGCTGCTCGACGCCGGCGAGATCGTCGAGGAGGCCCCGGCCCGGACCTTCTTCACGCATCCGACGCAGGAGCGTACCCGCCGCTTCCTGCGGGCGATCATCAACGATTGAGGCGAAGCTCTGCGGTCGTCACGCGCTCAGGCCAGCGCCACCGCGCCGATCGGCGACGGCGCCATCTGCCACTGCGCCAGCGCGCTGCGGCCGGCCTCGGTCAGGCCGTAGACGCCGCGGTCGGCGCGCTCGAACCAGCCATAGACATTGCGATGCAGGATCTTCTGGGCATCCGGGCATGACGGCCTGAGATCGCGCGGACGCAGGGGCGCGGCGCTCATCGCGGCCGCGCAGGCGAGCGCTTGCTGGCGATAGGCGGTCATGATCGGCCGGCGCGTGCTGCCGCCGGCCGCAGGATCGCCCTTGCGCCGCCGGTGCTCGTCGACCAGCCGCGAGCGCGCCTTGGCGTTCTTGCGCGGCGTCGGCGCGACAGGCGAGACCAGCACCTCGACGCGGCCGGTGCTGCTGACGCCGAGCAGCCCGAAACCTAGGCGCCGACAGAGATCGCGATAGCGCGGATCGCTTTCACGCCCCTTGCCCCTCGCCGAGAGCTGCGCCGCCAGCCAGATCTCGTCGCCAAGGCGCAAACGGTCGACGCCCTGCAGGATCAGCTCCAGATTGAAGGCGAGCTTCAGTTCCCCAATCACCACCACCGTCGGATCGCCGTCCTTCAGGCCGACGAGATCGCAGCGGCCGATCTCGCCCTTCACGGCATAGCCGAGCTCCTCGAGGAAGCGCTTGACGGGCGGGTAGAGGTTGGTTTCCACGCGGGTTCTCCGGACGACTCGCACCATGATGGTACCAAGACGTTGCGAAGTGCCGAACAGGCGCCGTAGCGCCCTGCCTGAGCCGGGCGCATCCGATCTTATTCCAGCGTACCGACCGCGCTCTCGACGGCTTCGACGATGGCCCCGGAGCGGAGCAGCGCCAGCGCCTGGTTGATCTCCGTCGCGTACCAGCGGTCGCCCTGGAGCGAGGGCGCGATCACCGAGCGCACAGCATCGAGCGCGGCGCGGCTGCCCTTTGCGATCGGATAGTCCCTGGCGAGCGCCTCGACGAGGCTGAGCGCCTGGCAGGCCATCAGGATCTCGCAGGCAAGGATCGCGATATCGCCTTGACAAGCATCGCCCATATCGGTGTGCATCTCTGGCGGCTCGCTGACGGGCCGGGTGGATCCGTGTTCGAGATCATGGTCGCGCGCAGCATGGTAGGAAGCTTCTGGTCATGGTTCGCCGCCTCCGCGGCCGAATTTGGCTGCCAGATCTCTATCGACCGCTCCACCGGCCGAGGTTGACGGCAGCGCGCTGCGCGCCCTCCGCTCATTCGACCTTTCCGATCCTTCAGTCTTTCAGGGACTCGCGCGAGCGGGCCGATCCGTCACATGTCCAATTCTCCGATGATCCTCGCTTTGTCCTGCCCCGACCGGCCGGGCATCGTCGCCGCCGTCTCGACACTGCTGGCCGAAGCCGGCTGCAACATCCGCGACGCGCAGCAGTTCGACGACCTCGAAACCGGCCGCTTCTTCATGCGGGTGGTATTCGACCGGCTGGAAGGCGCGCGCAGCGCCACCGAGATCCGCGGCCTCTTCGACGAGCTGGCGGCGCGCTTCAAGATGAGCGTCTCGCTACGCGACGCCACCGCTCGCAAGCGCGTGCTGCTGCTGGTCTCGAAATTCGACCACTGCCTGGCCGACCTGATCTATCGCTGGCGCATCGGCGAACTGCCGATGGAGATCACCGCAATCGTCTCAAACCACGCTCGCGAGCACATCGCCTCGACCGATCTCGGCGACCTGCCCTTCCATCACATGCCGGTCAACCGGCAGACCAAGATGGAGCAGGAGGCCGAACTCTGGCGCCTGATCCAGGACACGCAGAGCGATCTCGTCGTGCTCGCCCGCTATATGCAGGTCTTGTCCGATGGCCTGTCCGCCAAGCTGGTGGGCCGCTGCATCAACATCCACCACTCCTTCCTGCCGGGCTTCAAGGGGGCCAAGCCCTATCATCAGGCGCATGAGCGCGGGGTGAAGCTGATCGGCGCGACCGCGCACTACGTCACCTCCGATCTCGACGAAGGCCCGATCATCGAGCAGGACGTCGAGCGCATCAGCCATCGCGACACGCCCGACGACCTCGTCCGCAAGGGCCGCGACATCGAGCGGCGCGTGCTGGCGCGGGCGGTGCGCTACCACCTCGAAGATCGCGTGCTGCTCAACGGCAAGAAGGCCGTCGTCTTCACCGATTGAGACGGTACGGCGGCCGGCTGCGCCGCTAAGTTCAGGCGCCGCGGCCGGCCAGCGTCTCCAGGGCATCGACGCGCGCCGTCAGCCCGGCGATCGTGGTGCGCTGGCGGCGCACCACATCGATCAGCAGGACGCTCAGCCGGTCGTACTGGACCGCATCGGGCCGCAATTGCGCGTCCGGGTGCAGGCAGCGCTCGCCGGCGTCAGCCGCGTCCTTGGCTGGAGTGTCGTACTGGTCTTCCTGATACCCCCAATGGACGAGGCGCGGATCGACCGCCGCCACATCCTCGGCCAGCAGGCCGTACCAGCTCCATTCGGCGCGATCCTGCGGTGCCGCGGAACGATAGCGGACCGGGACGAGATCGAGGACCCGATCTGCCGCAACCGGATCGAGCGGCTCGATATCGCGCTTGTAGCGGCGCGACGAGGTCGAGCGCAGCAGGCTGTTGCCGGTCGCGCTGTCGAGCACGGCGTTTGCCGCCGCCGCCGTGGTGCCGGCGCTCGGAAAGCTCGTACGCCCATCGGCGGCGATCCGCAGCCGCTCGACCGGCGTCGCGGAGCCCGATGGCGAGGTCGCGAAGCTCAGCCGCGACGGCATGCTGCCAGCCGCGGGCGTTCCGTCGGCGCTCGCGAAGATGCGTGCGCCGAGCTCGAACGCCGTTCCGGTATCGCCGTCGAAATGAATCGCGCCGAGTTGATCGCCGCTGACGATGGCGACATGGCCGCCGAGCGCCGCGCGCGACTTCACGAAGTTGAAGGAGGCGCTGGCGGAGTTGGCCGAATAGCGGCCGAGCGCCATCGCGGCACTGCCTGCCGCCGTGCCGGCGATCTGGAACCGCGCCGCGACCGCTTGGCTCGGGTCGAGGCTGGACTGTGTGCCGATCAGGACCTGCCCCGGCGCGACACGCAGGTTCTCGCTCCCTCCGGTCGAGATCGCGACCGTGTCGGCCGCCGGGAAGACCAGGCCGGTATTGCTGTCGCCTGCGGGAGACAAGCTTGGCGCAGCGGCAGAACCGGCGCGCAGTCGCAGCGCGCCCGTCGCACCATCGATGCGCAGCCCCTCCTGCCAGAGGGAACCATCGGCGGAGACGCGGAACTGCAGGTCGTTGTCGCCGACGAGGCCGATTTCGGCGCGCCCGGAATAGCCGCTCTGGAACAGCAGCGAGAGCACGCCGCCGGCGGCTTCCTTGTTGAGGGTGATCCGCAGAGCGCCATCGCCGCCCTCGCCCACCCCGCGGGCCGTCCACAGCGCCTTGTTCAGCTTGGCCGCAAACGGATTGGTCGCATCGGGCGTGGTGCCAAGCCCGAAACGCGTCAGCAAAGCCGGCGCCCCGCCATCGAGGACGCCGCGCCAGGCGGAGCCGTCGTAGATGAGAAGCACCTGCTCGTCCTCGACCCAGGCTATCCAGCCGGAGCGGGGCACATGGAAGATCCAACCACTATCGCGCCGCTCGGCCAGGTGCCCGCCCTGTCCCGCCCAGTCACCGAGCGGGCTGGCTCCGAGAAGCCAGATCCCCCCCTCGGCCGGGGCCGGAGGCGGCGACAGCACATTGCGGGCAGCAACGCGCAGCTGAACGAGCGCGTCCAGATCCATCAGCGCGTCGTTATGGGTGACATGCTTCTGCGCCTGCCCGGCGGCCAGAAACGGAAGAGCGAGGCGGAGCGTAGTGGGCATCGGCACTCCATATGAAAATGAGCCTATTTAGGTTATTATTCCTATAATAGATCATGCGCCTTGTCAAGTAAGCAAGCGGGAGCGGTCGGGAGCCAGCCTCGCCTCCGGCACGTTCCGGCTGCGGTCACGATGCGAGAATGGCTGGCAGGAACCGGGCTTCCATTCGCCAGTAACATGTCGGCGTCCGATCGAAGTCGACCGTTTCCCGATCCGAAATCCGCATCGGACAATGTGGCGAATATCCGTCAGCCCATATCAACACTTCGGAGTTAGACAGGATTCCTGACCTAGGCTGAAGGAATCCGATGAGCAGACTTTCTGTGCATGCCTTATTGATCGTAGCGGGGTTCTCTCTCTCATCTACCGCTACGTTTTCGCTCACTCAGCCCGAGATCAACGCCGCGATCGCCACGGTGGCCAAGATGTCCCGAGAGTACAGCGAGTGTCTGCGGATCGGAGGCGGCAAGCTCGAACAGGCGACCGAGGTCAAGGACATCAATGACGATGGGATCAGCGAAATCATCCTGACCGAGACCGGTACGGCCGGAGCGAGCCTGTGCTTCGGGATGGTTGGGCAGCAGATGTCGCTCATCGTAGCCAATGGCGCCGGAGGGTGGCGGACGGCGTTGAGCGTTCCCGCGGCTGGTCTGGATTTCATCAAGGGCAGCGATCGCGCCTGGCCCGACATCGAAATCGGTGGTCCAGGATTCTGTTTCCCGATCTGGAGAATGCAGGAGGAGAAGGGGGTCTACGACATCTGGAAAAGGTGCGAGAATGGCCGTCTCGTCGAGGCCAGGCCATCGGATCCGAGGACCGGAGCTCAACCTGTCAGCGTCGGAACACAGGTTCCGGTCGAGATCAACAAGGCCAAGCTCGACGGCCCTCCCTACGATCACAACGGGTCGATCGTCATCGTCGACGCTGCGAAGGGGCTGATCGTCTATGATCGGCCGAAGGCGTCGATAGCGGCCACCATAAAGCCCGGAACCGTCCTCTTCCGCGGCCAGCCCTGGAAGGATGGCGATACCGACATCGTCATCAAAGGCACCGCCTACGTCTTCAAAAAGGGCTGCCCGGCAGCGGCCTATGAAGCCCGCGGCACCTATCACCCGACTTTCGGGATCAGCAAGCTCACGCTGGAAGGCGCGGCTCCGATGCGCTCCAAGACGTCGTGCGACATCATTGGACACACGGCCACCGGCCCCAACTCGAAACTCGTGTTCGATATCGCGATCGACTGATCAATCACACCGAACCGGATCGGGTCATAGCCGGTCGAGCAGGCCAGTCGCCGAGATGCCCGTGGCCACTGATTGTGCCAGGCCGCCAGACATCAGATCTTCGGTGATGGCAGGTTCAGTTCCTGCGTCAGCCATTGTGCGAACATGCGGACCGAACGGCGCGCTTTCGCCACGCGCGGAAAGACCAGGTAATGGCCGACATAGCGCACGTCCTGCGCCCGCCCTGCCAGAGGCACCACCAGCCGGCCATCGGCGATCTCGCGCTCGGCGAGCCGCGTCGATTCGAGCGCGACGCCAAGGCCGTCCACGGCCGCCGCGATCGCCATGAACGAGCGGTCGAAGCGCGAACCGCGCGGCGCCGGCGGGCTGATGTCGTTGGCGTCGAACCAGCTGGTCCAGCGCACCCGCTTATTGTCGCTTTCGATCAGCTTGGCGCCGAGGAGGTCCTTGGGTGAGTTGATCCTTTCGGCAAGCTCCGGCGCGCAGAGCGGGGTAACCGTCTCCTCGCCGAGCGGAATGACGATCAGCCCTTCCTGCCGCGGCGGCCCATAGCAGATGTCGGCGTCGAACTCGTCATGCTCGAATTGTGGGTAGTCGACGCCCGCCGCCAACCGCACTTCGAGGCCGGGCTGCTTGGCGAGGAGATCGCGCAGGCGCGGCAGCAGCCATTGCGCCGCCATTGACGGCGCGCAATGCAGCCGCAGCAGATTGCCGGAGCGGGCGCCGACGGTCTCGATACCCTGCCGCATCTCGTCGAACCCCGCCGCGACATGGCGCAGCAGCGCCTCGCCGGCGACATTGAGATGGACCGCGCGGCTCTGCCGCTCGAATAGCGCGGCGCCCATCAGGATTTCGAGCTTGCGGACCGCGTGGCTGATCGCGCTCGGGGAAATCCCGAGCTCCTCGCCCGCGGCGCGAAACGAGCCTGTCCGGGCGGCCGCCTCGAAGGCCTGGAGCGCGGAAAGCGGCAAGCGTCGCATGGGTGTCCCCTCGGGCGCACTTGGGCTGCACCGCCGACAGGTGAATACAGTTCACGCGATAGCGCAATCTTTGCGTTTTTCATGTGCCGAAGCATGAGCCACCCTCAGGCAACAAGAATTTGCCGATCGAGGGATGGGAATGCTCCTGCAGAACAAGACCGCCGCGATTTCCGGCGCGGCCAGCGCGCGCGGCATCGGCCTCGCCACCGCCAAGCTGTTTGCCGCCCATGGCGCGCGCATCGCCATCCTCGACATCGACGAAGCCGCAGCACAGCAGGCTGCAGCCGAGCTCGGCGCGCAGCATATCGGCCTCGGCTGCGATGTCGCGAACAAGGCGTCCTGCCAGAAGGCAGCTGACCAGGTCATCACCGCCTTTGGCCATCTCGACATCCTGATCAACAATGCCGGCGTCACCCAGCCGGTGAAGACGCTGGAGATCGACGAGGCGAGCTGGGACCGGGTCCAGGACATCAACTGCAAGGGCGTTCTGTTCCTGAGCCAGGTCTTCATCCCGCATATGCAGGCGCGGAAACAAGGCGCGATCGCTTGCATGTCCTCGGTGTCGGCACAGCGCGGCGGCGGTATCTTCGGCGGGCCGCATTATTCCTCGGCCAAGGCGGGCGTGCTCGGCCTCGCCAAGGCGATGGCGCGCGAATTCGGCCCGGACGGGATCCGCGTCAATTGCGTGACCCCCGGCCTGATCCAGACCGACATCACCGGGGGCAAGCTCACCGACGAGATGCGCAAGGACATCATCAAGGGCATCCCGCTCGGCCGGCTCGGCGACGCCAGCGACGTCGCCGGCATCTACCTCTTCCTCGCTTCCGATCTCTCGGCCTACGTCACCGGCGCCGTCATCGACGTCAATGGCGGCATGCTGATCCACGGCTGAACCATGAGCACCGCTCCTCTCGGCCACAATGTCTCGCTCGAGCGCCGCGCCTGGAACATCCGCCGCCACGCCATCCTGATGGGCGAGGTCCAGGGCCAGGGCTATATCGCGCAGGCGCTCGACATCGCCGATGTCCTCGCGGTCGCCTATTTCCACGCGATGCGTTACCGGCCGGATGATCCCGACTGGGAGGGACGCGACCGCTTCCTGCTCTCGAACGGCCATTATGCGATCGCGCTCTATGCGGCGCTGATCGAGGCCGGGATCATCCCGGAGGACGAGCTCGAAACCTATGGCTCGGATGAGAGCCGCCTGCCGATGTCGGGCATGGCGAGCTACACGCCCGGCATGGAGATGTCCGGCGGCTCGCTAGGCCTGGGCCTGTCGATCGCAGTCGGCAAATGCCTCGGCCTCAAGCGCAAGAGCTCCGCGTCCTATGTCTACACCCTGTTCTCGGATGGCGAGCTCGACGAAGGCTCGGTCTGGGAGGCGATCATGTCCGCTGCCCATTACGGGCTCGACAACCTGATTGCCGTCGTCGACGTCAACAACCAGCAGGCCGACGGCCCCTCGACCAAGGTCATGGGCTTCGAGCCACTGACGGAGAAGCTGCAGGCCTTCGGCTGGTTCACCCAGCGCGTCGACGGCAACGACCTTCCTGCCGTCCGGGCTGCCTTCGACGCCGCCAAGGCTCAGACGGCTAAGCCCAGCATGATCATCGCCGACACGCTGATGGGCAAGGGCGTGCCCTTCCTCGAGGCGCGCGAGAAGAACCACTTCATCCGGGTCGAGGCCCATGAATGGCAGCTCGCGCTCGCGGCGCTCGACGAGAGGAAGCCGTCATGAAGCCCGCTGCCTCTAACCCCGGCTCCGGTAAGCCGCGCCTGACCACCTCGGCGATGATCGCCTCGATCGCCGGCGACGGACAGCGTACCAAGCCCGCGCCCTTCGGCCATGCGCTGGTCGAGCTGGCGAAACAGGATCCCTCGATCGTCGGCATGACCGCCGATCTCGGCAAATACACCGACCTGCACCTCTTCGCGCAGGCCTTTCCCGACCGGCATTACCAGATGGGCATGGCCGAGCAGCTGCTGTTCGGCGCGGCGTCGGGCCTCGCATCGGAAGGCTTCACGCCCTTCGCGACGACCTATGCCGTCTTCGCCTCGCGCCGCGCCTATGACTTCATCCACCAGACGATCGCGGAGGAAGACCGCAATGTGAAGATCGCCTGCGCGCTGCCGGGCCTGACCTCAGGCTACGGCCCCTCGCACCAGGCGACCGAGGACCTGGCGCTGTTCCGCGCCATGCCGAACATGGTGGTGATCGACCCCTGCGACGCGCATGAGATCGAGCAGGTCGTGCCCGCGATGGCGCGGCACAAGGGCCCGGTCTACATGCGCCTGCTGCGCGGGCAGGTCCCGCTCGTTCTCGACGAGTACGGCTATAAGTTCGAGCTCGGCAAGGCCAAGCTCCTGCGCGACGGCTACGAGGTCCTGTTCATCTCCTCCGGCATCATGACGATGCGCGCGCTGGAAGCAGCCAAGGCGCTGGAGCAGGACCGCATCGATGTCGGCGTGCTGCATGTGCCGACGATCAAGCCGCTCGACACCGCCACGATCCTTGAAGCCTGCGCCAAGCCGGGCCGGCTCGTCGTCGTCGCCGAGAACCACACGGTCAATGGCGGGCTCGGCGAGGCCGTCGCCGGCCTCTTGATGCGCGAGGGCGTGCATCCCGCCTTCCGCATGATCGGCCTGCCTGACGAGTTCCTCGCAGCGGGGGCGCTGCCGACGCTGCATGACCGCTACGGCATCTCGACGGACGCTCTCTGCAACCGGGTCAAGGGCTGGCTGAAATAGCCGGAGCACGCTGCGGTTCCCGCCAAGGGGAACACGCGACGGGGAGGAATGATGAAGACGATCGGCTTTGTGGGGCTCGGCTCGATGGGCCTGCCCATGGCGATCAATCTGGGCAAGGCCGGCTTCGCCGTGACCGGCTTCGACCTGCGCGCCGAGGCCCGCAGCGCCTTGCAGGCTGCCGGCGGCGAAGCGGCCGGCTCGCTCACCGAGACGTTCTCCCGCCGGGAGGCCGCCGTCCTCATGGTCGTCAATGCGGCGCAGGCGGAGGACATCCTGTTCGGCCAGGGCGCGCTGACCCAGCTCGCCCCAGGCGGCACCGTCATCCTGATGGCGACCTGCCCGCCGGCTGCCGTCGCGGCGCTTGCCACGCGTGTCGAGGCGGCCGGCCATGCGCTGGTCGACGCGCCAGTCTCCGGTGGTGTCGTCGGGGCCGAGGCAGGCAGCCTGACCATCATGGCGGCGGCGCGGCGGCCCGTCTTCGAGGCGGTGAAGCCCGTGCTCGACGCCATGGGTTCGAAGGTCGTCTTCATGGGCGAGGAGCCGGGACAGGGGGCGACGGCGAAGGCCGTCAACCAGCTGCTCTGCGGCGCCCATCTCGCCATCGCGGCGGAGGCGCTGTCGCTGGCTGAGAAGCTTGGCGTCGATACCACGGCCATGCTCGACATCGTCTCCGGCTCGGCCGCGTCGAGCTGGATGCTGAGAGATCGCGGCGCCCGCATGCTGGAGCGCGAGCCGCGCGTGACCAGCGCGGTCGACATCTTCGTCAAGGACCTCGGCATCGTCCTCGAAGCCGGGCGCGATGCCAAGGCAGCGCTGCCGATGGCGGCGCTCGCCCATCAGCTCTTCCTGTCGGTCTCGGGGCGCGGCCTCGGCGCGCAGGACGACAGCCAGGTGATCGCCGCCTACCGCGCCTTGCAGGGGCGGCACGCGACATAGCTCAAAACAACCAGCAAGAGCCGTCGAAACGGCGTGAATGGGAGGATGACATGACGAAGATCGATCTGCCGGCCGGAGGCCTCAGCCGCCGGACCCTGCTCGCCACGGGGCTGGCGATGCCTGCCGTGCTGAGCTTCCCGCGCGGGGCACAGGCACAGGTCGCGATGACGCTCGGCCACAACGCCGCGGCCGGCAATCCGCGCTGGATCGCGGCCGACAAATTCGGCGAGCTGATCAAGGAGCGCACCAATGGTCGGCTTTCCGTTCGCGTCGCCGGCGCCGAACAGCTCGGCAACGAGCAGTCCCTCCTGACCAGCCTGCGTACCGGCGCAGTCGATATGACCGTCAACAGCCAGGGCTCGACCTCGGCGCTGCTGCCGGAGCTCGCGGCGCTCGGCCTGCCCTTCCTGTTCCCGACCTCGGCCGACGCCTTCAAGGTGCTTGAAGGCCCGATCGGCGCCGAGCTCGACCAGCGCTTCGCCAAGATCGGCATGGTGCCGCTCGGCTGGTGGGACAACGGCATCCGCCACATCACCAACAGCAAGCGCCCGATCGTCAAGCCGGCCGATCTCAAGGGCCTGAAGATCCGCACCCCGCCCGACCCGATGACGATCGACATCTTCCAGGCGCTCGGAGCCGGCACAGAGCAGATCTCCTTCGGCGAGCTCTACGTCGCGCTCCAGCAGGGCGTCGTCGACGGCCAGGAGAACCCGCTCGTCAACATCGCCTCGTCCAAGCTCTTCGAGGTCAACCGCTTCATCTCGCTCTCGGCGCATAAATGGGAGTGCTCGCCTTTCCTGATGTCGCAGATCACCTGGATGCGGCTGTCGCCGGCCGATCGCGAGGTGGTCAAGGCGACCGCAAAGGAAGCGGGCGAATTGCAGCGAAAGCTTTTTCTCGACGCCGAGACCAAGTTCGCGGCCGAATTCAAGGCGAATGCGAAGCTGCAGGTTAACGAGGCCGATCAGGCCGCCTTCCGCGAGGCCTCCGCCAAGGTCTACGACACCTGGAAGACCAAGCCCTTCGGTGATTTCGTCGACCGGCTCGCCAAGGCAGCGCGGGGCTGACGCCATGGACAGGCAGCCCGAGACGGGGTGGCGCGCAAGTGCCATCACCCTGGCTGATGGCGTTGACCGCCTCGCCGCCAGGTTCTGCGAGCTGGTCGTCATCGCTGTCGGCTCGGCGCTGCTCGCCATGCTCACCGCCAATGTCGGCGCGCGCTATGCGCTCGAATCCGGCGGCTTCCGCTTCGCGCAGGAGCTGCCCGAGCGGCTCTTCCCGGTCTTCATCATGGCCGGCGTCGTGCTCGGCGTGCAGAAGGGCGGGCACATGGCGGTCGAGACCGTGCTAGCCATGCTCGGACGGCAAGGCGCGCGGCTCATGCTGCTGGTCGGGCATGCGATCGTGATCGGCAGCTACATCCTGCTGAGCAAGGACATCCTGCTGCTCGCAGACATGCTCTGGATCGACCGTTCCCCGGTGATGGGGATCCCGGCGAGCTATGGCTACTACACCCTCGCGATCGGGCTCGCGCTGGTCATCGTCGTCACGACGACGCAGGCCGTGCGCGTCGCCCTGATGGGGCCGGAAGCCATGCCTGTCCCGGGGCCAGAGGAGCAGGTCGCATGAGCCTCACCCTCATCGTCGCCTTCACCGTCCTGATGCTGCTCGCCATCCCGGTCGGCCATGCGCTGATCGTGGCGGCGGGCACGGCACTGCTGGTGCAGGGGCAGATCCCGCTGACGATCATCGCCCAGCAGATGTACCAGCAGACCCAGTCCTTCCCGATGCTGGCGCTGCCCTTCTTCATGCTGGCGGGCTCGCTCATGCTTGGCGGAGCGCTGGGCAACGAGTTGCTCGCCTTCGCCTCCAAGGCGATGCAGCGCTGGCGCGGCGGCCCGCTCTCGACGACTGTGGTCGCCTCGGTGGTGTTCGGCGGCGTCTCCGGCAGCGCCGTCGCCAATGCCAGCGCGCTCGGCTCGGTGCTGATCCCCTGGCAGAAGCGGCAGGGCTATCCGGCGCCGCTCTGCGCCGCCAACAATGCGACCTCGGCGATCATCGACATCCTGATCCCGCCCTCGATCCCGCTGATCCTCTATTCCCTGGTCTCGAACGTCTCGATCGCCGACCTCTTCACCGCCGGCATCCTGCCCGGTCTGCTGATGGCCGGCGGCTTTATCGTGCTGTGCAGCTGGATTGCGCGGCGCCGCGGCTATGTCTCGCCGGAAGCGCCGGTCTCCAAGGCGGAGCTGGCGCGGCTCGCCTGGCGCAGCATGCCGGCACTGCTGATGCCGGTCTTCATCCTGCTCGGCCTGCGCTTCGGCATCGCGACGCCGACGGAGATCGCAGTTCTCGCCGTGCTCTATGCGCTGGTGCTGAGCGTCGTGCTCTATCGCGACATGAGCTGGCGCCGCTTCCGGGTCAGCATGGTCGAGGCCGGCGTCGCGACCGGCGTGGTCATGCTCGTCATCATGGGCTCGGCCATCGTCGGCTGGATCCTGACCTTCGACCAGGTGCCGCAGCGTTTCGCCGAATGGGTCTCGGCGACGATCTCGAACCCCTATTTCGTCATCCTGGCGATGAACATCCTGCTGCTGCTCGTCGGCATGCCGATCGACCTGCCGCCGGCGATCCTGCTGCTCGGGCCGATCTTCGTGCCGCTCGCGGCCTCGATCGGGCTCGACCCGGTCCAGCTCGGCATCATCATGGTGCTGAACCTCGGCATCGGCCTCTACACGCCGCCGATCGGCACGACCTTGTTCATCTCGACCTCGATCGCCCGGACCTCGCTCGGCGAGACCACGCGCGAGCTCTGGCCCTTCTTCGGGGTGGCGATGATCGTGCTGTTGCTGGTGAGCTATGTGCCGGCGCTGACGATCTACTGAGCGGGTCGGTCCGGCCTGTCGTGCGGGTGCCGGACTGCCGGCACCCGTCCACATCCTGACGCCTCCGGGCGCGCGGTCATGGCAGAGGCGTGTCGGCGATCCCATATCGGCTGGGGTCGACCGCAGACATCGGGGCCAATCCCATGACGTCCATCGCAGTCCGTTCCGCCTCCCGCGACGAAACGAGCGCCGTCTCCGCCCTCATCACGCTTGCCTTTGCGACCGATCCGATGGCGCGCTGGTCGCTGAGAGACCCGCAAGCCTATCTCGCCGTGATGCCCGAGCTGATCCGCGCTTTCGGTGCTGCCGCCTATGAGAGCGACAGCGCCTATGTGAGCGAGGATGGCGGTGGCGCGGCAATGTGGCTGCCGCCCGGCGTGGAGCCCGACATCGAGACGCTCGATCGCCTCATCCAGGAGAACGCCGATCCGGCGATCCTGCCCGACGTCGAAGGGATATTCGATGCAATGGCGCGTTACCACCCGGAGGAGCCGCACTGGTATCTGCCGCTGATCGGCACCGACCCGATGCGGCAGGGCGAGGGCATCGGAAGCGCACTCATGAAATATGCGCTCGCCCGCTGCGACCGCGACGGCGTCGCAGCCTATCTGGAATCCTCGAATCCGCGGAACATCCCGCTCTATCAGCGGCATGGCTTCGACATTCTCGGAACCATCCAGATCGGATCGTCTCCCGTCTTGACGCCGATGCTGCGTCCGCCGCGACCTGCTACGAGCTGATCGGGCGACGCCGATTTTTTGCCAGGCTTACAAGCGCGAGCGCGCCTGCGCCGCCACGGCCTCGGCGGTGATGCCGAAATGCTTGTAGAGCTCCTCGGCCGGACCGGAGGCGCCGAAGCCGCTCATGCCGACAAAGCCGCCATCCTCGCCGATCCAGCGCTCCCAGCCGAATTTCACAGCGGCCTCGACCGCGACGCGCACGCAGTGCTCTCCGAGTACGGACCGGCGATAGGCGCGGTCTTGCGCCTCGAATAGGCTCCAGCACGGCATTGAGACGACCGCAGTTGGAATGCCGTCCCGCTGCAGCAGCTCGCGGGCCGCAAGCGCGATCTGCACTTCCGAGCCGGTCGAAAGCAGCGTCACCTTGCGCGCTCCGCCCTCGGCTTCGGCGAGAACATAGGCGCCACGGGCCGAGCGATTCTCGGGGCCGCCATCGCGCCGCAGTTGCGGCAGGCTCTGGCGGGCGAAGACGAGGGAGGCCGGGCCACTGCGGTGTTCCAGCGCGATCTCCCAGGCCTCGGCCGCCTCGACAGCGTCGCAGGGTCGTAGCACGAGCATGTTCGGCATCGCCCGCAGCGAGGCGATGATCTCGACCGGCTGATGCGTCGGCCCGTTCTTGCCGATGCCGATCGAGTCGTGGCTGAAGACGAACAGCGTCGGCAGGCCCATCAGCGCCGCCATGCGCATCGCCGGCCGCTCATAGTCCGAGAACGGCAGATAGGTGACGGCGAGCGGGATCACGCCGCCATGTGCCACCATGCCGTTTGCGAGCGCGCCCATCGCATGCTCGCGCACGCCGCAATGGAGATAGCGGCCGGCCCGGTCGCTGGCATTGAAGGCGGCAAGCTGGCGCTTGTGGTTGGTCGGCGCCTCCAGATCGGCGCAGGCCGTCATCATCTCCGGCAACACCTCGTAAAGCGCGGCCGCGATCTCACCGGAGGCCGCGATCGAGAACTCGGCCTCGCCGTCCTGTGCGTTGCGCTGCTTGAACGCATGGATGGCCTCGCGCCAGCCCGCTTTCAGTGTGCGCCCGTGCACGCGCTCGAATTCGTCGCGCACGGCATTGCTTGTCTCCGCAAGCCGTGCGGCCCAGGCTGCGCGTTCCTGCACCCCGCGCGCTGCGGTCGCGCGCCAGGCTGCCGCGATCTGCTCGGGAACCTCGAACGATCCGCCCGTCCAGCCGAAGCGCTCGGCCATCTCAACGCGATCCGCGGGGAAGAGCTTGCCGGAATGGCCGCCGCGTTGCCCCTCGAGGCGCGGAATGCCGCGCGCGATCGTCGTCTTGCAGGCAACCAGCGAAGGGCGCGGATCGATCTTGGCGGCGTCTATCGCCGCGTCTATCGCAGCGATGTCGTGGCCGTCGATCTCCTGGACGTGCCAGCCGGCGACGCGGAAGCGTTCGGCGACGTTCTCGGAAATCGAAAGCTCGGTCGCTCCGTCATCGGTGATGGCGTTGTCGTCCCAGAAGACGGTGAGCTTGCCCAGCCGCAAATGCCCGGCGAGCTGGATGACCTCCTGCCCGACGCCCTCCTGCAGGCAGCCATCCCCGACGAAGGCCCAGGTCCGGTGGTCGACAAGCGCGTCGCCGAAGCGGGCGTTCAACGAAGCTTCCGCGATCGCCATGCCCAGTGCATTGGCGATGCCCTGGCCGAGCGGGCCGGTGGTGGTCTCGATGCCGGCGGCCGGCTCGTACTCCGGATGCCCGGCGCAAGGTGAGCCGAGTTCACGAAAGCGCTTCACCGCATCGAGCGAGATGTGGTGGTAGCCGGTCAGGTGCAGCAGGGAATAGAGCAGCATCGAGCCATGGCCGTTCGACAGCACGACGCGGTCGCGGTCTGGCCAGGTCGGATCAGCCGGATCGAACTTGAGATGCCGCGCATAGAGGGCGGTCGCGATCTCGGCCATGCCGAGCGGCACGCCCTGATGGCCTTCGCCTGCGGCTAGAATGGCATCGACCGAGAGAAACCGGATTGCGTGGGCCATGTCGGCAAGAGTGGCTGGGAGCATTCCAGTGGAAGCCCCCCATTGTGAAATGTTCAAGCTCTGCCTCTCGCGATCCAGCGTCCAGAGAGCAGAGTGTGCCCAAGTTCAAGCGCCGGCTAAAACGCGAAATTTAGAGCGATACATGAACCTGAGTCAGCTTTCGGTGCTATCAGCTTCGCGCGCGATTGATCGCTCCTCGTCGATGCGCTGCGATCCATCTCAATGCGCAGATGCAGAGCGCTCCTCAGCCATCCACGGGAGCGAAGAGCGGACCGCCAGGAATGTCCGCTTCCCGGCTGCGAACCCATGCCAGCGCTTGGCGCGAATCGGAATCGCATCGCTCGATGCGTGATGGGAGCCCCGCACCATACTTGCGAGCGGGAACGAGCGTTGGGGTGATCGTTGGGATTTCGAGCGCCTGCGATCCTTGATCTTTCAATCAGCTCATCGCCTTGGCGCAGGAATGATGGCGGAGACGGAGGGATTCGAACCCTCGATACCCTTGTGGGGTATGCTCATTTAGCAAACGAGTGCCTTCAGCCTCTCGGCCACGTCTCCGTTGGAAGGCTCTATGCCCGATCGCGACCCGCTTTGACAAGCCGTCAGAACGCGCGATCGACAGGCATCGGGCAAATCGTCCCGATCAGGCCGCCTCAATGGCCGCCGGCACGGTCGATACATTCGATCCAGGCCATTGCCTCATCCAGTGTCGCGAAGATCGGGCCCGGCATCCGCGCATCCTCGGCCTCGCTGAGGCCGAAGCGGATGCCATAGCCGTCTGCTTCCCGCCGAATCGCGATCAGGGACGGCTTAGCGAGGGGCTCGGCAGCGAAGGCTTCAGTGACTGGCATTGGTGGGGCAGTTCCGGTTCGGTCGCCGGAGAAAACGGCCCGGCGCCGGAACGGTTCCCGAACGGCGCGTTCAGGAGAGCACGCCGTCATTGCGAGGAGCGAAGCGACGAAGCAATCC